>CACEBA010000010.1 GCA_902557585.1 uncultured Pelagibacteraceae bacterium
AGCAGCGATTTTTTCAGTAGTTGTTGCAATCAGTACTTCCGCTACAGCGTGGCTATTAGACCCCGCAATTGAAAAAATATTTTTAAATAAAGATCAAACTTTGATATTTATAATACCAATAGCAATAATTATTGCTTTTTGTGCAAAAGGATTGTCTTTATATTTTGCTAAACTCATTATGATCAATGTGTCTGAAGAAGTAAAAAAAATGATACAAACAGACATGCTTAGCTCTTTTATAAATGCAGATACTGAAGTTATAGAAAATAAACACTCGGGTAAATATGTTTCAAATATTAATTTTGATGTTGATCAGATCACTAGAATGTTGGCAGATGCATTTCTAAGTATTTTCAAGGATGGTCTTACTCTAATTGGTTTGCTAACTGTTATGTTTTTACAGAATTGGAAGTTATCTTTGATAGCAATTGTAATGATACCACTAGCATCTTTAACTGCAAAAATCTTAGGAAAAAGAATGAGCAAAATTTCTACTCAAGCGCAAGAAAAATCAGGGGATTTAAATAGATACCTTATAGACCTTTTCAAAAACCATAAAATAATAAAAATTTTTCAACGAGAAAATTATGAGGAAAATAGATCAGAAATATTTGTTAAAAATTTGAAAGAAAAATCAGCTAAAATTGCAGCTGTTTATATTAGATCCACCCCTATTATGGAATTTTTAACAGGAATAATGATTGCTATTCTAATTTTTTACTCTGGTAAACTTATTCTTAACGAAGAATTGGCAATAAATAATTTCTTTTCATTTTTGGCAGCAATGATGTTGGCTTATCAACCGGTAAAAACTTTAACAAAGGTAAATGTAGCAATATCACAAGGACTAGCAGCAGCTAATAGAATTATACCAATAATAGACTTAAAAAATAAAATTAATCCAAATATTGAAAGTGAAAAGTTAATTTTGTCTGGTGGTGATATTAATTTTAATAAAGTTAGTTTTGCTTATGAAAAAAATTTAGATAACAATGTATTAAGAGACATTTCATTAAAATTTCCTGGTAATACAATGACAGCTTTAGTGGGTCATAGTGGGTCAGGAAAATCAACATTATTAAATATGATCCCAAGGATTTATTCACCTTTAAGTGGAAATATTGAAATTGATAATCAAGATATTTCAATAATGAATCTGAGCTCAATCAGAAAAGAAATTTCTATAGTAGATCAAAATACAACCTTATTTGATGATACAGTTTTAAATAATATTAAATATGCTAGACCAGATGCAAGTGATGAAGAGGTTTATGAAGCTGCAAAACTAGCAATGTGTGAGGATTTTATAAATAATTTAGAAAAAGGTTACGATGAAATGATTGGTGAAAATGGTGTGAGGCTGTCAGGAGGTGAAAAACAAAGGTTATCAATTGCTAGAGCCTTTTTGAAAAAAAGTAAAATAATTCTACTGGATGAGGCTACTTCGTCTTTAGACTCTGAAACTGAAGAAAAAATTCAAAAAGCCATAGATAAATTAACATCAAATAAAACAACAATTGTAATTGCTCATCGATTATCAACTATTCTTAACTCAGATAATATTTATGTATTAGAAAAAGGTAGAGTTGTAGACAGTGGAAATCATGAAAGTTTATTGGCAAATTCTCAAGTTTATAAAAACTTCTATGATAGACAAATAAAGAAGCATTAATGTATTTTGTATACAGAGTATTTACAAATTTAATTATTTTAATTTCACCTATTATTATTTTATTTCGATTAATTAAAAAAAAAGAGGAATTATTAAGCGTCAGTGAAAAATTCTGTATTTATTCAAAAAAAAATAACTTAAAATCAATTTGGTTCCATGCAGCAAGTGTAGGAGAACTTATGAGTATTTTACCAATTATAGATAAATTAGAAAGAAATAAAAAAATAAAACAAATGCTAGTTACAACAACCACTATAAGCTCAGCTAAAATTTTTCAAAAAAAAAAATTCAAAAAAACTCATCATAAATATTATCCCCTAGATACTAATTTTTTAACAAATAAATTCATTAGGGTTTGGAAACCACAAATAGCTATTTTTGTAGACTCAGAAATATGGCCAAATATGATTGAAAATTTATATTTTAAAAAAATACCAATAGTTCTATTAAATGCAAGAATAACAAGAAAAAGCTTTAATAGATGGAATTTAGTTCGAAATTTTGCAGAAACAATTTTTAGTAAAATATCATTAGCTTTACCCTCTAATTTAGAGACAAAAATGTTTCTCAAAAAACTTGGAGTAAAAAAAATCAAAATTGCAGGTAACCTGAAATATTATGGAAAAAATAAAATTAATTTCAAAGGCAAAATAAATCTTAATAAAAAGTTTAATAATTTTAAAGTTTGGTGCGCAGCTAGTACCCATAATTCTGAGGAAATTTTTATTTCTAAATTACATAAAGATCTAAAAAAAAAAGAAAAAAAATTATTAACAATTATAATTCCTCGTCATATTAATAGGTCAAAAAACATAATAAACAATCTTAAGAATGATAATTTAAATGTGATAACTTACTCATCAGGTAAAAAATTAAAAAAAGATACAGATATTTATTTGGTAGATACTTACGGGGAGGCATCAAGGTTTTATAGTTTAAGTAATGTTACATTTATGGGGGGCTCTATGATAAAACATGGTGGTCAAAATCCTCTAGAACCAGCAAGACTTGGAAACTATATTATAAGTGGACCAAACATTGAGAATTTTAAGGAGATATACAAATTTTTAGAGAAGAACAGAATGTCAATAAGAACTTCAAATACAACTAAAATAAAAAAAATCATTAGTATGAGACTTAATAAAAAATTATCTAATAACAATAAAAAGAAAATTTTTAGAATTGGGGATAAAATTTTAAATAAAAATTTTTCCTATATATCTGAATATATTTAATGAAATTAATAAAACCAAAGTTTTGGCTTGAAAGAAATTTATTCTCTTACATTTTATACCCTTTTTCAATAATTACATATTTAATAAATATTCTGAAAAAAAATTATGTTAAAAAAAAATTTAATATTAAAACAATTTGTATTGGAAATATATTTGTTGGTGGCACTGGCAAAACATCTTTATCTATAGAATTAAGTGAACTACTTAAAAAGAAATATAAAGTCGTTTTTATCAAGAAAAGTTATAAAAATCAAAAAGACGAATTGAATCTACTGAAAAAAAAAGGTTCTGTGCTATCAAATATTAACAGATTAAAATCTTTAAAAAGTGCGGAAAATAAAAAGTTTGAAATTGCCTTATTAGATGATGGTTTGCAGCAAAAAAATATTAAATATAATTTAAGAATTGTCTGCTTTAATACAGATGAAGGAATAGGAAATGGATTTTTATTTCCAGCGGGTCCTCTGAGAGAAAATATCAGTGAAATAAATAAAAATGATTTAGTTTTTTTTAATGGTGAAGATGAGAATTTAAAACTTTATAAAAAAATTAAATCCATGAATAAAAATATAAAAATTTTTAGAAGCACTTATAAACCTTCAAATTTAAATAAATTAAATAGAAAGATTAAATACTTAATGTTTTGTGGAATTGGTAATCCCCATGAATTTGAAAAAACTTTATTAAAAAATAAATTTAAAATTAAAAAGAAAATTATTTTTCCTGATCATCATGAAATATCAAGAAAAGATATTAACAATATTAGAGAAAAAGCAAAAAAAGAAGGATTAAGTATTATTACAACTGAGAAAGATTATTATCGATTAAGGAAAAATCAAAGAAAAGGTTTAAAGGTTTTAAAAATTAAACTAGTAATTCAAAACTTAAATAAATTTAAAAAAATATTATTTAATATTAATGAAAACAATTAAACACCTTACTCAATTTGCAATAATAAATATTTTATTTTTCCTATTTAAAATTTTAGGTTTTAAAATTTCATCCTATTTAGGTTATTTAATTGGCAGATTCATTGGTCCTATATTTAGGCCTAAAACTCTAATTATAAAAAACCTTGAGAAAGCAAATATTGAAAGTAATCATAACGATATAGCTTCTAATGTTCTTGGAAATTATGGTCGAATTTTAGCGGAATATGTCCACCTTAAGAACTTCAGAAATGATAAACTCAAAAATTATATTTCAATAGATGGAATTGAATATCTTAAACAAATTAAAAAGAACAAACAAAAAGTAGTTTTTATTTCTGGTCACTTTAATAATTTTGAGTTGATGGCCATGCAAATAGAAAAGGCAGGAATTGAATGCGCAGCTATCTACAGGCCCCTTAATAACCCATATTTAAATAGAGTAATGGAAAAAATAAGGACTAGAGATATATGCAAAATTCAAATCAAAAAAGGAAGAGCGGGAACAAGAGATATTGTAAAATATCTTAAAGATGGAAAATCAATTGCATTGATGATTGATCAACGAGTAAGAGAGGGAGAAAAAATTCCTTTCTTTAAACACTTGGCTACAACGACAACAATACCAGCACAGTTAATAAAAAAATATGGTTGTCCTGTAGTCCCTATCTATATTGAGAGAAATAAACAAAATTTTTTTAAAATGTATGTTTCAAAACCAATTAAATTAGATAGATCAAAAACTATTAATCAGATAACTTTATATCTCAATAATATTCTTGAAAAAATGATACTCAAAAATTTAGATCAATGGATATGGTCCCATGATAGGTGGAAAGGCTAAAGATAAGATTTCAAGTATTATTTTCTCTTTTCATAGAGGCCTCAACATAGGAAAAATAAGGCTCTTGATTTTCAACATTCCAATAATTTAAGTTCTCTAATAAAATTTTTTTACCTGAAACAGCACAAATAACATGATCACCAGCTTCAAGTACGTTAAAGTTGTTTGGTAAATATTTTAATTTAGCCAATTTATTTTTCATCAATTAGATATATAAGTAATTATATGAAAATTGCAATTCTTGGAAGTGGTGGCAGAGAACATGCTATTGCTTATGCCATATCTAAATCAAAAAAAATCGAAAAAATTTTTTGCTTACCTGGAAACGCTGGTACAGATATAATTGCTGAAAATATAATTATTGACATAAATAACTTTGAGCAAGTTTATAATTTCTTGAAAAAGGAGAAAATTAACTTTGTAATAGTTGGACCAGAACAACCTTTGGTAGATGGCATAGTAGATTATTTAGAAAAATTTAATATTAAAGTGTTTGGACCTAATAAGATGTCATCTCAATTGGAGGGGTCAAAAATATTTACAAAAAATCTTTGTAAAAAATACAATATACCAACAGCAGACTTTGGTACTTTTGAAACTAAGGAAGATACATTTAAATTTTTAAAAAAAGCCAATCATCCAATAGTTATTAAAGCTGACAACTTGGCCTCTGGAAAGGGTGTCTATATTTGTAAAAATTTAGATGAGTCTACTAATGCTGTAGAGGAAATATTTGGTGGGAAATTTGGATATGCTGAAAACATACTAGTTGAAGAATTTTTAGAAGGTGAGGAGATGAGCTATTTTATCATTAGTGATGGGAAAGATTTTAAAAGCTTTGGAACAGCGCAAGATCACAAGCGAGTAGGAGAAGGTGATACAGGGAAAAATACTGGTGGTATGGGTGCCTACTCTCCTTCTAGATTAATAAATAATGAATTAAATCAAAAGATATTAAATAAAATTATTAAACCAACACTAAAGGGACTTTCTGATTTAGGTACTGATTATAAAGGTTTTTTGTATGCTGGCTTGATGGTTAAAAATAATGAACCCTATCTGATTGAATATAATGTAAGAATGGGGGACCCAGAGTGTCAAACATTATTACCTATATTAAATACAGACTTTTTAGATATCTTAATTGCATGTGTTGAACAAAATCTTGAAAATATAAAAATTGAATGGGCAAATAAAAAAAGTTTATGTGTAGTTTTGTGTTCAAAGGGATACCCAGATAAATATGAAAAAAAAGTAAAAATTAATAATCTTAATATATTAAAATTAGATAAAAATAATCACCTTTTTCATGCTGGAACTATAATAGAAGATAATGAAATTTTAGCCGTTGGTGGAAGAGTGCTAAATTTTATTTCACTTTCAGGGGACTTGTCGAGTGCACGAGAGAATATTCATGATAATTTAAATAAGCTTAACTGGAATGATGGATTTTATAGAAAAGATATTGCTTTTAAGGTAATTGGAAAATGAGAGTCATATCAGGTGACTTTAAAGGGAAGAAAATATTAGAACCTAAAGATATAAAAACACGTCCTCTCAAAGATCTCACAAAAGAATCAATTTTTAATATTCTTAAACATTCTAAAAAGTTTTCAATTAAACTCGAAAATTCTGAAATATTAGATCTTTTTTCTGGTACTGGTTCATTTGGTATTGAATGTCTATCAAGAGGAGCAAAATTTGTTACTTTTGTTGAAAACTATAAAGGTATTTTGCCCACCTTAAAAAAAAATTTAACAAGTTTAAAGACTTTGAAAAATTACTCTATAATAGAGCAAAATATTTTAATAGATTTTAATTTTAAAAATTTAGATAAGCAGTTTGATATTATTTTTCTAGACCCTCCATACAAAGAAACCAAATTAGAAAAACTTATTGGTGAACTGCAGTTAAAAAAAATTTTGAAAGATAATGGCATTTTAATAATTCATCGACATAAAAAACAAAACGATATATTTTTCAAATCATTGAAAATAGTAGAGGAAAAAAAATACGGTATATCAAAAATTTTTTTTTGTGTTTATAGTTAATTTAAAATTTTTGTGGTTTCCTTCTTAATTAGTTCTACAGCAGGTTGATTAAATGGGTTAATATTCAGACATTTCCCAATTAAGATTGTTTCTAGTATAAAAAAACAAAACAATTCTCCTAAAGTTTTTTCATCTCTTCTATTTACCTCAAAGCTTCTAAATGGAATATTTTTCGTTTTAAAAACATTCTCTGTAGCTTTCTTTTGTGCATACATTATTTCATTTAAATTTTTGTTTTTTAAATGTTGAAAATTCTCTAGAATTTCATCATTTTTAATTTTTGTTGAATTATTTTCTTTTACAAAAAAGAATGTAAAAAAATTGTTTTTAAAACCATCAAGATATAATTGCATAACGCTATGATTATCTTTCGGCATATTAGATATGATAGGTAATATACCTTTTCCCTTTTTTCCTAGACTTTCTGCGATTAATTGTTGATACCAATTGAATATATTTGTGGAGGTTTCATCATAATTTATAATTATTGAGTTAAATTTTTTTTTTTGTAAATAAAATACTGTTGCCGAAACATCCTTAATAAGCGAATTGATAAACGATTTATTTTTTACTAGATTGTTTAGTTGTCTAAATTTTTGAGGATTTAAACCCATTAGCTCTGATGGTAACATTCCAACTTCTGATAAGACTGAATATCTCCCTCCAATAAAGTTATTATGATCCACTACTTCAGCACTAAGTTTTTTTGCTAGTTTTTTTAAGTAACTTTCTTTATTTTCAGTAATTAATAAATTTTTTTCTTTTTTTTTAATAAGAACATTTGAGTTTACTATTGTTTCGATTGTGTTGCCAGATTTAGAAATAATTAAGTTGTTGTATAATTTATTAGATTTTATTTTTTGATTTGCTTGAAGATTATTAACAAAAAAAAAACTTTTTTTTATTTTATGTTTTAGAAAATCATAAATTGCTTGGGAACCAAGAGAAGAACCACCCATTCCGATAACTCTATATTCAAGTTTTTTTTTGAAAATTTTGAATATTTTTTTATTATAAGTATCTTTATAAGATTTTCTTAAAGACTTAACAACTTGATAGTCCTTTTTTAACAATAAATTTAATTTAGACCTAATTGATTTATTTTTTTTTTTTATTTGAAAATTAATAAAACCTATATTTTTTGTTAACATTAATTACTTTTGATTTTATTTATTAATATTTCCTCTAATTCTTCACCAGTGTTATCTAGTGATTGATTTTGATTATTATCCACCTGTGAATTTGTAATTAAAGTCTCTATATCTTCAGACTGGTCTTGTTCGTTGGTCTGTCCTATTTGTGGTATTGGTAATTCCTCAAAATCTGGTGGCATAGATAGTGGGGATTTTTTTTCAACTAAAAATTCGTCTGAACTATTTTTTCTCTCAGGGTCGAAGGCTTTTTGAACTGTTGAGCAACTATTAAAAATTAATCCATACATTAAAAATAAAAAAAATATTATTGATTTATTGATTAATTTTTTTATCATTTTTACCAATTAGTTCTAAAATTATCATAAAAATTACGCCTATAGATATAAATATATCTGATACATTGAAAATAAACCAATGAAAATTTCCAATATGGAAATCTATAAAATCTGGCACTGCATTGTAAAAAATTCTATCAAATAAATTACCAATTGCGCCTCCTAAAATTAAAACAAGTGAATATCTTTTAAATCCCTTATTTTTCGTAACTAAATACAAAATTACAATTATAACAATAAAAATTATTAAAGTTAAAATATTATAAAAATATTCATCATTTAAAGAAAAAAGCCCAAAAGCTATTCCCTCATTCCATATAAGGTAGATATTCAAAAATTTTGATTGATATATTTCGGATCCATTATTTATTTTATCTAAATAAATTATATAAAGTTTCGATAATCTATCTAATAAAAAGATTGAAAAAATAATTGTTGAATTAATAAGAAAAGTTTTACTGACATTTAGTATGGTCATTAAGAGTTTTTCGGGCAATGGGTTCTGTCACAAGCATTTTCAGTAATTTTCCAGCATAGAGTACATTTAGTTCCTTTTGCTTTTGTTGTTTGTGCGCTTATTTCAGAGTTTTCCTTAAAAGAAATTCTAGCTTTTGATGTTATGCATAGTTCAGAAAAATCTATGTTATTGGTAATTTTTTCAAATTTTTGATCTAGATGAATATCTATGTTTGCTTCTAAACTTGATCCAATTTCTTTATTGGCTCTTTTTTCCTCGATACTAATATTGCAAATATTTCTTATTTTTATTAATTCTTCCCATTTTTGATATAGTTTTTTGTTCTCAAAATTTTTCGGAAAAATCAAAAATTTTTCTAGATGAATACTTTTGTTTTCTTTATGTAACAATCTGTAAATTTCCTCAGTGGTAAAAGATAAGATTGGTGCAAACCATTTCAATAATGAATTTAAAATTATATTTAGTAGCAATATTGTTGATTGCCTTTTTTTAGAGTCTATAGGATCACAATACAAAGTATCTTTTCTTATATCAAAATAAAATGCTGATAAATCTACAGTACAAAAATTAAGTAGTTCTTTATACAAATTATGAAAATCATAATTTTCGAAATATTTTTTGAAATTAACATTTAGAGAATACAATTTATGCAACATAAATTGTTCAAGCTCTGGCAATTCAGTTAAATTAACTTTTTCAAAATCAATTTTTTTGAAATTGTCATTTATGTTTCCAAGTAAATATCTAAATGTATTTCTAATTTTTCTATATGAGTCCGCATGTTGATCTAGAATTGAATAGTCAATTCTAAGGTCCTCTGAATAATTAGAAGATGCTACCCAAATTCTTAATATATCTGCTCCATATTTTTTTAAAATATCTTCAGGAGCAATTACATTTCCTAAAGATTTTGACATTTTCAATCCTTTACCATCAACAACAAATCCATGAGATAAAATTGATTCAAATGGAGCTCTTCCCCTGGTGCCACATGATTCTAATAATGATGAATGAAACCATCCCCGATGTTGGTCAGATCCTTCCAAATACATTGATGCTGGCCACTTCAAATCTTCTCTTTTTTCAAGAACAAATGAATGAGTGGACCCACTATCAAACCAGACTTCAACAATATCGCTCAACTTATCATAATCTTTAGCTTTGTATTTGCTTCCCAAGAATCTTTGTGGGTCATCCGAAAACCAACAATCTGAACCTTCTTTTTCATAAATAGAGGCAATATTCTCGTTTACCTCCTCGTCTAATAAAATTTCTTTAGTTTTTTTATTTACAAAAATTGGAAGAGGAACACCCCAAACTCTTTGTCTTGATACGCACCAATCAGGTCTAGTTTCTATCATTGATTTTAATCTCTCTTTTCCCTTGCTTGGATAAAAAGTTGTATCATTGATTGCTTTTAATGCTTTATCTCTCAACTTATGGCTTTCCATTGATATAAACCATTGAGGTGTGGCTCTATGAACTAATGGAGCTTTTGATCTCCAAGAATGCGGATAAGAATGCAATAGCTCACCATTTGACAATAATTTTTTTTGCTCTTTAAGTTTTTCAATGACTATTGGATTTGCTTTAAAAATATGAAGACCTTCAAATAGATTTACATGATTTGTATATTTTCCATCTCCATCAACTGTTTCGATGGCTTTAATTCCATTATTTAAACATAAATTAAAGTCATCAGGACCATGACTAGGAGCACAATGAACAATTCCTGTTCCTTGCTCAGTTGTCACAAACCTTGCCTCTAACATTGGAATGTCATAATCATAACCTAAATCTAAAAAGGGATGCTTGCAAATCGTTTCTTTTAACTCTTTGCCTTTGAATATTTTAATTTTTTTATAATTTTTTATTTTACATTCATCAATTACTGACTTTAGTAAAGCTTCAGCAACTATAATTTTTCTATTTTTAAAGTCACCATCATCATTTAATTCTAGCAGAACATAATCAAGAGCTTCATTATAAGCTAATGCTCTATTAGCTGGAATTGTCCAGGGAGTTGTGGTCCAAATAATTATCTCACTTCCCTCAAGGTCTTTTAAGTTAGATGTTTTAATAGGGAAAGATGTATAAATAGTATCTGATTTATGATCTTGATATTCAACTTCAGCATCTGCTAAAGCAGTTTTTTCAACAGTAGACCATAATACTGGTTTAAATCCTCTGTATAAACTTCCCTCCTTTAAAAACTTACCAAGCTCTCTAACAATTTGAGCCTCAGCTTCGAAACTCATAGTAGAATAATAATTTTCCCAATCACCTACAACACCTAAACGTTTAAATTGACTCTTATGCACTTCAATCCATTTTTCTGCAAATGATCTACATTCTTTTCTAAATTCTACTATTGGAACTTCGTTCTTATTTTTTTTATTTTTTTTATATTGTTCTTCTATTTTCCATTCAATCGGTAAGCCATGACAATCCCATCCTGGAACATAAATAGAATCTTTACCATCCATTTGATGGAATTTCACAATAATATCTTTTAAAATTTTATTCAGAGCAGTTCCCATATGAATATTTCCATTTGCATATGGTGGACCATCATGAAGTACAAATTTTTCTTTTCCTTTACTTGAATTTCTTAATTTTTTATAAAGATTAATCTTCTGCCAATATTCTAGAATTTCTGGCTCTCTTACAGGCAAATTAGCTTTCATTGAAAAAGCTGTTTTTGGAAGGTTTATTTCAGTGTTAGTCATTTAGTTTTTTTAGCTATATTTAAATCTTTTTTAATTTGAGACTTTAACTGATTAACATTTTTAAATTTTTTTTCTTCTCTAATAAACTTTAAAAACTCTACTGATAAGAGCTTATTATAAAGATTTCCAGAATAATTAAACAAATGAACCTCTAATAAGATTTTTTTCTGGTTAAATGTTGGTCTATATCCAAGATTTGCTATCCCTCTTAAATATTTAGGATTATTAGATCTCAATACTTTTACTGCATAAACCCCTGGTTTAGCCAAAACATAATCTTGAATGTCTATGTTACAGGTTGGAAAACCAATTTTTTTACCAATTTGTCTTCCCTTCTGCACTACTCCATCAATTGTCCAATTTCTATCTAAAAGCCTATTTGCTTTTTTTAAATATCCTTTTTCCAAAAAACTTCTTATTAATGTTGATGAAATTATTTTTTTTTGTTTAATTAATGGTTGTGGTTTTACTACTGTAAAATTAAATTTTTTTTCGTTTTTAATTAACAAATTAACATTACCTTCTCTTTTATTTCCAAATCTAAAATTATTACTAACAAATATAAATTTTGATTTTAATTTTTTAAATAATATTTCTTTAATAAAATTAATTGACTTTGTTTTGGAAAACTTTTTATCAAATTTTTTAGTTATAATAAAATCTACGTTGAGTTTGCTAAGTAGTGCATTTTTTTGATTAATACTAGTTATCCTAAAGTTTTTATGCAATTTATTAAAAAACATTTTTGGCATTGGATCAAAATTTACCACTCCAATTTTTAATTTATGTTTTTTTTTATATAATTTTGCTAATTTAAATAATTTTTGATGTCCCAGATGTACACCATCAAAATTTCCAATTAAAATTAATGAATTTTTATGATTTTTTTTTATATTAAAATTTTTATATAATTTTACCATTTAAGATCCGACTGAGTATAATTTACAACTGTTTCATATTGTTTTGAAACCTCTAAAATACCTTTGTTAAATATTTCTAATTTATGGATGCCATTAGAAATTAATAAAGAGTCGTAATTCAATAAATTAGCACCCTTAATATCTGTATTTAAATTATCTCCTATTGCTAGTGTTCTTTTTTTAAAATTATCAATTGATTGATTATATACCTCAGCATATGGTTTTCCAAAGTATACTACCCTTCCACCCATTTTTTCAAAAACCATGGCGACAGAGCCTGCACATAATTCTCTGACATTTCCTCGATCTACAATTAAATCAGGATTTGTACAGATCATTTCTTTATGAGTATGGGTCTCAAGCATAGTTCTATAATAATTTAAATCTTTGTTATGACTGTCAAACAACCCTGTACATAATAAATATTCACTTTCAACTAGATCACTTGATTTGTTTTTTTTAAAAGGATTGAATAAATCAAAGTCTCTTGGGGGTCCAATATGAAAAAACTTTTTGGATAAATGTGATTTTTTTAGATAATTAAGTGCAGCTTCTCCCGATGTAAAAACATGATTTCTTAACTCTTCTTCCATCCCCATTTTTTCTAAAAAATTTTTTACAGTTTCATTTGGTCTAGGTGCATTGGTTAATAGAACTAAATCTTTATTGTTTTTTTTAAGCTCCTTAAGAACGCTGATTGCACCCTCATAAAGTTTAATGCCATTATGAACAACGCCCCATAAATCTATATAAAATAGATCATATTTATGGACTATTGAACTAAGGCCATCTGAATCTATATTTCTAGTCATTATTTAAGGTATAAACCATAAAATCCTTAATTTCCTAGCATTATTAGCATCTAATCGAATATCTAATCTTGAAATAGGCGACGTAATATCTATATGAAGACCATATTTATATAGAATTATAAAGGAGATTTATGAAGTTTAAACCGTTACATGACAGAGTATTAATCGAAGTTTTAGATAGTAGTGAAAAAACTGCTGGTGGAATTATCATCCCAGATACTGCTCAAGAAAAACCACAAGAAGGTAAGGTAATTGCTATTGGTGGTGGTGCAAAAACAGAAGATGGAAAATTAATTCCAATGGACGTTAAAGTTGGCGACAAAGTTTTATTTGGCAAATGGTCAGGTACTGAAGTTAAAATTGATGGTAAAGAATACAGCATAATGAAAGAGTCTGACATTATGGGTATTTCAGGTAAGTAATTTAATTTAAAGGAGAAAGTAAAATGGCAAAACTAATTAAATTTGACGCGGAAGCAAGAGCGGCAATGATGAGGGGTGTAAACATTTTAGCTGATACAGTTAAAGTGACTTTAGGCCCAAAAGGAAGAAATGTTGTAATGGATAAATCTTACGGTGCCCCAAGGATTACTAAGGACGGTGTATCTGTTGCAAAAGAAATTGATCTTGATGACAAGTTTGAAAACATGGGTGCTCAAATGGTAAAAGAGGTTGCTAGCAAAACTAATGAAGAAGCTGGAGACGGAACAACCACTGCAACTATTTTAGCTCAAGCAATAGTAACAGAAGGTGTTAAGTATGTTACTGCCGGAATGAATCCAATGGATGTCAAAAGAGGAATAGATTCTGCTGTAGAAGCTGTAAAAGAAAATCTTATTTCGTCTGCCAAAAAAGTTAAAGATAGTGATGAAATAGCTCAAGTTGGTACAATTTCATCAAATGGTGATAAAGAAATTGGTTCAATGATTGCTAAAGCGATGCAAAAAGTTGGTAACGAAGGTGTTATCACTGTTGAAGAAGCAAAAGGAATTGACACTGAGCTAGATGTTGTTGAGGGTATGCAGTTTGATAGGGGTTACTTATCACCATACTTTATCACAAACAGTGATAAAATGACTACGGAGTTAGACAATCCTTACATTTTACTTCATGAAAGCAAACTAACAAACTTACAACCAATGGTTCCTCTTTTAGAAGCGGTTGTTCAATCTGGCAGACCATTAATGATTATTTCTGAGGATGTTGAAGGTGAAGCTTTAGCAACTTTAGTAGTGAATAAATTAAGAGGTGGATTAAAAGTTGTAGCTGTAAAAGCGCCAGGGTTTGGTGATAGAAGAAAAGCAATGCTTGAAGATATTGCTATTCTAACTGGGGGACAAGTAATTTCTCAAGATTTAGGAATAAAACTTGAGAACGTTAAACTTGAAGATCTTGGTTCTTGTAAAAAAATTAAAGTCGATAAAGATAACAGTACTATTGTAAGTGGTAGTGGTAAAAAATCTGATATTGAGGCAAGATGTGGATCTATCAAACAACAAGTTGACGAGACAACTTCTGATTATGATAGAGAAAAACTTCAAGAAAGACTTGCTAAACTTGCGGGTGGAGTTGCAGTTATTAAAGTTGGTGGTGCCACCGAAGTTGAGGTTAAAGAGAGAAAAGACAGAGTTGAAGATGCTTTAAACGCAACGAGAGCTGCTGTTGAAGAGGGTATTGTAACTGGTGGTGGATGTGCTCTTCTTTATGCTGCTCAAGACCTTGAAAAAGTTAAAGCCAAAGGAGATGATCAAAAAGCTGGTGTTGAGCTTGTAAGAAAAGCTTTAGAAGCTCCTATTAGACAAATTACTAAGAATGCTGGTGTAGACGGCTCAGTAGTTGTAGGTAAATTGTTAGAGCAAAAGAAAAAAACTCACGGATATGATGCACAAAGTGAAGAATATTGTGATATGTTTGCTAAAGGTATTATTGATCCAGTGAAAGTTGTTAGAACAGCTCTACAAGACGCTGCATCAATTTCTGGATTATTAGTAACTACAGAAGCAATGATTGCTGACAAACCAGAAGAAAAAGATGCTGGTGGTGGAATGCCTGCTGGTATGCCTGGTGGCATGGGCGGCATGGGCGGTATGGGCGGCATGGGAATGTAATCCCGCTCAAATACAAAATTTAAAAAGGCCATCTTATGATGGCCTTTTTTTTGAGTAGAATAATTATATGTCAAAAAGATATAGTGGAAAATCCTTTAAAGACTCTAGTATTAAAAAAAAAGCAAAATTAAGTTTTAAAGAAAAAAGAAAACTTAAAAAAGAAAAGCAAAAAAAAACAAATTAAACATCAAATTTAATAAGATCTTCAATAAACATTAGTTTTTTTTAAGTTTTAAAAAATAATTAAATAGGTATAAGAACCACATTTTATGAACAAAGATATAAGAAACATCACTATCATAGCCCATGTAGACCACGGCAAAACTACTTTGATTGATAATTTAATGAAGCAAAGTGGATCATTTAGAGAAAACGAAGTGGTTGACGAAAGATTGATGGACTCTGGTGAACTTGAGAAGGAAAGAGGAATTACGATATTAGCAAAACCTGCTTCTATTAATTGGAAAGATACAAGAATAAATATAATTGATACTCCAGGTCACAGAGACTTTGCTGCAGAAGTTGAAAGGGTTTTAAGTATGGCTGATGGTGCACTACTACTTATAGACTCGGCTGAGGGAGTAATGCCTCAAACAAAGTTTGTTTTATCTAAGGCTTTAAAACAAGGCCTTAAACCAATTGTTGTTATTAATAAACTTGATAAAGCTGATCAAAGAGCAAATGAAGTGTTAGATGAAACATTTGATTTATTTGTAAGTCTAGATGCAAACGAAGAGCAATTAGATTTCCCTGTTTTGTACGCAAGTGGTAGATCTGGTTGGGCGGACAGTGAAGTGGAAGGACCTAGAGAAAATTTAAATCCATTGCTTGATTTAATTCTTGAACATGTAAAACCAACAAAATTTGAAAAAGAAAAACCTTTTGCAATGTTATCTACACTACTTTATGCGGATAGTTTTTTAGGAAGAAGTTTAGTTGGTAGAATTACTCAAGGAACTGCTAAGGCTAATCAATCAATAAAAGCGATTAATTTAAAAGGTGAAAAAGTTGATGAAGGAAAACTTACTAAAATTTTCAGATATGAGGGAACAAAAAAAGTACCGATTGATGTTGGTGAAGCTGGCGATATTGTAGTAATAGCTGGATTAGAAAAAGCTAATGTTGCAGATACTATTTGTGATTTAGATGTTAATGAGCCTATCTCAGCAACACCAATAGATCCACCTACAATGTCTATCACTATAACAGTCAATACATCACCTCTTGCAGGAAAAGAAGGTAAAAAACTTACAAGTACTCAAATTAGAGATCGACTACTTCAAGAAGCTCAAAATAATGTTGGAATTAATTTTTCTGAAAATAATGGTAATGACTCGTTTGTTGTTAGTGGCAGAGGAGAGCTTATGTTAGAAATTTTGCTTACCCAAATGAGACGTGAAGGATTTGAAATGACAGTCAGTCCACCTAAAGTTTTATATCAAACAGATGAAAGTGGAAAAAAACTTGAGCCCATTGAAGAAATTACTATGGATTTAGATGAAGAATACTCCTCAAAAGTAATAGATTCCATGAACAGACGAAAAGGCAAATTAATAGATTTAAAAGATACTGGTAAAGATAAAAAAAGACTTATTTTTTATGCTCCAACGAGAGGATTAATGGGTTACACAAGTAGATTTTTAACTCTTACTAAAGGGAACGGGGTTATTAATAGAATATTTCATGGCTATGGGCCTTTTGAAGGTGAAATGGAAGGGAGAAGAAACGGAGCTTTAATTGCAATGGAACAAGGAAAAGCTGTTGCTTTTGCTATATTTAATTTGCAGGCCAGAGGTGAGATGTTCGTAACACATAACGACCCAGTATACCCTGGAATGATAGTTGGATTGTCTCCAAAACCAGGCGACATGATAATAAATGTAATGAAGGGAAAGAAATTAACAAATATGAGAACACAGGGAACAGACGAAAACGTTGTTCTCACTCCAGTAAGAAAAATGTCAATAGCAGAACAATTAAGTATGCTTAATACAGACGAAGCATTAGAAATTACTCCTAAGTCTTGCAGATTAAGAAAATCTATTCTTGATCCTCATGAAAGGAAGAAAAGTGAAAAATCTGGTGCAGCAGCCTAACTAAAAATTTTATTAACAATAAACAATCCAAAAGCAACACAAGGTCCAATCCCAAAAGCAAAAATTAAAGTTCCAGCACCTACTGTTCCACCTAGATACCATCCAGCGATTACAACTGAGATTTCTAAACATGCTCTTACTAAAGCAATAGGTAAGTTTGTAATTTTTGTTAACCCAGTCATAAGTCCATCTCTTGGACCTGGGCCGAGATTTGCTACTAAATAAATACCACTACCTATGCCAACTAGTATTACTGCAAATATTGCTAATAAATATTTTAATATAACAGACGAAGGAACATCAAAAAAATATAAAGTAACATCAATCATTCCAGAAATAATAATTATATTAAAAATAGTTCCTAAGCCTGGTTTTTGTTTAAGAAATATCCATAAAAAAAGAACACTCACACTTACTAGAAATGTTGCAGCACCAATAGACAATTCAGAATTTTTTGATATTCCTTCTGCAAGTACAGACCATGGTGAGTTTCCTGTAGTTGATAGTATTAATAGTCCCTCTCCAAACCCAAATATAATTAAACCTAAAATTAAAAAAAATGATGTTGAAAATTTTGGCTTAAAGTTAAAGCTTTTATCAGAGCTCCAATATACTTTAGGAATATTTTTGATAGATAAAAACATATTATACTGTTACTTATAAAATTATTAATACTTGCTTATAATGAAAAAGATTGCACTCAGCATCATATTTATTTTTATTTGTTTTACCTCATATAGCCATATTGGTCATTACACTAATTACAAAAAAATTGAGATGGAAATTTTAAGAAATAACGAATTAATAGGTTATAATTATTATTTTTTTTCAAAAAAAGATGATGAGACAGTTGTTACTAATCAATTTAAATTTGATGTAAAACTTTTGGGTGCATCAATTTTTAAAGTAGAGGGTGTAGGAGAAGAAACATATTTAAAAGATCAATTAATTTCTTTCAATTCAAAAACTTTGCAGAATAAAAAAGAAAAATTTGTAAAATTAATTTTAAATAAAAAAACAAAAAAATTTGATATTGTGGGCTCTTCTTTCTCTGGTGAAGCTCCCCTTGAAAATGCTATTGGCAACTGGTGGAGTCATAAAATATTACAAGCTGGTAGCCAAATAAGCCCTATATCAGGCAGTATAAAAGAACAGATAGTTACTTTTGTTGGAAAAGAAAAAATAATAATTAATGGTGACGAATATGAGACTGATCATTTTAAATTAACCTCAAAAGATATGACACTTCCAGAAGACAAAAAATTAAATTTTGATATTTGGTTGGATAAAAAAACTTCTTTAATAGTAAAAGTTACTTATCAAAGAATGGGGAATTGGGAGTATAGACTAAAGAATTACGAGTAATTTATCTATTTATTTTCCTATAAAGATCGTTTGCACTTATCCATCCCGACTCAAATCTTGGTCCGTTAAACCAATCAGCACATACACCTAAATTTAATTTAGAATTCCAATAACTTTTTAATTTTAAAGGGTTTGAATTTGAAGAATACATCCATCCATGATTTAATGAAAAAAGTATTTTTGTCCGCTTTATTCCTGATAATTGAAAAAATTTATTGATCAAAATTTTGGAATTAATTTTTTTATTTAATTTATTTTGTTTTATTTTTTTATTTGCCCAATTAAATGTACTTTGTAACGTCCAAAGATCAGTTTTACTCTTAAATCTTTTCTTACTATTTTCATAACCAGCCCAACCTAAAATTTTATCATTAAATAAAAAACTACTTAAATTTAAATTAGTTTTTTTTATTTCTATTAAAACAGTGATATTAGCATCCATTTTAATTTTTTCTCTAATGAAAGAATTTTGAATATATTTTTTTGATA
The DNA here is from genome assembly GCA_902557585.1 of uncultured Pelagibacteraceae bacterium. Next base: position 19,217 of record CACEBA010000010.1, read on the forward strand.
ATTTTTTTAATTGAGGAAATGGACATGTTAAAATTAAATTTTCATAAGTCTTAATCATTCCATTGCTAAACGTTAAATTCCATTTTTTATTTGAAAAACTTATTTTTTTAAGCTCACTTTGAAAATTACACTTAATATCTTTTAATAGATATTTGCTAATATCGCTATTTCCTTTTGTGCCAATAATCTTGATATGGTTTTTGTTTTCTTTTTTTTTTTCACTTAAAAATTTATGATTTCCACCCCAAAGTTTTAGTATATTTTTCTCTATAAGCATTTTAGTAAACTTCTTAAACTCCATACTTTTTGGAGAAAAATATTGAGCCCCATGGTCAAATCCTCTCTTTTCATCTAATCTTTTGAATGAAGATCTGCCACCAAGTCCTCTTGCCTTATCATACAAATCTACAGAATGTTTTTTGCTTAGAAGATTAGCGATAGTCGCTCCAGAAATTCCTGAGCCAATTACACAAAAATTTCTCATTTACCAGCAACTGTCATGCCTTCAATCATCATGGTTGGTGAGTTCGTAGAATATTCATAATCTAAATCATTTGCTAAAAACATATTTTTAAACATATGCTTAAAATTTCCTGCAATAGTTATTTCATTTATGGGGTATTTAAATTGACCATCCTCTACTAAAAATCCAGTCGCTCCAACAGAATAATCTCCAGTTACAAGATTACTTCCATGACCTATTGTTTCTGTAATATAGATACACTTAGAGTTAATTTTTAACAATTCTTCATAACTTTGTTTTCCATTCTCAAAATAGAGATTTGTAGTACCTCCACTTCTTCCATTTGATTGAAGGTTTAACTTTCTACCATTGTAGGAATCTACAAGATAATTTTTAAGCTCACCCTCCTTTACTAATCTGAGTGTTTCAGATTTAACACCTTCTGAGTCAAAATTTTTTGAGCCTAAACCCTTAATTATATCTGGTTTGTCAATAATGTTGATAGAATTAGAAAATATCTGCTTATTTATTTGGTCTTTAAGAAACGAAGTTCCTCTGGCAATTGCAGAAGATGAAATTGCACTAGCAAAAGCGCTAAGCATACCTTTTGCTATTCTCTTATCAAATATAACGCTTAACTTTTCACTTCCTATTTTTTTCGGACTTAGTTTTCTTATTGTATGATGACTTGCCAGTTTACCTAGTGTCTGAGGATCTTTGATATCATCTAAATATCTTTTACTTGAATATTCATAATCTCTTTCCATGCTATTATCGTCTTTAGCAACAGCTACACACGATGCCGTAAATGAAGATGTCTTATAACCACTGCAAAAACCATCGCTATTTGCTAAAATAAAATTAGATTTGTTTTCAGTAAAACTGGACTCAGTGTTTATTATTTTATTATCTACAGCTGCCGTATTTTCTAATTCTTTTAAATACTCAATTTTTTTGTAATTCTCTATATGAGTGCTATCATAAATATTTAATTTTTTATGATTATCTGCAAGTAAATTTTTATCTGGTAAGGAATTAAACTCATCATCAGGAGTAATTTTAGTTGTTTCATAACATTTCTCTATAAGGGTATTTAAATTCTCATCTAATAAATTTGATGAAGAGATTGAAGATTTTTTCTTACCTATATAGATATCAATACTAAATGCTAATCCATCAGATCTATTGGACTCATCTAAATTTTTATTTCTAAAATTAACTGTTTCAGAAATAGAATGACCTATTTTAACGCTGGCGTCTGTTGCTCCAATTTTCTTCGCAAGATCTAAACAATACGCAGCTTTGTCTTTTAAAAAATCTTGATCTTTAATCATTAATTAGAGTTTTGTTCCACCGACTGTCATTTTATCAATTAATATAGATGGTTGTGCTACACCGACAGGAACTCCTTGACCAGCTTTACCACATGTGCCTATTCCGGGGTCTAACATCATATCGTTACCAACCATAGAAACTTCCTTTAAAATTGAAGGGCCATCTCCTATTAATGTTGCTCCTTTTATTGGAGATCCGATTTTACCGTTAACAATTTCATAAGCCTCTGTACAATTAAAAACAAATTTTCCTGAGGTAATATCTACTTGTCCACCCCCAAAGCTAACTGCAAAAATACCTTTATCAACAGATTTGATCATCTCATCTTGAGTTTGCTTTCCACTTAACATCATTGTATTTCTCATTCTCGGTAAAACTACGTGTCTGTAGTTTTCTCTTCTTCCTGAGCCAGTTGATCTTGTGTTCATTAAACGAGCATTCAGTCGGTCTTGCATAAAGTTTTTTAAAATTCCATTTTCAATTAAGACAGTTCTTTCGGTTGGAGTACCCTCGTCATCTATTGTGAGACTACCTCTTCTATTATCTATAGTACCGTCATCAACAATTGTGACACCTTCACTTGCAACTTTCTGCCCCATCAGGTTGTGAAATGCTGATGTTTTTTTTCTGTTAAAATCACCCTCTAGACCATGCCCAATCGCTTCATGAATTAATATTGCTGGCCAGCCTGGTCCTAGAACTACTTTCATTTCACCAGCTGGTGCGGGTTTACTTTCTAAATTTACTGAAGCAATTCTAAAAGCTTCTTCACACACACTTTTCCAATTATCATTTTGCAAATAATCATCATAAGACTGTCTTCCTCCAATGCCATACACGCCTGTTTCTTTTCTACCATCTTTTTCAAGCATTACAGAAACATTAAATCTTATTAATGGTCTGATATCTGTAATTGCCTCACCACCTGATCTGATTATTTCAATTGACTTATGTTCTCCTAAAAAATTTGCTGTAACCTGCTTTACGGCTCCATCTTTTTTTCTTAAGTACTCATTTACTTTATTTAAAACTTCAAGCTTTGAATTTAAAGTTTTTTGTTCTATCGGATTTATATCGTTATAAAATTTTTTGTTAGATTTTGGTATTTCATTATTATAAGTACCTTTAATTGACTTCATTGTTGACTGAAGATTCTCTGCTGAACTTTTTAAAGAGTCTTTTGATATTTCGTTTGAATAGGAGTAAGCAACAACCTCGTCAGATACTGCTCTAAATCCAAAACCTAAATCAGAACTATAGTTTGAGCTCTTAATCTTATTATCGTCTAAAACGATTGACTCTGACTTTGAGTCCTCCAAATATAGCTCTCCATCATCACAGTTTTTTAAAGTGTCTGACACAATATTTTCTGCATCTTTTCTTGCTAAGTCAGATTTATCAAAAAAATTACTCATGAGGATTACATAATAGTTTATTTTCTCTTTTCAACTGCTCTTTTAACACATGTACAAAATTCGTTAAAAAGATAACTATTAAAATATGAAAGTATATTTCAATAATTCATGTAAAATTTGTAGATCTGAAATAAATTTATATAAAAAAGAAAAAATAGAAGAAATAGATTGGGTAGATATCACCAACAATGATCAAGCAGAAAAAGAGACTAATAAAAATGATAAGGAGCTTTTGAGGAGATTACATGTAAAAGATGATGACAAGGTTTTAGAAGGAGCTGAAGCCTTTTTATATGTTTGGAAGAAAATACCTAAATATAGATTTTTATATAAATTTTTTAAGCTTCCAATAATTTTTACGATTTTTGATTATGGATACGAAATAATCGCTTACTTTTTGTATCTTAAAAATAAAAAACAATTAAAAAACTAAGCTAAAAAAAATATCATAATTTCACTTAGCAAAGACATTGAAAGCATAAACATTATTAAGACAATTGAATACATCAACGTTATAATTCTATTTCTTTTTCTTCTTAATTTGACAAACTCTTTATCATCTAAATCAGAGAAATCTCTAAGTCCAATTACGGGATAGTCGTAGCTCCATCTCCAAGTTGACTGACCTAATCTTGGGTCCAAACTGTTATAATATCTTATCCATGTAAGAACATAACTTAAGATTATAAACAGAGTGATCATTAAAATTATTCCAAGAAGCATAGTAAATATTAATGAATATGTTTAAGTATATTAATTGGCATTTTTAAGTCTTTTTCTAGCTATTAGATGAGTTAAGGAATCTACCATGGTGTCTGATGCCTTAAAAATTTCATTATTTTTAAATTCATGAGAAATATTTTTTTCAGGATTTGTTTTATCTTCAATAACTATACCTTCGTCTGGAGAATTATTTTTAATATATATTAATAACAGCCATTCATCATCGGCTGCTTCATCCCATTTCACAAATATCTCACCTGTCTCAAATCTTCTATCAATACATCTGAAAATTGACATATTTCTTGTTACATGTCTTTTATTTAATTGAAAAACTAAACTACTTGCACTTCTATAAAAACTTTCCAAAGAAAATTCAATTTTTTGTCTTGCAATTGTATAATCTTTTTCTTTTTTAAGAAGTGTTTCTCTGTCTTCATCTCCTTGAATTTTTACTCCTAAAGCCTCTACTCTTTCTCTAATTTTTTGGTCTCTTATAATTCGATATTTTTCTTTTAATTT
>CACEBA010000011.1 GCA_902557585.1 uncultured Pelagibacteraceae bacterium
TGAAAGTATGGATTCAGCTATTAATGGTCTTTTACAATCTCTTGATCCTTATTCGGCATATATGTCGCCAAAAATTCTTGATCAAATGCAAACAGAGACAAGTGGTGAATTTGGGGGACTAGGTATTGAGGTAAGTATGGAAGCAGGTGTAGTCAAAGTAATATCACCAATAGATGACACTCCTGCATCAAAGGCAGGATTAAAAGCTGGAGACTACATTGTAAAGATAAATAATATTCAAGTACAAGGAAAATCCTTAGCTGAAGCTGTGGATTTAATGAGAGGACCGGTTGGTTCAGGAATAGAATTAACTATAAGACGAAGAGGAGAAAAAAAAGCACTAACATTTAACATTGTTAGAGAGATAATAGAAATTCAATCAGTAAAATCTGAAATTCTAGAAAATAATATAGGATATATAAGACTTACTTCATTTAATGAAAATAGCAGTAATCAAATTAAGAAACAGGTCGAGAAATTAAAAAAGAATGAAAGTATAAATGCATTTATTTTAGATCTGAGAAATAATCCAGGAGGACTGTTATCCCAAGCTATAACTATTTCAGATTTTTTTTTAGATAACGGAGAAATAGTATCTACTAAAAGTAGAAAAAAATCTGAAAATAGAAAGTGGTTTGCCAAAAAAGGGGATATTACAAATGGAAAAACATTATTGGTAATGATTAATTATGGTTCAGCCTCAGCTTCTGAAATTGTAGCTGGTGCACTAAAAGATCATAAAAGAGCAATAATTGTTGGAGAAAACAGTTATGGAAAAGGATCTGTTCAATCAATCATTCCACTTAAGAATAAAGGTGCTATACGGTTAACTGTTGCAAAATATTATCTGCCGTCTGGGAAGTCTATTTCTGAGGTTGGAGTAAGACCTGATATTGAAATCAATGAAGAAGGAGATAACTTTAAAATAAAGAGTGATACAGACAATCAATTAAATTACGCCATTAAGTTACTCAACGGATAATATGGATAAGAAATATAGTAGCTTACCACTAAGAAGTGGAGTGGGAATAGTCGTTTTAAATAAAGAAAACAAAGTATTCGTAGCAAAGAGAATTGATAATCCAAAAGATTTTTGGCAGATGCCCCAGGGAGGAGTTGACTCTGGTGAAGATTTTTTAAAAGCCGCTTACAGAGAACTAGAAGAGGAAACCAGTATCAAAAGCGTTAAACTTATTAAAGAGTTAGATGGCATGATAACTTATGAACTTCCAGATCGTCTATTAGGTATTATTTGGAAGGGTAAATATAAAGGGCAGAAACAAAAATGGTTTTTAATGAGATTTACTGGTGAAGATAAGGAAATTGATATTAATACTCGTCATCCAGAGTTTTTAGATTGGAGATGGATAGAGCTAGATCAACTAACTAAAGTAGTAGTAGACTTTAAATTGCATGTTTACAAGGAAGTGCAAGAAAAAGTTCAAAAATTAATCTAATTAAGTGTTTTTAAAACTTCGATTTTTTGATCAATTAAATATTTAGACTGGTCACTTATTTCTTCCTTACCAGATTCTTCCTCGGCCTGTTTCAATAAATCTTGTTGTTTAGATTTATCCATATCAGCAATATTAAATATTGAGCTTGTTAGAATTGAAAGATTATTGTTTTTAAATTCAACAATACCATCTTCAACATAATAATGTTCATCTCCTGATTTTGATAAAATTTTAATTATACCAGGCTTTAAAAAAGAAATAATTGAAATATGATCTTTCAATATTCCCATTTCTCCTTCATAAGCTGGAACAACTACTTCTGATACATCCTCTTTTACTAAAAAAGATTTTTCTGGATTTACAATTTCAATTTTGAATTCTTCACTCATTAAGCAGCCGCTTCTTTTTCCATTTTCTTAGCTTTTTCAATTGCTTCCTCAATAGTACCCACCATATAAAATGCTGCTTCTGGTAAATGATCGTATTCACCTTTGCAAATTGCATCAAAACCTTTGATGGTTGACTCTAAATCTACTAATTTTCCTGGTGAGCCTGTAAAAACTTCAGCTACAAAAAATGGTTGAGATAAAAATCTTTGGATTTTTCTAGCTCTGGCAACAACTAATTTATCTTCTTCGGATAACTCATCCATACCAAGAATTGCAATAATATCTTGAAGTGATTTATAAGATTGTAATATTTTTTGAACATCTCTTGCAACCTTGTAGTGTTCATCTCCCACAACCCTTGGATCCAAAATTCTAGATGTAGAGTCTAGTGGATCAACCGCTGGATAAATACCAATTTCAGCAATTTGTCTTGAAAGTACAGTTGTTGCATCCAAGTGTGCAAATGATGTTGCTGGAGCTGGATCAGTTAAGTCGTCAGCTGGTACATAAATTGCTTGAACTGATGTAATTGAACCCTTATTTGTTGTAGTAATTCTTTCCTGTAAATTACCCATATCTGTAGCTAATGTTGGTTGATAACCAACTGCAGATGGGATTCTTCCTAAAAGTGCTGAAACCTCTGAGCCTGCTTGAGTAAACCTAAAAATGTTATCAACAAAGAAAAGAACATCTTGACCCTCTTGGTCTCTGAAATACTCAGCTACAGTTAAACCTGTAAGCGCAACTCTTGCTCTTGCTCCTGGAGGCTCATTCATCTGTCCATAAACTAGCGCAGCTTTAGATCCAGGACCTTCTTTTTTTATTACTCCAGAATCCATCATCTCATGATAAAGGTCATTGCCTTCTCTAGTTCGTTCTCCTACTCCTGCAAAAACTGAAAATCCTCCGTGTGCTTTTGCAACGTTATTAATTAATTCCATAATTAAGACTGTTTTACCTACTCCAGCTCCACCAAATAATCCAATTTTTCCACCCTTTGCATAAGGTGCTAATAGGTCAATAACTTTAATACCCGTTACAAGAATTTCTGTTTCAGTTGACTGATCATTAAATTCAGGGGCTGCTCTATGAATAGGCCAACTTTCTTTTGTTTTAACCTCTCCTCTTTCATCTATAGGCTCACCAATTACATTTATAATTCTTCCAAGAGTTTCTGGCCCAACAGGTACTTGTATAGGCGCATTAGTATTTATTACTTCATCACCTCTTTTTAATCCTTCAGTAGCATCCATTGCAATTGTTCTGACTGTTGTTTCACCTAAGTGTTGGGCAACTTCTAGAACTAACCTGTTATCCCCATTTTTACATTCTAATGCTGTTAGAATTTCCGGAAGCTCTCCGTCAAATTTTACGTCAACTACTGCTCCAATAACTTGTGTGATTATTCCTTTGCTCATAATTATAAACTTTCTGCTCCTGATATGATTTCTATTAATTCTTTTGTAATTGCTGCCTGACGACTTCTATTATACTGGATAGTAAGTTTGTCAACCATTTCACCTGCGTTTCGGGTGGCGTTATCCATTGCACTCATCCTTGATCCTTGTTCGCTAGCTGAATTCTCTAACATTGCTTTAAATATTTGTGTTGAAATATTTTTTGGCAATAAATTGCTTAAAATCTCATCCTCATCTGGTTCAAATTCATAGCTTTCTTCTGAAGAATTTTCTTCACTATTCTCATTGTTCAAGGGGATTATCTGTTGAGCTTGAGGAATTTGAGTAATTACGTTTTTAAATTGATTATAAAAAATAGTACATATGTCAAATTCACTATTCTCAAATTTATCTATTACTATCTTCCCAACTTTGTCAGCATCAAAATAATTAGCATTTTTTGATTCTTTGAAAGAAATACTTTCAATTATTTTGTCACCGTACATTCTTTTTAACTGATCATTTCCTTTTGAACCTACAGTTATGATTTTAAGTTCTTTTCCTTCACTTAAAATTTTTGAGAAGTAACTTTTGGCTTTTTTAATTATATTAGAATTGAAACCTCCACATAAACCTCTATCTGAAGTCATTACAACACATAAATGGACCTTATTGTTCCCTGTTCCTGATAAAAGTTTTGGAGCATTCTCTTTATCTGATATTCCACTGGACAAATTTAAAATGACGTTATTCATTTTTTCTGAATAAGGCCTTCCTTTTTCTGCGCTTTCTTGAGCTCTTCTAAGTTTCGCTGCTGCAACCATCTTCATAGCTTTTGTAATTTTCTGTGTAGACTTGACACTTGCTATTCTTTTTTTTAAATCGTCTAAACTTGCCATTTTTTATTATGATTTAAAATTTTGTTTAAGTTGAGTTATTACTTCTACTAATAGTTTTTCTTTATCTTCTTCAAGTTTTCCAATGCTTTGAATAGAATCAATTATTTCGGGCTTATCAGATTTACACTTTTCAATTATTTTAGATTCAAACTCTGCAATATCTTTTAAATCGATATCATCCAAATATCCTTTTACTCCACAAAAAACAGATACAACTTGCTCTGCGACTGTCAGTGGTGAATATTGTTTTTGTTTTAAAAGTTCAGTCAACTTTGAACCTCTATTAAGGAGCTGCTGCGTAGAAGCATCTAAATCCGATCCAAATTGAGCAAAAGCAGCCATTTCTCTGTACTGTGCTAACTCAAGTTTCATCGACCCTGATACTTTTTTCATGGCTTTTGTTTGAGCCGAAGATCCAACCCTTGATACAGATAAACCAACATTAATTGCCGGTCTAATACCTTGGTTAAAAAGTTCTGTTTCTAGAAATATCTGGCCATCTGTAATTGAAATTACATTTGTTGGAATAAAAGCAGAAACATCTCCTCCTTGAGTTTCAATTATTGGAAGTGCTGTTAGTGATCCTCCACCATGTTCATCACTAAGTTTTGCTGCTCTTTCTAATAATCTACTGTGCAAGTAAAATACATCTCCTGGGTAAGCTTCTCTTCCTGGAGGTCTTCTTAAAAGAAGAGACATTTGTCTATATGCAACAGCTTGTTTTGATAGATCGTCATAAATAATTAACGCGTGCATTCCATTATCTCTAAAATATTCACCCATGGCACAACCAGTGTAAGGAGCTAAAAATTGTAAGGGAGCTGAGTCTGATGCTGTGGCAGCAACAATAGTTGTATATTCCATTGCACCAGCTTCTTCTAAAGTTTTTTGAATTTGTCTTACTGTTGATCTTTTTTGACCGACCGCAACATATATACAGTATAATTTTTGTTTCTCATCACCTGACTCATTAATTTTTTTCTGATTTATAATTGCATCAACAGCAACAGCAGTTTTACCTGTCTGTCTGTCTCCAATAATTAATTCCCTTTGACCTCTTCCAATTGGCACTAAGCTATCAATTGATTTTAATCCAGTTTGCATTGGTTCACTAACTGATTGTCTAGGGATAATACCAGGGGCTTTAACCTCTACCCTTGTTTTTTTAACACTTTTATCCAGCGCTCCTTTTCCATCAATTGGATTTCCTAAGCCATCAACTACTCTACCTAAAAGTTCTTTTCCAACTGGGGTATCAACAATATTGCCTGTTCTTTTAACAACATCACCTTCTTTAATATTTCTATCGTCACCAAAAATTACAACACCAACATTTTCACTTTCCAAGTTAAGGGCCATACCCTTTGAACCATCAGCAAACTCAACCATCTCACCAGCCTGAACATTGTCTAAGCCATAAATTCTAGCAATACCGTCTCCAACAGATAATACTTGGCCGACTTCAGTAACCTCAGTCTTTTCACCAAAATTTTTAATTTGTTCTTTTAATATTTTTGTAACTTCTGAAGGATTTATTTCCATTTATGCCTCTATCATTCTGTTTTCGATTTGTTGTAATTTATTTTTAATTGAGGTGTCAACCATTGTACTTCCAACTTGCAGGACTAAACCTCCTATTAAACTTTTGTCATATTTATAGTTTAATTTTATTTTAGAGCTAAAATTTTTGGTTAGCTCCTCTGTTATTTTTATTATTTCATCATTAGACAATTCTTTAGCTGATTTTAATTCTGCTTTAAGTTCACCTCTTTTTTTTGAACATATCTCAATAAAACTTTTAAGAATTCTTTCTAAAAAAAAGAACCTTCTTTTTTGAATTAAAAAATTTAAAAAATTTTTAAATAAAGTTTCAAATTTATAACTTTCTGAAATTGAAGTTACAATCTTTAATAAATCATCTCGTTTTGTTGTTGGATCTTTTATTAAATTTTTAAAATCTTCACTAGAGTTTATTAAACTAAGAATAGATGAGCACTGTTCCTCCATTTGAGTCAAAACATTACTTTCGTTAGATAGCTCATAAAGTGCGAGCGAATATCTTTCTGCTGAAGTTATTGAAAATCCTGTGTCTTTGCTCAACTTTGTTCCTCTAAAATGTTGAAGATTAAATTAAAAACAGGCTTTAATTAGCATATGAACTTTGGGTCTTCAAGTAACCGATTTGTTAAAAAGGCGTTTTTTTACTAATTAATTGAAGTTTATAGGGTCAACATCAACTGAAAGTTTTATTCCAGCTGCAAACTTATAATTTGGAATAATTTTTGCAATTGAGCTTTGTACTCTCATAGATTTAATTCCTCTTATTAATAATCTAACTCTAAATTTTCTCTTCAACCTAAATATGGGTGCATTTACTGGACCCAAGACTCTTCCCTCAATTTTGGTTTCTATAAAATTTTTAAAACTTATAGCCTCTTTTTCTAATTTATTCTCATTTTCACCAGTAAGTATTAATGAGACAAATCTTTGAAAAGGGGGAAGTTTATTTTTTTTTCTAATCTCTAATTCTCTTTCTAAAAAAATATCAGGATCTTTATTGGTGATATCATCAATCATTTTTGTATCATTATTATAAGTTTGAAAATAAACTGTAGCTGGTTTTCCAGTTCTTCCAGCTCTTCCTGAAAGTTGATGATAAAGTTGTAAATTTTTTTCAGCTCCTCTTAAATCATGTCCTTGTGAGGAAAGATCTATATCGACTACAACAATACAATTTAAATTTGGGAAATGAAAACCTTTAGAAATTAATTGTGTTCCAACCAAAATTTGTACTTCATTGTTAATTATTTTTTCTAATTTTTTACTAGAGTCTTTCTTATTCATGGTATCACTTGAAAAAATTTCAATTATTTTAGATGGAAAGTTTTTTTTAACCTCTTCAAATATTCTCTCAACCCCAGGACCACTAAAAATAAATTCACAGTGCTTATCTTTTACGCAGTTTCTTTTTAATGAAGATTTAAAACCACAATAGTGGCACAATAAATTATTTTTATTTTTGTGATAAACTAAATTAATTGAGCAATTTGGACACGAATAACTATTAAAGCATTTATTACAAAGCACATGTGGAGAAAATCCTCTTCTATTTAAAAAAAATAATACTTGATCATTTTTATCAAGATGAAATTTTACTTTTTCTAATATTTTTTTTGATAGCCATGATTGTTTTTCCAACTTTGTATCATTAAGATTGATTATTTCATAATTAGGTAAAGATGCATTTTGGTAACGTTTTTCTAATTTGGAAATACTATATTTACCTTTTTTAACATTTTCATACGTTTCAATTGATGGTACCGCTGTTATTAAATTGATAGGTATATTTTCAAATGACGCTCTTGAAATGGCCATATCTCTTGCATTATAGGTAACACCCTCATCTTGTTTGTAAGATTGGTCATGCTCTTCATCAACGATAATTAATCCTAGTTTTTTAAATGGTAAAAATAATGATGATCTAGCACCAATAACAACATTAATTTCTCCATTCACGACTCCACTCCAAATAATTTCTTTATTTTTTTTTGTAATGCCAGAGTGCCAAACTGCTGGTGTAAAACCAAAAAATTCTATAAATTTTTTTTTAAATTCACCAGTTAAACCAATCTCTGGTAATAAAATTAAGCCCTGAAAACCTTTATTTATAATGTCTTTAAGAGCTTCAAAGTATACCATAGTTTTTCCCGAACCTGTTGTTCCCTGAAGTACATGAACCCTAAATTTTTGACTATTAAGTTTCATTTTTTTAAGAGAATTTTTTTGTTCTTCGGAGAGTTTTATTAAATTTTTTTTTATATTTGTTTCAAAAATCTTATGAGTACCTTTTGGAAGTTTTTCTATAGCATTGCTGCTAAGCAAGACTAATTTTAAAGCCATTCCTTTAGGAATTATATTGTATTCAGAAAACCAGTTAAGAAATTTAATTGTTGTTTTTTTTAATGGGGAAACATTTAGTTTTTTTAAAACACTTTTTATTTTGAACTTTCTACTATTATTTTTTTCAAATTCATCCCAAACTATTCCTGTGATTTTAGATTTACCGAAAGGTACCACCACATAATCACCTATTTTTAAATTAATATCACTCTCATAAGTAAAAGGATGATTAAATATATTTGGTAAAAGAATCGGTACTTTCATATTTTAATAATATGAAAAATAATTAAGAGTGTATTGCTCTTTTATCTACTGATAATGCTGCTTCTTTAACAGCTTCGGAAAATGTTGGATGAGCATGACATGTTCTTGCAATATCTTCTGAACTTGCTCCAAATTCCATTGCAACACCTATTTCTGCAATAAGTTCGCCTGCATGAGGGCCGATTATGTGTGCACCTAGAACTTTATCTGTATTTTCATCTGCTAAAATTTTAACAAAGCCCTCTGCATCATCTATTGCTTTTGCTCTTGAGTTTGCCATAAAAGAAAACTTACCAACTTTGTATTTTGTATTTAATTCTTTTAATTGTTCTTCTGTCTTACCAATTGAAGCAACTTCAGGGGTTGTATAAATTACCCCAGGAATTGTATCATAATTAACATGGCCTGATTGACCTGCAATATTTTCAGCAACTGCAATTCCTTCATCCTCTGCTTTATGAGCAAGCATTGGTCCACTTATAACATCACCTATCGCATAGATATTTTGGATATTAGTTTTAAAATTATCGTCTGTTTTAACTCTTTTTTTCTCATCTAATTCAACCCCAGCGGCTTCTATGTTTAAACCATTCGTATTCGCTTTTCGTCCAACTGAAATAAGAACAACATCACAATCAAAGTTATTTTTATTTCCATCTTTATCAACCGTTACGACAACTACTCCCGTTTTATTTTTTTGTATAGCATCAACTTTATTTTCCATATGAAATTTGATGCCTTGTTTTTTTAAAATCTTCATAAATTCTGAAGAAATTTCTTTATCCATGCCAGGAGTGATATGATCTAAAAATTCTACCACTGCTACTTCGGCTCCTAATCTTGACCAAACAGACCCCATTTCTAATCCAATGTATCCACCACCAACAACAACCATTTTTTTTGGAACTTTATCTAATTTAAGTGCACCTGTTGAAGATACGATAACTTTCTCATCAATTTTAATTCCTGGCAAAGACGTTGCCACGGAACCAGTGGCTATCACTGTTTTTTCGGCTTCAATTATAATTTCGTTATTCTGATCATCTTTAATTATGATTTCATTTTGAGACTTGAAGCTTCCAGTTCCTTTATAGTACGTAACTTTATTTTTCTTAAGTAAAAACTCAACACCTTTAGTTAGTACTGTCACAGCTTTATCTTTGCTTTTCATCATTTTATCAAGATTTAACTTAACATCTCCAATTTCTATTCCTTTGCTCGCTAAACCTTTTACTTTGTGAAACTCTTCAGATAAATTCAGTAAACTTTTTGATGGTATACACCCAACATTTAAACAAGTGCCTCCCAAGGATCCTCTAGATTCCACACATGCTGTTTTTAGACCTAACTGAGAAAGTCTTATTGCACAAACGTAGCCTCCTGGACCACCACCAATAACAACTGCTTGAAATTTTTCTGACATTTAAATATCCAAAAATAACCTTCTAGGGTCTTCTAAGTTTTCTTTAATCATTTTCAGAAATGATACAGATTCTTTTCCATCAATTATTCTATGATCATAAGATAATGCCAAGTACATTATTGGCCTTATTTTAATTTCACCATCAACAACAATAGGTCTATCAACAATATTATGCATTCCTAAAACTCCAGATTGTGGAAGATTTAGTATCGGTGTTGAAAGCATAGATCCATATACTCCACCATTACTTATTGTGAACGTTCCTCCTTGTAGTTCTTCAATAGTTAATTTTCCATCTTTTGCTTTTTCTGAAATAGCTTTAATATTTTTTTCTATATCAGAAAAAGATAACTCATCCGCATTCCTTAAAACTGGGACAACTAGACCTTTGTCGGTTCCAACAGCAAAACTAATATTATAATAGTTTTTATAAATTATTTCGTCTCCATCAATTTCAGCATTTACAGCTGGAAAGTTTTTTAATGCTACCACACATGCTTTTACAAAGAAGGACATAAAACCTAATTTGATACCATATCGAGACTGAAAATCTTGTTGATTTTCTTTTCGCATCTCCATAATATTTGTCATATCAATCTCATTAAATGTAGTTAATAGTGCAGCGTTTTCTTGAGCTTGTTTTAATCTTTTAGCAATAGTTTGTCTTAATCTAGACATTTTAATTCTTTCCTCTTGACCATATTGTATTTTTCTCTCAGAGGGTTTTGGGTTTGCTCCCATCATACTAATGAGATCTCCTTTTAAAACTCTTCCATCTTTTCCAGAACCTTGAATTGAATTAATATCTATTTGATTTTCGTTTACAATTTTTCTAACCGCTGGTGACAAAGTCTGATTTTGACTTTGTTTAACTACTGGCATTTCATCAGCAACCTCTTCGGTCAAAACTAAAGGTTTTGTATCCCGGGTGTTTTCTTTGGATTTTTCCTCAAATATTTTTGGATCTTTTTTAATTGGATCTAATTTGATTACATTATTTTCTTTAAGAGAAGGCTCTATTTTTTTAACTTCCTCTATCTTTTTAACAGATGTTTTTGCACTATTTTGTGAAATAGATCCTAATAATGCTCCAACCGCAACTACTGATCCATCTTTTTCATTTATTTCAGATAAAACCCCTGTAATTGGTGATGGAACTTCTAAGTTAACTTTATCTGTTTCAAGCTCAACAACTGGTTCGTCAGCTTCCACAGGATCTCCAGCATTTTTTAACCATTTAGCAACAGTAGCCTCTGTTATACTTTCGCCAAGAGCTGGCACTAAAATTTTTTCACTCATTATAAATTATTCAAAAACCTTATTTATTATTTCTTGTTGTTGAGAATTATGCCTTTTTGCATATCCTGTTGCTGGAGTGGCATCTGGGCTTCTTCCTATATAAGAAATTTTATTATTATTAGCCTTTATAGTATCTAATGTCCATTGGATATAATCTCTTACCGAGAACCATGCCCCCATATTTTTTGGCTCTTCTTGACACCAGACAAATTTAGCTTTTTTTGCAAAAGGTTTTAGCTCATTAACTAACGCTTTTACAGGAAATGGATATAATTGTTCAATTCTAAATAATATAACATCATTTTTTTTAAGTTTTTCTCTAGCTTCTAGTAAGTCAAAATATACTTTTCCTGAACATAAAATTACTTTTCTAATTTTAGAGTTCTCTTTAAGTTTAATAAAATTTTTAGATTTTGGATCAATAGCATGATCCCATAATATTCTATGATAAGTATTTTTTTTATTAAAATCTTCAAGATTTGAAACACAATATTTATTTCTTAACAATGACTTTGGTGTCATTATTATTAAAGGTTTTCTAAAGTCTCTATGCATTTGTCTTCTTAGTGCATGAAAATAGTTTGCAGGAGTTGTGCAGTTCATAACTTGCATATTATCGTTTGAACATAGCTGTAAAAATCTCTCTAATCTAGCTGAAGAATGTTCGGGTCCTTGTCCTTCATATCCATGTGGTAGAAGCATTACTATACCTGATGCTCTATTCCATTTTCTTTCACCAGAGGCTATAAATTGATCTATTACAACTTGAGCTCCATTTGCAAAATCTCCAAATTGCGCTTCCCATATTGTAAGTGTATTAGGTTCTACCAAACTATATCCATACTCAAATCCTAAAACAGCAAGTTCTGATAAAAAGCTATCAACTACTTCAAATTTTTTCTGTTTATTTGAAATATTATTCAATGGGATGTATCTAGAATTATCTACTTGATTTCTTAAAACAGAATGCCTTTGGCTAAAAGTTCCTCTTCCAGAGTCTTGTCCTACAAGTCTTACAGGATAACCTTCCTCTAACAATGATCCAAAAGCAAGTGCTTCTGCAGAAGACCAGTCAATACCAAAACCTTTTTCAATAGTATCTTTTCTTGTGTTGAAAATTTTAGATATAGTTTTATGAATATTTTTATCTTCAGAAATTGCATTTATTTTATTAGAAATTTCTTTTAGTTTATTTTCATCAAAACCAGTAACACCTCTTTTATCCTTACCTTTTTCTGGCTTATATCTCGACCAAGTTCCCTCAAACCACTCTATTTTCGGGTTATAATCTTTGGCACTTTTATACTGCTCATCTAATAATTGTTTAAATGATTTTACATTTTGAATCAGTAATTCTTCGGTAATAGATTGTTCATTAACAAGTTTATTGCCATAAATTTTGTAAACACTTGGATGAGATCTAATTTTTTTATACATTAAAGGTTGGGTAAATGAAGGCTCATCTCCCTCGTTGTGTCCAAATCTCCTATAACAAATCAAATCAACAACAACGTCTCTATTAAATTTTAATCTAAACTCTGATGCAATTCTAGTCGCATAAACAACTGCTTCTGGATCGTCTCCATTAACATGAAGTATTGGAGCTTCAACCATCTTTGCAACGTCTGAGGGATAAGGTGATGATCTAGCAAACCTGGGGCTTGTAGTAAATCCTATCTGATTATTTACTATTATATGTATTGTGCCACCTGTGTTATGACCAGGAAGTCCTGACATAGCAAAACATTCCGCTACAACTCCTTGTCCAGCAAAAGCTGCATCTCCATGAATCAAAATTGGAATAACTTTGTTTCTCTCTTTATCTTTGTGAAAAAACTGTTTTGCCCTTGTTTGTCCCAATACAACTGGATTAACAGCTTCTAGGTGAGATGGATTGTCTGTTAAACTTACATGAACAGAATTTCCATCAAACTTTCTATCAGAAGACGCTCCAAGGTGATATTTAACATCCCCAGCCCCATCTTCTTTATCTGAACTAATTTCACCTGCAAATTCATTAAATATTCTTTTATAAGATTTTTGTAATACATTTGCTAAAACATTAAGTCTACCTCGATGTGACATACCAATTTTAACTTCTTTGATTTGATTTTGACCACCAATTTTAATTATTTGCTCGAGAGCTGGTATTAAGCTCTCTCCTCCATCTAAACCAAATCTTTTTGTTCCAACATATTTTGTAGCAAGAAATTTCTCAAAACCTTCCGCCTGCACTAGTTTATTTAAAATTGCTTCTTTTCCATTTTTTGTAAATTGGAGTGCATTTTTATCTTGCTCAATTCTATCTCTAAACCATTTTCTCTCCACTGGATTGGAAATATGCATAAACTCATAACCTATTTTTCCACAATAGGTTTTTTTCATAAATTTAAGTATTTCTTTTATATTTGCATATTTGCGATTAATTACTCCATTAAGAAATATTTTTTTATCATAGTTTTCTTTTTTAAAACCATAAAAATCAGGATGAAGTTCATCTAAATACTCTGATACTCTCATATCTAAAGGATCTAGATCTGCCAATAAATGTCCCCTTAATCTATAAGCTCTAATTAATGCGACTGCACTAATAGAGTCTTTGTTTGAATCCGCGAGTAACTGAAAATTAAATTTTTCAGAACTATCAACTTTATTATTTTCAAAAGTATTTTTGTCTTCTTCCTCAATTTTATTTTGTAACTCATCTATATTAACTTTATTTTTTTGTGGCCCCCAGGAAGGTCCATTTATCTCTTTAACTATTACATTTAATTCTTCTCCAATTCCTTCAAAATAATTTAACCAACTTTCCGGAAGATCAGGGTCTTTATTTATAAACTTCAGATACATTTGTTCAATAAATGCACTATTAGACTTATTTAAAAATGAGGTTTTTTCGAATTCAAGATTTTTTGATGAAGACATCTTTAATTTGATGAATATATAGCCCTAATATTATTTTTCAATTAGACAGTTTATTAAATAAAGTTTTGCCAATTATTGAAGGTGATTTAGCAACTGTAATGCCACATTTTTCCATTTTTTTAATTTTATCTTCCGCACCACCTTTTCCACCTGAAATTATTGCCCCCGCATGCCCCATTCTTCTGCCTGGTGGGGCTGTAATTCCTGCAATAAATCCAACAATAGGTTTTTTAATTTCATGATTCTTCACAAATTCTGCAGCTTCTTCCTCAGCTGAGCCTCCAATTTCACCAATCATTAATATCGACTGTGTGTCGTTATCTTTTAAAAATAGGTCTAAACAATCTATAAAATTTGTTCCGTTTATTGGATCACCACCAATCCCAATGCATGTTGATTGACCAAGTCCATTTTCTGTTGTTTGAGCTACCGCTTCGTAGGTTAAAGTTCCTGATCTAGATACTATGCCAACAGTCCCTTTTTTATGGATATTACCTGGCATAATTCCAATTTTACATTCGTCCGGAGTGATTATTCCCGGACAATTAGGTCCTATAAGTCTGCTATTTGAGCGTTTTAAAATTTGTCTAACTTTAAGCATATCTTGGATAGGTATTCCTTCTGTTATACAAACTATAAGTTCTATAGAAGCTTCAATTGCCTCAATGATTGCAGCTGCTGCAAATTTTGCTGGGACATAGATCATTGTTGCATCTGCTCCAACTTCGTTTTTTGCTTCTAATACAGAATTAAAAACTGGTCTATCTAAGTGTTTTTGTCCTCCTTTTTTTGGAGTAACACCTCCAACTAAATTTGTTCCATATTTTATAGCTTGTTCTGAATGAAATGTTCCGTGAGATCCCGTAAATCCCTGACAAATTAATTTTGTATTTTTGTTAACTAAAACTGACACTTTATTTTATTGCCTCTACAATTTTTTTAGCAGCATCATCTAAATTATCTGCAGAAATTAATTTTAATCCAGAATTATCAAGTATTTCTTTTCCTTCCTTAAAATTTGTACCAGCAAGCCTTACAACTAATGGTACATTTATATTTATTTCTTTGGCTGCTTCTACTACGCCTTGTGCAAGAACATCACACCTCATTATACCACCAAAAATATTAATTAAAATTCCTTTAACATTTTTATCAGAAAGAATAAGTTTAAGTGCAGCTGAAACTTTTTCTTTTGATGCTCCACCACCAACATCTAAAAAATTGGCAGGTTCTTTTCCATATAACTTTATTATATCCATTGTGGCCATAGCCAATCCTGCGCCATTTACCATACAACCAATGCTTCCATCTAATTTGATATAAGCGAGATTATGTATGCTCGCTTCTATTTCTGCTGGATCTTCTTCATTTAAATCTCTTAACTCCATTATTTCTGGATGTCTAAATAGCGCATTAGAGTCAAAATTTACTTTTGCATCTAAACAAACTATTTTTTTTTCTTTGGTCAAAATTAATGGATTTATTTCAACCATACTAGCATCCATACTGGTAAACATTTTATAAATTGACTGAATCAAATTTATTGCTTGATTTTTTGTTTCATTATCTAATTTAAAAATTTCAACAACTTTTTCACAGTCTAAAACAGAAATTTGATCACCTACATCAACTTTAGTTGTAATAATTTTTTCTGGATTATTACTTGCAACTTCTTCAATATCCATACCACCTTGATCACTTGAAATGAAAGCAATCTTAGAACTAGCTCTATCTACGAGGCAAGATAAGTAAAATTCTTTTTCTATGTTTGATGATTCCTCAACATACAGTCTTTTAACTTTTCTTCCCTCTGGGCCTGTTTGATGTGTAATAAGTGTCTTTCCTAGCAGCTCTTTGGCTGCTAATTCTAATTCTTCTAGTGTATTTAAAATTTTTACTCCTCCAGCTTTTCCTCTTCCTCCAGCATGGATTTGTGCTTTAAGAACGTATTTTTCGGTTTTAAGTAATTTTGCTTTCTCAAGTAAATCTTCAACATTTAATGCAAATATTCCCTCGGGAACTACAGCGCCATATTTTTTTAATATTTGTTTAGCTTGATGCTCGTGAATATTCATTCTTATTTAGAAAGATCAGGGTCTATTTTTGATGCAGCTTGCCAAAGAGCTTTGACTGCATCTATAGAATGTATAAACTCTTTTTTCTCATTGTTATCTAAGCTAACTTCTTCAATCTTTTCAACACCTCCTTTTCCAATTATAACAGGCACACCAGCGTAAACATTATCTACGTTGTATTCTCCATTTAATTGAACTGCACATGGTAATAATTTCTTTTGATCATTTAAATATGCTTCAGCCATTTGAACACCTGATGCTGCAGGAGCATAAAACGCTGATCCGTTCTCTAAAAACTTAACAATCTCAGCACCTCCGTCTCTTGTTCTCTGGTTTATTTCTTCAAGTCTTTCCTGGGTTATTTTTCCTTCTTTAACTAAATCAAGTAAAGGTCTTCCTGAAACTTTTGTAAACCTTGGCATGGGAACCATTGTATCTCCATGCCCACCCATCACCATTGCTTCAATTTCTTTAACCGGTACATTAAGTTCTAAAGATAGGAATAATTTAAATCTTGAACTATCCAAGATCCCAGCCATACCAACTACTTTATTTGATGGTAAGCCAGAAAACTTTTGAAACGCCATAACCATTACATCTAATGGATTAGTTATACATATTACAAAAGCATTTGGTGCATTATGTTTAATGCCTTCAGCAACTTGTTTAATAATTTTTAAGTTTATCCCAAGCAAATCATCTCTGCTCATTCCTGGTTTTCTAGGAACACCTGCAGTAATAATTATTACATCTGAGTCTTTTATATCTTTGTAATCATCTGTACCTGAAAATTTTACATTAAAACCATCTACAGATGAAGATTGAGCAATATCTAAGGCTTTTCCTTTTGCGATGCCACTCGCTACATCAAATAATACTACCTCGTTTACTAATTCTTTTGTTCCAATTAAGTGAGCAAGAGTTCCACCAATTTGGCCTGCGCCAATTAAAGATATTTTTGTCATTATTTTTCCTTTTATTTCATTGTTGGCATTATGAATTCCGCATTAGAACGGATACCTGAAGGCCACCTAGATGTTACTGTTTTTAGTTTGGTATAAAATTTTATTCCCTCCATGCCATGCATTGCACTATCTCCAAATAAAGATCTTTTCCAGCCTCCAAAACTATGAAAGGCCATCGGGACTGGTATAGGAACGTTAATACCAACCATGCCTACCTGTATTTTGCTGGCAAATGTTCTTCCAGCATCTCCATCTCTAGTATAAATACTTACTCCATTTCCATATTCATGGTCGTTAATTAACTTTGCAGCTTCTTCAAATGTTTTAACTCTAACAACTGACAATACTGGACCAAATATTTCTTCTTTGTATATTCTCATATCTTTATCAACATGATCAAATAAACACCCACCAATATAAAAACCATTTTCATAACCTTGAAGTTTAAGATCTCTTCCATCAACAACTAATTTGGCACCTTCTTCAACACCTAAATCTACGTAACCTTTAACTCTTTCTAAGTGTTCTTTAGTGACCAATGGTCCCATTTCTGATGTTTTATCCATTCCAGGACCAACTTTTAGAGCTTCGGCTTTTTTAGATAATCTTGAAACAAGCTCATCACCAATATCTCCAACAGCTACTGCAACAGATTGCGCCATGCATCTTTCGCCCGCAGATCCATAAGCTGCACCCATTAAGCCATTAACAGCTCCTTCTAAATCACAGTCAGGCATTACTACCAAATGATTTTTTGCACCTCCTAATGCTTGAACTCTTTTTTCATTTTTTGCTGAATTTTCGTAAATATATTTCGCAATTTGAGTTGAGCCTACAAAACTAACTGCTTTTATGTCTGGGTTATCTAATATTGCGTCTACTGACTCTTTGTCCCCATTAACTACATTAAAAACACCCTCCGGTAGACCTGCGTCTATAAGTAATTGAGCCAACATAACGGAGCATGAAGGATCTTTTTCAGAGGGTTTTAAAATAAATGTATTTCCACACGCGATTGCTATTGGAAACATCCACATCGGAACCATTGCAGGAAAATTAAATGGAGTAATACCTGCAACTACCCCTAAAGGCTGTCTCATAGACCAGCTATCAACATTCGTGCCAACATTTTCAGAAAATTCCCCTTTTAATAAATGAGGAATTCCACAGGCAAACTCAACAACTTCTAGCCCTCTTGTTAAGGACCCTCTAGCATCTTCAAAAACTTTTCCATGTTCAGAAACAATTAGTTTTGTCAATTCATCAGAATTTTTCTCAATCAATTCTTTAAATTTAAACATTACTCTTGCTCTTTGAAGAGATGGTTTTAAAGACCATGTTTCGAATGCCTTTTTAGCAATTTCAACTGCGTGATCTAGATCTGATTTCGAAGCTAATTTAACCTCAGACTCTTGTTCCCCCGTAGCTGGGTTAAAAACTTTACCTGTTCTATCAGATGAGCCTGAAAATATTTTTCCGTTAACAAAGTGTTCAATTAACTTCATGAGAAAGATCTTTTAAAACAAAAATACTTGTTAGTCTATTTAAACATTAGCTGTAGCTAACATTTTCTTGATTTCTGCAATTGCTTTTGCTGGATTTAGCCCTTTAGGGCACGCACTAGTACAATTTAGAATAGTATGACATCTATAAAGTTTAAGTTCATCAGCAACTTTTTTTAGTCTAGCTTTTCTCTCATCATCTCGACTGTCAACAATCCATCTGTAGGCTTGTAAAAGTACAGCTGGACCTAAATATTTGTCACCGTTCCACCAATAACTAGGGCATGACGTAGAACAGCATGCACACATAATACATTCATATGCACCATCTAATTTTGCCCTATCTTTTTTTGATTGAAAAATTTCAGTTGTTTCTTTAGATGAATTGTTTTTAAGCCAGGGCTCAATTGACTGATATTGTTTATAAAGACCATCTAAATCACCAATTAAATCCCTCTTAACTTTTAGATGAGGCAAAGGATAAATATCTATTTCGCCATCTATTTCTGCATGCGGTGTTGTACATGCAAGTCCATTTTTTCCACCCATGTTCATTGCACAGGATCCACAGACCCCATGAGCACATGATCTTCTATAAGCTAAAGAAGGATCAATTTCATTTTTAATTTTATTTAAAATGTCTAGAACTTTTGAAGGACAATTATCCATATCAACTTCATATGTATCAATCCTTGGATTTTCTTCTGTAGAAGGGTCCCATCTGTAAACATTCACTTTACGAATATTTTTTGACCCTGTTTGGTCTTTATAATATTTTCCTTTATTTACCGTAGAATTTTTTGGTAAACTAATTTGTACCATTAGTACACTCTTTCCTGTGGTGGAAAATATTGTACTTCATTTGTCAACGTTGACTTATGTACTGGTCTATAGGTAATTTTAGTATTTTTTCCATCACACCAAGCCAAGGTGTGTTGCATAAATTTTTCATCATCTCTTTTAGGATAGTCTTCTCTAGCGTGCGCACCTCTACTTTCTTTTCTATGGTATGCAGAGTCAACTGTTGTTACTGCTTGTCTAATTAGATTGTCAAACTCTAAGGTTTCAACTAGATCTGTATTAAAAACTAATGATCTGTCTTTAACTGAAATAGAGTCCATACCATCATAAGTTTTTCTAATTTCATTAACACCTTCTTCTAAATTTTTTTCCGTTCTGAATACTGCACATTTTGATTGCATAGTTTTTTGCATTGCAAGTCTTAATTCCGCAGTACTGTTGTCCCCTTGTGCATTTCTTAATTTGTCAAATCTATCTAAACATTTTTGTGTTTCGGTTTCTGGGATTTCTTCATGTGGTGATCCAGGTTTAACTAATTCAGCAGCTCTTTTTGCAGCAGCTCTTCCAAAAACTACCAAATCAATTAAAGAATTAGAACCAAGTCTATTAGCTCCATGAACTGAAACACATGCAGCCTCACCTATTGCCATTAATCCTGGCACTGTTTTTTCTGATCCATTAACAGTTAATACTTCAGCTTTATAATTTGTTGGAATACCACCCATATTATAATGTACGGTTGGAACAACAGGTATTGGTTCTTTGGTTACATCTACATTAGCAAATAATCTTGCAGCTTCTGTAATACCTGGAAGTCTATTTTCAATAACACTTTTATCCAAATGGCTCAAATGCAAGTGAACATGATCTTGCTCTTCTCCTACACCTCTGCCTTCATTAATTTCTATGGACATTGATCTGCTAACAACGTCTCTTGATGCTAAATCTTTCGCATTTGGAGCATATCTCTCCATAAATCTCTCACCTTTGGAATTTACCAAGTATCCACCTTCTCCTCTAACTCCTTCAGAAATTAGAGTTCCATGTCCATAAATACCTGTTGGATGAAACTGAACGAATTCCATATCTTGTAAAGGTAATCCTGCTCTTAATACCATTGCGTTTCCATCGCCTGTGCAAGTATGTGCAGAGGTTGCAGAATAATATACTTTTCCATATCCGCCTGTTGCAATTATTACTGTGTGAGCTCTAAATCTATGAATTGTTCCATCGTTTAAATTCCAGGCAATTAATCCTTTACACTCTCCATCTTTCATTAGTAAATCTAAAGCAAAGTATTCTATAAAAAATTCAGTATTATGCTTTAAAGCTTGACCATAAAGAGTGTGTAATATTGCATGTCCAGTTCTATCTGCAGCAGCGCATGTTCTTTGAACAATTCCATTTCCATAATTTTTAGTCATGCCTCCAAATGGTCTTTGATAAATTTTTCCCTCATCTGTTCTACTAAACGGTACTCCATATTTTTCTAGCTCTAGAACTGCTTTTGGAGCTTCCTTACATAAATATTCGATACTATCTTGATCACCCAACCAATCTGCTCCCTTGACTGTATCGTACATATGCCATCTCCAATCATCCTCACCCATATTTCCAAGGGCAGCTGAGATGCCACCTTGGGCAGCTGAAGTGTGACTTCTAGTTGGAAAAACTTTAGAAATACAAGCAGTTTTCAAACCAGCTTCACTAAGC
>CACEBA010000012.1 GCA_902557585.1 uncultured Pelagibacteraceae bacterium
TTTATAAAGTCAGAATTTTCTTTTCTAATTTTCCTAAACTCTGGTAAATATCTACCAGCCTGTCTCATAACCCATATTGGATTAGTTGTTGTTTTTTTATTTAATATTACTTCATGTAATGGTGTCATATTAAAATTATATATATATATTTATTGTATTAGTAATAAGTCCTGTGAATAATGATGATTGTTTATTTTAAACATTATATTAACGTTTTAACCACATCTAAAATTAAATAAAACTTACCAAAATGAACCTTTTTTGACCTTTATTAACATTCGTGTATTGTTTAATTGAATTTATTATTATTGTTAATAAAACCCTCATTTTACAAGGGCAAATGAGCAAAAATTAAATTGAGAAATTTTATTAAAATAATACAAATTTACTAACAACTTATTCATGGCTAATACATATCAAATTTATTTAATTTCCGACTCCACAGGCGAGACACTAGACAGAATTTTCCTTGCTTTAAAGGCGCAATTTAAAAACATAGAATATAGAGTTCATTCATATTCGTTCACAAGAACTGAAAATCAAATTGTAAAAATATTAGAAGATGCTGAGAAAAAAGAAAATTCTGTAATACTTTATACAATTGTTGATAATAATTTAGCTAAACACTTGGCCAACATAAGTGATGAAAAAAAAATCCCATGTTTTGGAGTATTAGGAAATCTAATTTTAAATTTCTCAAAAATTCTTAATCAAAAAGCTTCACACAAGCCAAGCGGTCAACACATATTGAATGAAGAGTATTACGAAAGAATCGAAGCAATTCAATTTACAATGAATCACGATGATGGGAATTTAATAAATGATATAGATAGTTCAGATATAATTTTAGTAGGAGTTAGCAGGACCAGCAAAACACCAACATCTATTTATTTGGCCAATAAGGGATTTAAAACATCAAATATACCGCTGGTCAATGAAAGTTCATTACCAGAAAAATTAAAAAAGAATCCACATTTTACTTGCGTAGTTGGATTGAGCACTGAACCAGAAAGGCTAGTAGATTTAAGGAAAAACAGAATGAATTCTTTAAGAGAAACAGAAAACAGAATGTACACCGATATAGAAAATATTAAAAAAGAGGTTGTAAATGCTAAAAAAACATTTCAAAAATATAAATGGCCAGTCATAGATGTTACGAGAAAGTCAGTAGAAGAAACAGCTGCCTCAATTATTAAAATACACGAAATATATTCCCAGAATGCTGACTAATATTATTTTAGCCTCAAAAAGTGAAGTAAGGAAAAGCATCCTAAATAAAAATAATTTAAATTGCACGGTAGAACCATCTAACATCGATGAAGATATAATTAAAGAAAGCTTACTTAAAGAAAAGGCTTCACCAGAAATGATCTCAAAAAATCTTGCCGAGTTAAAAGCGAACAAAATAAGCGCTAAAAATCCTGACAATATTGTATTGGGTGCAGATAGCGTTATAGATTTAAATGGTGAACTAATATCAAAACCTGAAAATAGGGAGGAAGCATTGTTAATTTTGAAAAAACTTAATGGTAAAAAACATCATTTGATAAGTTCAGTTTGTATATCTAAAAATGGATCAATGATTTGGAATTATACCGATAAAGCAATTCTTGAGATGAAAAATTTTAATGAAAATGAATTAAAAAATTATTTATCAAAAATATCAGATAAAAATTTATATGCCTACAATGTTTATCAAATAGAAGGTGAAGGACGAAAATTATTTTCAGAGATTAGTGGAGACGAAGAAACAATAATGGGTTTGCCGGTTAAGAAAATTAAAGAATATTTAGAAGAGATAAAATGAAAAAATACTTAGTAATTGGAAATCCAATTGAACACTCTCTATCGCCTAAACTTCATAACTTTTGGATTAAACAGAATAATATTGATGCTATTTATAATAAAAAAAAATTAAACATTGATGAAATCAAAAATTTAATATTAGACGTACGAAAACGTAAAATTAGCGGCATTAACGTTACCGTTCCGTTCAAAAATAAAGTTATTCCTTTTTTAGATGAATTAAGTTTAGGAGCAAAACAAACTCAATCCGTAAATACGATATTCATGAAAGATGATAAAGTTATAGGTGATAATACCGATATTGGAGGTTTCGAGTCAGCAATAAGAAAATTAAATTTTGATTTAACTAATAAAACAGTTTTGATATTAGGTGCGGGAGGTGTGGTTCCTTCAATTATCTACGCCTTAATTAAAATGGGTGCATCAAAAATTCTAATAAGCAACAGGACCAAGACAAAAGCTGAAAACATAAAGAAGCTTTTTAACAATATACAAATAATATCTTGGGGAGAAATTCCAGATTTTGACTTAATAATTAATGGAACTAGTGTGGGATTAAACAATAATGATCTAATAGACCTTGATTTTTCAAAAGTAGGAAATAATAAATTATTCTACGACGTTATTTATAATCCTGATCGCACAAATTTTTTAAAAACGGCAAAAAAATTGGGGAATAAATTTGAAAATGGTAAATTTATGTTTATTTTTCAGGCTTTATTATCATTTAAACTATGGCACAATCTAGAGCCCACAGTAAATGAAGAAACAATTAAACTTTTGAACGTATGATAAGAATTGGACTTTTAGGAGACATTGGTTCCGGAAAAAGCTATGTTGCCAAAAATTTTGGATATCCAGTTTTTAATGCTGATTATGAAGTTTCACAATTATATAAAAAAGATAAAAAAATTTTTATTAAATTAAAAAAAATTTTACCAAAGTTTATTCGTATTTTTCCAGTAGATAAAACACAAATTAGTGATGCTATACTTGCAAATGATCAGAATTTAAAAAAGATTATAAAAATAATTCATGAAGAAATAAGAAAGAAAATGTTTATTTTTCTAAAAAAAAATAAAAATAAAAAAATCATTGTATTGGATATTCCATTGCTATTAGAAAATAAATTAAACCGAAAAAAAGATATATTAGTTTTCGTACAATCAAGAAAATCAGATATTTCAAAAAATCTCGAAAAGAGAGTTAATTTTAACAAAAAACTTTATAATAAGTTTAAAAATATTCAACTTCCACTCGATTATAAAAAAAAAAAATCTAATTTCATTATTAAAAATAAATTTACAAAAAAATCTGTTAAAAGTGGAGTAACACAAATTTTAAATCAAATTAAATGATAAAAGAAATAGTTCTTGATACTGAAACAACTGGCATATCAGTAAAAGATGGGCATCGAATTGTCGAAATTGGCTGTATAGAACTTGAAAATTTAATTCCTACAAAGAATAAATTTCACTGTTATTTAAATCCTGAAAGAAAAGTATCTGAAAAAGCTTTTGAAGTTCATGGGTATGATGATGAGTTTTTATCTAGTCAAAAGAAATTTAGAGAAATAGGTGAAAAATTCCTCGAATTTATTGATGGAAAAAGATTAATAATTCACAATGCTGAATTTGACCTTGCTCATTTAAATAACGAATTAAATATATTTGGTAAACATAAAATTAAAAATGAAGTAATTGATACATTAGCCTTAGCACGTGATAAGTTTCCAGGATCACCTGCAAGTTTAGATGCACTTTGCAAACGTTTCAGAATAGATAATTCTAAAAGAACACAACACACAGCCCTAATTGATTGTGATCTCTTGGCAAAAGTTTATATCAATTTAATTGATCAAAAAGAACCTATGCTCAATTTTCAAAATAATATTCAGGAGAAAGTGGAAGCAAGTAATTTAAAGGTTGCTTATTTTAAAAAAATTATTAAACCCTCCGAAGAAGAGATCTTAAATCATAAAAAATACTTAACACAAAATTTAAAAAAAAATTTTTTTAGTTAAATCTTTGTTTGTACAAACTCTCAAAATCTACTTTTTTTTCAAATTTAATATCTGGATATCCAGAATTGTGTATGAGATCTAAAAGAGATTTTTCTAGCTCGGGATAAATTTCAATTTGCACATCACATAAAATAATTTTTTCTAACTCTTTTTTATCTGTAACATCATCATCAACTTTTATTATGGTTGAATATAAAATTTCAAAATAAGATTTTTTCTTACTCTCCTCTTTGTCTTCAAATTTAAATCTTGTATCTACTTCAATCATTTTATTTTTTACTGCTTTTGATTTTATATCAATATCGAGTTGGTATTTTCCTATTCTTTCTTTTACAAATATATATGTTTCTACGTCTGGTGTTTCACTAGATAAGTCTTTAATATATTTACCTAATATTTTAAATTTTTTTGTCATCATCGTCTTCTATATCTTCAAAATCTCCCTCTATAAAATTATTTTTGTTATTTTTTTTAGATTTAAAATTTTTTGAAAATTTATTAAAAATTATTTTTCGGCTTATTGGAAAAATTAATAAAAAACCTAGTATGTCAGTAGCAAAACCAGGTATGATCAATAATAATGCTGCAAACGCAATTGCTGCACCTGATATAACTTCATATGCTGGAGTTTCATTTTTGCTTAACTGAGCAAAACCAGACCTAAGTGTATTCATACCCTCATATTTTGCATAATAAATTCCTATTATAGCCGTCAAAAAAATTAGAAAAATTGTAGTAATTGCACCTATTTGAGATCCAATTTTAATTAAAAGATAGATTTCGATTACTGGAACTAAGATTATTAATAGTAATATTGGGTTCATTTGTCCATAATCTAAATTGCTGGTTGAAATTAATCAACAGAGTAATTACTATCTGATCATGAATTATAGTTTTGAGTACATTGACATCATTTTATTAGCAATGATTGCTGGATTTATATTTTTAAGATTGAGAGGAATTCTCGGCAAAAGAACAGGTTTCGAGGGTAAAACATCAACTCAGTTTAAAGAGGTATTAAAAAATATCAACGTTGATCAACCAATGAAATCAAATGATAATTTTGATACTGCTGCCCAAGATGAATTTTTAAAAGGTGCCAAGATAGCGTATGAAACTATAATTACAGATTTTAGTGATAACGATAATAAAATTACAACCAGCAGACCTTTATTAAATGGACAGATCTATTCGCAATTTAACGAAGCTTTAAAAGAAAGAAGCTCAAGAGGCCATTTTGCTGAAATTACTTTTATAGGAGTAAATTCAGCGGAAATTAAAGAACACAAAAAAATTGGCAATATCTTAAATGTTACAGTTGATTTTATTGCTGAGGTGATAACTTGCATTAGAGATAAAGATAAAAAATTGTTTCAGGGGATCCAGAAAAGATAAAAAAAATTTATGATACCTGGGTATTTTCAAGAGACACGACCTCTGTAAACCCTAACTGGCAGCTTGTAAATACTTTAACTTAGTTGAGTAACGATATTTCAGAAAAAGATAAAAAGGACTGGGAAAATTTTGTTTCTAGTGACGATAAACTTCCAAATAAAGATCTTAAAACATCTTATAAAAAATCATTTAAAACAAAATCAATAGATCTTCACGGTTATACTCTTGAGCAGGCGAATAAAACTATCGATGAATTTATACATCAATCTTTTAGAGAAAAAATAAATAAGATAATTGTTGTTACTGGCAAAGGACTTCATTCTCAAAATGAAAAAGATCCTTATGTATCAACAGAATTAGGAATATTAAAATATTCTGTACCTGAATTTATAAAAAATAATAAGAGTTTGATGAAGATTATTAATGAAATAAAGGATGCTAGTATTGATGATGGTGGAGCTGGTGCCTTTTATATTTTTTTAAAAAAAAATAAATCTACAAAATAAATTTTGAAAGATCAGTATCTTTAACCAAATTATCTAAGTTTTTATTAATATACTCTTTATTAATAATAATTTTTTCGCCAGCACGATCTGTTGCAGTAAAACTTATTTCATCCAAAATTTTCTCAATTATTGTATGTAATCTTCTTGCACCGATATTTTCTACAGTCATATTTACCTCTGATGCAATATTAGCAATAGTATCTATGCCATCGTCTGAAAATTCAAGATCAACGTTTTCTGTCTTTAAAAGAGCAACGTATTGTTTGATTAAACTAAAATCTGGTTCTCTCAAAATTCTTTTAAAATCCTCACTAGTCAATGCTTCTAGTTCGACTCTTATGGGCAGTCTTCCCTGAAGTTCTGGAAGAAGATCCGAGGGTTTTGCAAGTTGAAATGCGCCTGATGCAATAAATAATATATGATCTGTTTTAATTGGACCATGTTTTGTGTTTACAGTTGTTCCCTCGATAAGTGGCAACAAGTCTCTTTGAACACCTTCTCTAGACACATCACCTCCGACCCTATCAGTTCTTGCTGAAATCTTATCAATCTCATCTAAAAACACGATTCCATTATTTTCAGTTGATAATTTAGCTGCTTTAACAATTTTATCTTGTTCAATAAGTTTATCGGATTCATCATTAATTAAAATTTCATGAGACTCTTTAACTGTCATTTTTTTCTTTTTTTCTTTGGAACCCATCGATTTACCAATCATTTCACCAATATTGATCATACCAACATTCGCTCCTGGCATGCCTGGAATTTCAAAAGATGCTCCTCCAGAGCCAGTATCGCTTACTGCAATCTCTATTTCATTATCATCTAGATCCCCATTTCTTAGTCTTTTTCTAAAACTTTCTCTTGTTGCTAGGCTTGCTTTTTTTCCAACCAATGAATCTAAAACTTTTTCCTCTGCAGCCTTTTGAGCTTGAGAAAAAACTTCTTTTCTTTTTTTCACTTTTTCCATTGCAATAGCAATTT
This sequence comes from uncultured Pelagibacteraceae bacterium, assembly GCA_902557585.1. The sequence goes on from CACEBA010000012.1 coordinate 6,715, forward strand.
CAATTAAATCCCTAACTATTTGCTCTACATCTCTTCCAACATATCCGACTTCAGTAAATCTAGTTGCTTCCACTTTTACAAAAGGCGCCTCAGCTAGCTTTGAAAGCCTTCTTGAGATTTCAGTTTTTCCAACTCCTGTAGGACCAATCATTAAAATATTTTTTGGCAAAACTTCATTTTTCATTTCACCTTTAAGAGCTTGTCTTCGCCATCTATTTCTTAAAGCAACAGCAACTGCTTTTTTTGCTTTGTTTTGGCCAACAACAAATCTATCAAGTTCGGAAACAATTTCTCTTGGCGAAAGAGAGCTTACTAAAGAAGCTCCTTCTTTTTCTTTTTTATCTTTTGGAACTAGAGGGGTTACGTTTGAATTTTCCATTAAATTTTATGAACCTTAATATTATTGTTTGTAAATACGCATATTTCCGATGCTACTTTTATCGCTTTCTTAGCGACCTCTTCAGCAGTCATTTCTGTATCTAATAAAACTTTTCCAGCGGCTAAAGCGTAATTTCCACCTGAACCAATGCCAATTATATCGCCTTCGGGCTCTAAAACATCACCTGTTCCAGAAATTATATAGCTATTTTCTTTATCTCCAATAGCCATCAGTGCCTCTAATCTTCTTAAATATTTATCTGTTCTCCAATCTTTTGCCAACTCAACAGCAGCTCTAGATAAATTTCCTGCATGCTTTTCAAGTTTGCCCTCTAATCTCTCAAACAAAGTCAAAGCATCAGCAGTTGATCCAGCAAAGCCAGCAACTACATCTCTCTTTTCAATTTTTCTAACTTTTGAAGCAGTACTTTTTACAACAGTATTTCCCATACTTACTTGCCCATCACCTGCAACTACTACTTCATTATTTTTTCTAACTAACACAATTGTTGTCATAAACAATAAATGGTAACTATTTTTGATACTTCAAGTACTGATACTGATATTGAATTAGTAGGATTATGTATGTATACCTCTAAAATATATGGCTAGAAAAGGTAAAGTATCTCGAAAAACAAAAGAAACCAGCATTAGTGTTGAAGTCAATATTGATGGTAAAGGAAAATACCAAATTGACACTGGTATAGGTTTTTTAGATCATATGCTTGAACAATTATCAAAACATTCTTTAATAGATTTAAAAGTTAAAGCAAAAGGAGATACACACATTGATCTTCACCATACTACTGAAGACACAGGTATTGCGATTGGTGAAGCTTTAAAAAAAGCCGCAAAAAAATTTGTTGGTATTAAACGGTATGCACATAGAGTCATTCCAATGGACGAAACTTTGACTAGAGTAGCTATTGATGTTTCGAATAGACCTTATTTGATTTGGAAAGTAAAATTGAAAGTTGAGAAACTTGGAGAGATGGATACTGAATTATTCAAAGAATGGTTCCAGGCTTTCTCACAATCTGCTGGAATTACCTTACACGTTGAAAATATCTATGGGGACAATAGTCACCACATTATTGAGTCTTGTTATAAAGGCTTAGCAAGATCTTTAAGAGATGCTTTAGAGATGGATCCTAGAAACAAAAAAAGTATTCCATCAACTAAAGGCTCATTATAAGTTTAATGAATGTCACAATTGTTGATTATAACTCGGGCAATATAAGCTCGGTAATAAACTCCTTTAAGGAAGTTGCTAAAGATAAAGTAAATGTTGAGGTAACCTCAAATTTAGATAAGATCAAATCCTCAGACAAAGTAGTTTTACCTGGGCAGGGTTCATTTAAAAGTTGCGTTGATGCACTTAATAACATCAGTGGTCTAATAGATGCACTAAACGAGTTTGCCATTAACAATAAAAAACCACTTCTTGGAATTTGTGTTGGATTGCAAATGTTTGCAGATATTGGTTATGAAGAAACAGAAACTAAAGGACTTGGTTGGATCTCTGGAAAAGTATCAAAAATTGATAATCAAAATGGAAAGTACAAACTTCCTCATATTGGTTGGAATGAAATTAATATAACTAAAGACAGTAAAATTTTTAAAGATATTGAAAATAAATCTCATATGTATTTTGTGCATAGTTATGAATTTATACCTGAAGATAAAAATGTAATTTCTGCAACAACAGATTATTCATCAAATATTGTTTGTTCTGTTGAAAAAGAAAATATTTTTGGAACCCAATTTCATCCAGAGAAGAGCGATAAAATTGGATTAAAAATAATTGATAATTTTATAAATATATAAAATGAAAAAAATTTTTATTAATTTAATTATAGCTTTTACTCTTTTTTCCCCAATTCATGCAAAAATTCTTAATATTGAAAATAAAGTTCGACTTGAAGTCCCAAAGAATCATTTTTTTATCAAATTTGATAAAGAATCAGCTTCAAACGCTGGAGCTCTTTCTGGAATAGAGGAATTTTTAGATGAATTAGAGGATCTTGATTTAAGCTTTTATTTAGTTGGACCTAAAAAGTTGACAGATACTGTCAAATTACTTTTGGAAGGCGAGAATTTTGAAGATATGAAAATTTTTCAAGGGATTATGAAAAAAGCAGAAAGAAAAGCAAGTTCTGGACTTTTTGAAGATCCAAGAAGAATGATTAAATGGATGGTTAAAGAAATAAAAATATTAATGAAAAAAGAAAAAGTGGATTTTTATACTTATGTAATCACATCAAATAAAAAATATACATCAATTGAAGATTTTGAGTTTACAAGCTTTATAGAAAATCATTTGAATAAATCAAATTTAGAATTATCTAAATTGACAAATGAATACAGAAAAAATTTAACTGAATTAGCAGGAGATAATAAAACAATTTTAATTAATGAAGATACGTCTGCAATAATAAAAAAATTCAAAATTGAAAATATTTCGAGTAACCAACTAGCTTTATATGCAAATTTTCATTTTGATTACATGAATGCTGTGAAGTTGCCATACAATTTATCAATCATTATTAAAGATGATAAAATTCATTTTATAGCCTCCGAATGTTGGCTAAATTGTTCAAAACAAGAAAAAAGATTTGATAAAATGATTAATCCTATGCGTATAAGTTTTAATGATACAGAGATCAATAATAAAAGTAATTCAGGAAATAAAAATATTGTTGATCAGCTAAATTCATTGAATGAATTATATAAATCTGGGGCGTTAACAAAGGAAGAATTTGAAAAAGCTAAGAAAAAAATTCTTAATTAAATGAAAATATTTCCTGCAATAGATATCAAAGACAAAAAATGTGTGCGATTAGTTAAAGGAGACTTTGATAAAAAAACTGAATATGAAATGTCACCTGTGGAACAAGCAGGAAAATACAATGATCATGGTTTTAAAAACCTGCACATAGTTGATTTAGATGGGGCTTTAACCGGCGAAACAGTTAATCTTGATATTATTCAAGAAATAGTAGGTAAATATGATCTTAAAATTGAAATAGGAGGAGGTATCAGAAATTTTGAAAGTATTCAGAAATATATTGATGCTGGCGTTGAGAAAGTAATTTTAGGAAGTGCTGCTATAAAAGATAAAAATTTTTTAAAAGAAGCTTGTGAAAAATTTTCAAATAAAATTGCCCTAGGTTTAGATGCTAAGGATGGGTACCTATCGGTTTCTGGCTGGAAAGAAAACTCAAATCAATTGACTTTAGATTACTTAGATGAAGTGAATGAATATGGTGCAAGCAGACTGATTTATACTGATATTAATAGAGATGGAATGAAGCAAAGTCCTAATTTTGAAGAAACAGCAAAAGTTGCCAACATATCGAATTGCCCTGTAATTATCTCAGGTGGAGTTTCATCTATTGATGATATTAAAAAAGCTAAGGAATTAAATAATAGTAATATCGAAGGTATAATAGTTGGTAAAGCTATATATGATGGCGATATTAAACTGGATGAACTTGCAAAAGAGATAGATGCTTAAAAATAGAATAATACCCTGTTTAGATGTTAAAAATGGAAGAGTTGTTAAAGGTATAAACTTTGTTGATTTACAAGATGCAGGTGATCCAGTTGAACAAGCAAAAATTTACAGTGATGGTGGTGCAGATGAAATTTGTTTTTTAGATATTACAGCATCAAATGAAAATAGAGACACTATTTACAATGTTGTAGAGAGAACTTCAAAAAAATGTTTTGTACCTCTGACCGTTGGAGGTGGAGTTAGAAGTGTTGATGATATAAGTAAACTGTTGAATTGTGGTGCTGATAAAGTTTCAATTAATACAGCTGCAGTTCAAAATGCTGATGTTGTAGTTCAAAGTTCAAAAAAATTTGGTTCTCAATGTATTGTCGTTGCAATAGATGCTAAAAAAAATGGAGATAAATGGGAGGTTTTTACTCATGGGGGTCGAAATAATAGTGGCATTGATGCTTTAAAGTTTGCAAAAAAGATGGAAGAGAGTGGAGCAGGCGAGTTGTTGGTAACTTCTATGGACAGAGATGGTACTCAGGTAGGCTATGACATTGATCTCATGTCTAAAATTTCTTCAATGGTAAATATACCCACAATAGCATCAGGAGGAGTTGGTGATCTTGATCACTTAGTCGATGGTATCAAATTAGGTAATGCTAGTGCGGTTTTGGCAGCATCTATATTTCACTATGGAAAATATTCTGTTAAAGAAGCTAAAGAATATTTGGACTCAAAAGGAATACCTGTTAGGATTTGAGATGTTAAATACCCTTGAGAGCCTATTTAAACTTGCAAGAGAAAGAAAATCTTCACCTGTTGATGATTCGTATACTAATAAACTTCTGAGTGATAAATCTTTGAGCAAAGCTAAAGTTTTAGAGGAAATTAATGAATTGATAGAGGCAGTAGAAGAAGATACAAATAAACTTCATGAAGCTGCAGATGTGTTTTATCATCTAGTCATGTACCTTGAAGCAAATAATATTAGAATCGAAGATGTAATGAGTGAATTAGATAAAAGAAAAAAATGAGCCATAAATTTTATAAACCTACAAGATCAAGATTACAAAGAAGTGAATTAGCAGTTCCAGGTTCATCTCCTAAAATGTTTGAGAAAGCTCTTACTTCAGCAGCAGATTATGTTTTTTTAGATCTTGAAGATGCAGTCTCTCCTAATGATAAAATTACTGCTAGAGCAAATGTTATTAAGTCTCTAAATGAAATGGATTGGAGAGGTAATGGTAAAACTATTTCTGTAAGAATAAATAGTTTAGATACTCATTATATGTATTCAGATTTAATTGAGATTGTCGAACAGGCTGGAGAAAATGTAGATACAATTTTAGTTCCTAAAGCAGGAACAGCCAGTGATATCTATATGGTTGATTGTTTGTTAACACAAATTGAAACAAATAAAAAATTGAAAAATAAAATCGGAATTGAATGTTTAATTGAAACCGCATTGGGGATGTCTAACATAAAAGAAATAGCAACATCAAGCGAGAGACTTGAGGCTTTACATTTTGGTGTTGCAGATTATGCGGCAAGTTTAAGAGCAAGAACAGTTGTTATTGGTGGTTTAAATCCAGATTATCCAGGTGATCAGTGGCATCATGGATTGTCACGTTTAGTGATGACTTGTAGAGCTTATGGCTTGAGAGCAATAGATGGGCCATTTGGAGATTTTAATGATCCAGACGCTTATACTTCCGCAGCTAAAAGAGGAGCTGCAATTGGCATAGAAGGGAAGTGGGCGATACACCCTTCGCAAATAGAGCTTGCTAATAATGTTTTTTCTCCACCTAATACAGAGGTCAACAAAGCAAAAAGAATTTTAGAGGAACTTGATAAAGCCGCAAAAGAGGGAAAAGGAGCTGCGCAACTTGATGGAAGAATGATCGATGCTGCATCAGCTAGGATGGCAGAAAATATTGTAAATATAGATAAATTAATAAATAAATAACTATGGACATTCACGAGTATCAAGCAAAAGAAATCTTATCAAGCTTTGGAGTAACCATTCCAAGAGGAGGAATTGTTTACAGCCCAGAAACTGCAGAAAATAAAGCAAGAGAAATTGGAGGATCAAGGTGGGTTGTTAAAGCCCAAATTCATTCAGGTGCAAGAGGAAAGGCTGGTGGAGTAATAGTCTGTAATTCTCCTTTAGAAGTTGCTCAAGCAACCGATAAACTTTTAGGAAAAAAACTAGTTACAAATCAAACAGGACCTGAAGGAAAAGTTGTCAATAGAATTTATATTGAGGAAGCAACAGATATAGAGAAAGAATTATATCTTGGATTGGTTTTCGATAGAGAGTCAGAAAGCATAATGGTTGTAGCATCAACAGAGGGCGGAATGAGTGTAGAAGAAATTGCAAAAGAAAAGCCAGATTCAATCATTAGATCTAAAATTGAAGTTGCAGTAGGTATACAAAGTTTTCAAGCTAGAGAATTAGCATTTGGATTAGGTATTGAGCCAGAATTGATAAGGAGAGCTTCAGAAACTATTATTGGATGTGCCAAGGCTTTTAGCGAGTTAGATGCTACCATGGTAGAAGTTAATCCATTAGTTATCTCAAAACAGAAACAGATCTTGGCGTTAGATTGTAAAATGAGCTTTGATAATAATGCAATGTTTAGACGAGATAAAGTATCTGAACTTAGAGACAAAACTCAAGAAGATGAAAAAGAGGTTTATGCATCAGATAGAGGTCTGAATTATGTAAGCTTAGATGGAAATATCGGAAATATTATCAATGGTGCTGGATTAGCAATGGCATCTATGGATATGATCAAATTAGCGGGTGGGGAACCAGCTAATTTTCTTGATGTAGGTGGAGGAGCAACGCCAGAAAAAATAGTAAAAGCTTTTAGGCTGATTACTATGGATAAAAAAGTAAAAGTCATTTTAGTTAACATTTTTGCTGGAATAAACAGATGTGATTGGGTTGCAGAGGGTATAGTCCAAGCTTTAGAAAAAATAAAAATTGATGTTCCACTAGTAATTAGATTAGCTGGAACTAATGTTGAAAAAGGAAACAAAATTCTTCGAGATAGTAAACTAAATTATATAGAGGCAAACACTTTAGAGGATGCTGCAAATAAAGCTGTGGCAGCATTAAAAAAATAAATGACAGTCCTAATTGAAAAAAATACAAAAATTTTAATTCAAGGTTTTACTGGGAAGATGGGAACTTTTCATGCTGAGGAGATGATAAAATATGGATCAAATGTTGTCGGCGGTGTCACTCCAGGAAAAGGAGGGCAAAAACATCTAGGTAGACCTGTGTTTAATACTGTTAAAGATGCTGTGAAGCATACTGGTGCAACAGCATCAATATTATTTGTACCACCAGCTTTTGCTGCCGACTCAGCTATGGAAGCGGCAGACGCAGGCATTAAAACTTGTGTAGCTATAGTTGATGGTATCCCATCTCATGACATGATTAGAATTAAAAGATATATGAAAAGGTATTCTAGAAACGAAAAAATGACACTCGTAGGCCCAAATTGTGCAGGAATTATTAGTCCTGGGAAATCAATGTTAGGAATTATGCCAGGCCATATTTATAAAGAAGGAAAAGTTGGAGTAATAAGTAGATCTGGCACATTAGGTTATGAAGCAGCTGAACAAATGAAAAATTTAGGTATTGGAATTTCAACAAGTGTTGGAATAGGAGGCGATCCAATTAACGGAAGTTCATTTAGAGATATAATTGAAAAATTTGAAGCAGATGATGAAACAGATGCAATTTTAATGATAGGTGAAATTGGAGGTCCTCAAGAAGTATCAGCAGGTGAATTTGCAAAAGAAAACATGAAAAAACCAGTTATCGGATATATTGCAGGACTTACAGCACCAAAGGGAAGAGTAATGGGTCATGCTGGCGCAATAGTTTCAGCTTATGGCGAAAGTGCAATTGAGAAAGTTGAGATATTAAAAGAATGTGGAGTTACTATTTCTAAAAATCCATCAGTTATGGGCGATACAGTCAAATCCGTACTTGAAAAAATTTAAATGACTTACGACGACCAAAATATATTTGCAAAGATTTTACGTGGAGAGATACCCTGTAATAAGATTTATGAAGATGACTTTGTTTTGTCATTTCATGACATTAATCCTCAAAAAAAAATTCATGCACTGGTAATTCCTAAAGGCAAATATGTTAACTTAGATGATTTTAGTTTAAATGCCTCATCTGAAGAAATGGTAGGATTGTTAAAAGGTATTAACATTGTAGCAAAAAAGCTTGGTATTTCAGCAGAAGTAGGCAAGGGTTACAGAGCTCTAGCTAATATCAATGAGCATGGTGGTCAAGAGGTTCCTCATTTGCATTTTCATCTTTTTGGAGGTGAAATAGTTGGAAAAATGGTCGAGTGACAAAAGAAGTCAAAAGAAATTATTTAGAAATAAATTCTCTTCATAATCTTAACGAAGGAACCAAGCCATCGGGAGATTATTCTTTAAATTTGTTAAGTCCAATTAATTTTCAATTAAATAAATTCTTTTACAAAAATATTGGAAAAAAGCATAAATGGGTTGATAGATTAATTTGGAATGAGGAGAAGTGGATAGCATATCTTTCTAGCGATAAAGTTAAAACTTATATTTTCAAACGTAATGATGATTTAGTTGGTTTCTTTGAGTTAATTTTTCACTTAAATAAAAAAGAGACTGAAATAGCATACTTCGGAATACTAGAAGAGTATCAAAATAAAAAATTAGGCTCTTATTTGTTGTCAGAAGCTATAAAAAAAGCCTTTAAAGGTAATATAAATCGTGTTTGGGTCCATACTTGCTCCTTAGATCATAAAAATGCTTTAAACAATTATATCGCCAGAGGAATGAAAATATTTAAAAGTGAAACTTTGAATATTTAGTTTTGAGCAGGAAGTAAAAATAAATTTTTTGAAACGATTTCATTTTTCTTCACTAAAGAAAGAAATGTTATATTAAAGTTTTGATAGATATCAATATTTTGCCAACCAATTAAGTTAAATGTATTTTTATCAAAAAAAATATTTAATTCATTATTTTTTTCTTTAATAGTAAAATTAATATAGTTTTCATCAACAATTCTTTCGTTCAATTTATGAATTTTTTCTATTAAAAAACTTTTATCTAAAATTAGATTTAAAGGTGTTTTATCTAAAGGATATCTATAATAACTAGAAATAGTTTTGATAACTAAAGACTTGCCATTTGATACTAAAATTTTTTTATTATATAAGTCGTATTCACAATAAATTTTTTTTGGGTATTCAATTACACAATTTCCTTTTTCAATTTTTCCATTTATATTTTGTTCAAATTCAAAATTTAAATTTTGAGTATTTTTTAAATTTGTAATTATATTTTCCTTATTACTTGCAAAACTATTTGAGGCAAATAATAAAATAAAAAAAATTAAAATATATCTAAACATTAAAGAAGGTCTCTTTTGCCAACATGATTGGCTTTACTAACAATTCCGTCAGTCTCCATCATATCAATAATTCGTGCAGCCCTATTGTAACCAATTTGAAGTTTTCTTTGTAAAAAAGAGGTTGATGCTTTGCCTTCAGATCTAATTATTTCTAAAGCTTGCTCATAAAGTTCGTCCTTGTCTCCTTGATTTAAATTGTCACCCATTTCTTTTTCATCAGCAAAATTAAGTATTTCATCAATGTAGTCAGGTTCAGCTTGAGAGCTTAAAAAATTATTAATTTTTTCTATTTCAGTATCTGAAACAAATGGAGCATGAATTCTTACTATTCGATTAGCGGAAGACATGTAAAGCATATCTCCTTTTCCCAAAAGCTGCTCCGCACCCTGCTCTCCAAGTATAGTTCGACTATCAATCTTTGAAGTAACTTGAAAAGAAATTCTTGTTGGAAAATTTGCTTTAATAGTTCCAGTTATAACATCAACACTTGGTCGTTGCGTTGCCATTATAATATGGATACCTGCTGCTCTTGCCATTTGAGATAGTTTTTGAATGTAATTTTCAATCTCTTTACCAGCCACTAACATTAAGTCAGACATTTCATCAACTACTACAACTATGTATGGCATTGGTAATTTATGCTTAGTATTGTAGCCATCAATGTTTCTAACACCCTCTTTGGTCATTAATCTGTACCTGCTTTCCATTTCTTTTACTACCCAACCAAGTACAGAAGCTGCTTTTTTAGCTTCAGTTATGACTGGACATAATAAATGCGGAATACCTTCATAGGTCGAGAGCTCAAGCATTTTTGGATCAATCAAAATAAATTTGCATCTGTCTGGAGTGTGTCTGTAAAGTAGAGATAAAATAATTGTGTTAATACAAACAGATTTACCAGATCCAGTAGTACCTGCTATGAGAAGATGAGGCATTAAAGATAGATCTCCAACAATAGGTTTACCAGAAATACTTTTTCCTAGAGCAATTGGCAATTTTACTTCTCTTTTCTTAAAATCAGAATTATTTAAAATTTCACTTAAGTATACATTTTCTCTTGTAGAATTTGGTAGCTCAATACCAACAGTATTACTTCCGGGTATAGTTGCAATTCGTGCGGACTCTGAACTGGTATTTCTCGCTATATCGTCTGATAGATTTATTATTTTGGACACTTTAACTCCAGCTGCAGGCTCAAATTCATTAAGAGTAACAACTGGACCATGGCTTACTTTTTTTATATTTCCGCTTACGCCAAAATCTAATAAAATTTTTTCTAAAAATTCAGGGTCATGGGTTTCAATTTTATTAAAATTTTCTTTTTCTTCTTTTGTTGGAGTTTTCAAAAGATCTAAATCTGGTAGTTTAAATTTTGATTTACTAGTAATTTTATTTTCAGCTTTTATAAATGGTAAATCTTCTTGAATGAGATTTTTTATCTGTTCCTGTGGAATATACTCACTTATAATTTCACTCTGATCTGTATAATTCTTTTTCTCTCTTTTAAAAAATAATAATAAAATTTTTTTAATTATATGATAAAACTTAATAGGGTGAAAATTTATACTTACTAAAAATAAAAAGAGTATTAAAATTATAAAACTATAAAAAAAGATTAATTCGTTTATTTGTATAACTGATTTTAAAAAAGTTTTTGTAAAATAAATACCAACAAAACCACCACTTCCATTAATATAAAGTGTAAAATTGTTCGAATAAAAATAACTTAAAAATAGTGTTCCAAATAATGAATAAAGTACAATAAAAAAAAAATTTTCTATTAAAAGAAAAAATTCTTTATTTCTTATAATATTAATACCAGTAAGAATAAAAGTTAAAGATACCAAATAAGAAACTAATCCAATAGATTGGAAAAATAAATCAGAGATAAAGCTGCCATTAAAACCAAGAAGATTTTTGATTTCCGCATTTTTTGGAAAAATGAAATTTGGATCATCTGGTGAGTAGCTCATTAAAGCAATGAGTAATAAAATACCCCCCATAGATACGAGTGCCCCAAATAATTCAGCAAGACGTTTGGTTGCAAAATTAAGTAATAAATTAGCTGTTTTTTTAATATTCATATAAATGAATCAATTTAATCACTTTGTATCATCTAATTTTTGTTGTTAAAATTAAAATTAATATGAGAGTTTGTATAATAGGTAAAAACTTAACAAGTTTAACTTTAGCTAAGGCCTTAGTTAATAAAGATATAAATGTTGATCTTTTTTTTTCAAATACCAAAAATAACATAAATTACTCTAGAACACTCGGTATATCAAAAAGTAATGTTGAGTTTATAAATAAATATATAATAAATATTGAAAATATTTTGTGGAAATTAAATAAAATTGAAATATTTACAGACAAAATACAAGAAGAAAAAGTTTTAAATTTTGAAGACAATAAAAATCAACTATTTTCTATAATTAAAAATTATAAATTTAACTATTTACTTGAAAAAGAATTATCAAAAGAAAAAAAATTTAAAAAAAAAAGATATAACAGTAAAAGTTTTTCTTTTATTCAAAAATATGGCCTAATAATAAATTGTGACTCCAAAAATAATATAACTAAAAAATTTTTTAGTAGGAATGTCAAAAAGAAATATAATAGCTTTGCTTATACTAGTATAATTGATCATGAAAAACTTGTTAATAATATTGCAACTCAAATTTTTACAAAACAAGGACCCCTAGCATTCTTACCTATCTCAAATTCACAAACGTCTTTAGTGTACTCAGTTCACAACACTTTAAACAATAAAAAAGACAATATTAAAGATTTAATAATTAAGTATAACCAAAAATATAAAATTAAAAATATTTCTAAAATAGAGAATTTCGAATTAAGCTCATCAAATTTAAGATCTTATTATCACAAAAATATTTTAGCATTTGGAGATTTACTACATAGAGTTCATCCACTTGCAGGACAAGGTTTTAATATGACAATTAGAGATATCAAGATACTTTTAGAAATAATTCAAAAAAGGATTGATTTAGGTTTGCCAGTTGACAGAAATATAGGCACTGATTTCGAAAAAAAAGCAAAACACAAAAATTTTATTTTTTTAAATGGGATTGATTTTGTTCACCAATTTTTTAACTTTGAACGAAAAATAAGTAATAATTTTCTAAGTAAATCTGTTCAGTATTTAGGTAAAAATAATTTAATAAATAAATCTTTTACAAAAATTGCTGACGAAGGTACTTTATTTTAACTATTGAAGTGTCGTGTTGTTAAAATTGTCGAAAGAATAAGTACTTAAAATTTCAGAAATTTTATTTTTTCTTTCATTTAGATCTTTAGCCTCTAATAAAACCTGTTTTTCTTCTAACGAAAAAGGTGAGGCCATAGCAAGTGCATTAATAGTTTCATCTAAACTTTGTTTTTCTAGTGCTTTCCAATTTATAATGAAACCCCTTTTTTTAAAAAGAGACTTAAGATCTTTAAAAATTAACTCTAGGTCTGTAAATTTTATTTCTTCCTTTTTATCATCTAAATCATGTTCAAATTGCTTAAAATCTACTTGAAATTCTCTGTATTTATTCTCAGATATAATTTCATTTATGGCCTGAAATCTAATTAAACCTTTAAGCTCAATTAAATATCTCCCATCATCTGTTTCCTTAAAAGTTATAATTTTTCCAAGACATCCAATTTTAAATAGGTTTGGAGGTTCATTATTAATTTCAGAGATTTTTGGTTGTATCATCCCGATTAACTTATCTGACTTCATGCTATCATTTATCATATCTATATATCGTGGCTCAAAAATATTTAAAGGAACAGTAGTTTTAGGAAAAAGAATAAAATTACTTAAAGGAAAAACAGAAATTTTTTTTGGTAAATTTGAAATTTTCATTTGCTTTTTTTTTATAATATTTATTATAATTAGAATTAATCCAAAAGATAATAATAGGGTTGGTATTTTTTATCATTATATTTTTCAATCTTTTTTCTTACCTGTAAAAAACTATTAGTTTTGCTAAATAATTCAGTATTTTTCTCAAAATTTAGTATGTCCTTTTTAACCTCAACATTACAAAATTCTAATATTCTTTTTGTCTCAGTTTCTTTATTGACTGTAAAATTACTTAATTCAACATCAATAATCCTACTAGGGTATTTTTTTTTAAAATAGTTAATTACATAATTATAATTACTAACATAATTTTTAATATCCTCTATTTTGTGACTCCAAGATAGCTCATTTAACATGGTTTGATATATGCCTATTATTGCATCATTTGTATTTCTATAAGTATGAATAAGCTTAGCATTAGGAAAAAATGTCAAAATTAATTCTATATTAAAAAAATTTTCTAAAGATTTATCTAAATAAATTTTTTTTTCAAAATTATCGTACTTATTATATATAGAGTCTTGAAATTCTCTCTTATTTAGAGAAAGTTTATAATTTTTTAAATCAAAATCTTTAGAGTAAATAATATTACCAATTTGTTCCAAA
>CACEBA010000013.1 GCA_902557585.1 uncultured Pelagibacteraceae bacterium
TGCTCAAGCTTTACAGGTTCGTTTATTACTTTTTTTTGATCTTCGCTGTACCTAACTTCAGTATGTCCAGTTAGTGGAAAATCTTTTCTAAGTGGATGACCTTGAAATCCATAATCAGTTAGTATCCGTCTCAAATCTGGATGATCTTTAAAAGAAACACCATACATATCAAAAACTTCTCTTTCCATCCAGTTAGCTGCAGGAAAAATACTTGTTACAGATGGTATTATTTCATTTTCGCCAATAGAATATTTTAATATAACTCTTTGATTATATTCATGACTTAAAAATAAATAAACAATTTGAAATCTTGGGTTATTTTCAGGATAGTCTATTACTGTAATATCAATAAGTTGTCTAAATTTTGTATCTGAATTTGTTTTTAAAAACAAAATTACGTCAATAAGATCATCTTTGTCTGTTTCAAGATAAATTTGATTATGCTTAATCTCACTTTTATTAATTTTAGTTGTTAATTCAGAATTAATTTTTTTTTCTAAATCTATTAAGTTATTCATGCCTACCTTGTAATTGAACCTTTGTTTCTAATTTTTTTTTGAAGTTGCAGAATTCCATATAATAAAGCCTCTGCCGAAGGGGGGCATCCTGGAACATAAACATCGACAGGAACTATTCTATCGCAACCTCTAACTACAGAATATGAATAATGATAATAACCACCTCCATTAGCACAACTTCCCATAGAAATCACATATCTTGGTTCTGGCATTTGATCGTAAACTTTTCTTAAAGCTGGTGCCATTTTATTTGTTAAAGTTCCAGCAACTATCATCACATCAGATTGTCTTGGGGAAGCTCTTGGAGCTGCACCAAATCTTTCAAGATCATATCTTGGCATTGATGTTTGCATCATTTCAACAGCGCAACAGGCTAAACCAAAGGTCATCCAGTGTAGCGAACCAGCTCTAGACCAATTTATTAAATTATCCAATGATGTTGTAATAAAGCCATTCTTACTAAAATCATCTGCAAGTTGCCTAAATTCCTCAGGTATCTGGTCTAATTTATCATTCATAATAATTTATTTTTATTCCCAGTCTAAGGCGCCTTTTTTCCACTCATAAATAAAGCCAATTGTAAGTATGAATAAGAAAATCATCATTGAGGAAAAGCCTAATATACCAATGTTGCCCAGTGAAATTGCCCAAGGAAAAAGGAATGCAATTTCTAAATCAAAAATTATAAATAAAATTGCTACTAAATAAAATCTTACATCAAACTCCATTCTTGAGTCTTCAAACGGTTCAAAACCACATTCATATGCAGATAGTTTTTCTGGGTCAGGTTTTTTAGGCGAGAGAATAAAATTTACTACAACAAAAACGCAACTTAACCCTAAAGCGAGAACTAAAAAAATTATGATTGGTAAGTAGTCTTGTAAAAATTCAGATAACATTGAAGTCTATATAACACTTTTTTTTTATTCTTGTAGCGCTCATACGTCACATTTATAATAAAAAAAAAGGTAACAATTTCAAATATTTAGAGTTATTAAGCTGAAAAACTCAATAATATCAATGTATTAGTAAATTTAAAGATTTCATTACAAAAAAAGTGGCGGGAGTGAAGGGACTCGAACCCTCGACCTATCGCGTGACAGGCGATCGCTCTAACCAACTGAGCTACACCCCCACTTTTGATTCTTGGTGGGCAGTATAGGACTCGAACCTATGACCCCCTCGGTGTAAACGAGATGCTCTACCAACTGAGCTAACCGCCCTGACCAAAAATACGCTGTTTTATATACTTATTTAAGATTTCTATCAATTAGAAATTATCCTTTTAAACTGGTATTATTTAGAATTATTTTTAACAAATGAATAGAAAATAAACATAACGATTGAAATAAGTATAATTTTTTATTCTAAAATTAGCAAAGATACTCTAGAGCCTTTAGAATACCACCTTTTTGGTATGGTATTTTTGATTTCATCAAACCCATTTCAACACCAGCTAAAGTCCCTGCTAACATTAATTCATTAAAATCTCCTAAATGACCAATTCTAAAAACTTTTCCAGCAACTTTTGCAAGTCCAGTACCTAATGACATGTTGTAATTATCCAAAATAGTCTTTCTTAAAAAATCTGCATCATGACCATCAGGAACAAGAACTGCTGTCAATGAGTCTGAATATTCAGAAGGATTTTTACATAGTATTTCTAAACCCCAAGAATTAACTGCTATACGTGTAGCCTCTGCAAATCTTTTGTGTCTAGCAAAAACATTTTCTAAACCTTCTTCTGTAAGCATATTAATAGCTTCATCTAAACCATATAATAAATTAGTAGCAGGAGTATATGGAAAATATCCTTTTTTATTATTTTCTAACATTGGTTCCCAATCCCAATAAGACTTGGGTAAATCTGAAACTTTATATGCTTCTATAGCTTTAGAGCTAATTGCATTAAAAGATAATCCGGGAGGTAATAATAGACCTTTTTGAGATCCGCCAACGGTAACATCTACTTTCCATTCTTCATGTTTATAATCAATAGATCCTAATGATGATATAGTATCTACAAACAATAGTGCAGGATGATTTGCATTATCCATGGCTTTTCTAATTTCTCCGATTCTACTAGTAACACCTGTGGAGGTTTCGTTATGAACTGCACAAACCGCTTTAATTTTGTTATCTTTATCTTCTTTTAACTTTTGTTCTACAATATTAGGATCAACTCCAGTTCTCCAATCACCTTTTACAAAATCTATTTTTAATTTGAATTTATCAGCAATATCATACCAAAGAGTTGAGAAATGACCTGTTTCAAACATTAATATTTTATCTCCAGCACTTAAAGTATTTACAATGGCAGCTTCCCACGCACCTGTGCCAGAAGCAGGAAATATAATCACTGGTTCAGATGTTTTAAAAATTAATTTTATTCTATCTAATACTCTTAGGCCTAAATCTGCAAAATCTGGACCTCTATGATCCATAGTCGGATAGTCCATTGCCCTTAACACTCTGTCCGGAACATTGGTTGGTCCTGGAATTTGTAAAAAATGTCGACCAGCTCTTATATTATTTGATATTGCCATAACGCTGTATATGCTAAAGAAATTACATAATCAAATTTTTAATGTATGACAAATAGTAGTAATTTAATAGACAGTTTAGAGGTTTACACTCTCAGTAATCCAAATGATGTTAAACCTCATTGGGTTAGTCATTTCATTGTCCCAACTGCTAATGAACTTTTAATAAAGATAAAAACTAAGAATGGTAATTCAGGTTTTGGAATGGCGACAAGCTATACAGACATAACGCCAATTATCAAACCATTTAAAAACGGATTACAAAATTTAATTATTGGTGAGGATCCATTTTGTCCTGAGAAAATATATAATAAAATTTTTAAATTAACAGATACAAAAATTAGCAGTGAAAAAGGTTGGAGCAGAGAAGCTTTAATAAGAATTTCAGCAGCCTTGGATATCGCTTGTTGGGACTTAATTGGTAAAGCCGCAAATATTCCATTGTATAAATTATTTGGTGGGTTCAGAAATAAAATTCCAGTTTATGTAACTTGTGCTTATTATAGAGATGGTAAGGATGAGAAAGAATTAAGAGATGAATTAAAAAAATTAATCGAAATTGGGCATCAAAGTTTTAAAGTGAAAGTTGGTGGATTGAGTATTAAGGAAGATGCAAAAAGATTAGAGATAATAAGAGATGAAATTGGTAGTCAAAAAAATTTAATGATTGATGTTAATAGAGCTTGGGATTTAGTAACAGCAGTAGAAGGAGTTAATGAATTTAAAAAATTTAAACCCACTTGGATTGAAGAACCTGTAAGATGGGAAGATGATAGGAGAAATTTAAAACTTTTATCTAAACAAACCGAAATACCTTTGTCAGGTGGTGAAAGTGAAGTAACAATTTATGGATGTAGATCCATGATTGAGGAGGACGCAATACAAATATTACAATTTGACTGTACAATGTTTGGTGGTTTTACTAATGGTAAAAAGCTTTCAGCTTTATGTGAGATCAACCACATTGATATAGCGCCTCACCATGATTGCTATATTCATGCACCTTTAGTTGCATCATCTCCATCTGGAAGAATTGTTGAGTCATTTGATAATGAAAGAGATCCTTTACAATCAGAGTTATTCGAAAATGTCCATAAAATGAGTAATGGTTGGATATATTTAAACGAAAATCCAGGGTTAGGATTTGAGGTTTCAGAAACCGCGTTAAAAAAGTTCGGTAAATTAGTTTACAAAAAATAAATAAACCATTAATTAAGTTTAATGAGTTTTAGTCCAGAACAGATACAGAAAATTGGCAAAGAAATAAGTAGCAAAGTTAGTGGTAAAACCTTATTTGATGAATTTTCACGTGGAAGATATAGCACAGACGCTTCTGTTTATCAGATAAAGCCTCTAGGAGTAGTTCTTCCAAAAGATACGAATGATGTATTAAATATAATGAATTACTCACAAAAAAATTCTATTCCTTTACTAGCAAGAGGTGGTGGAAGTTCTCAATGTGGTCAAACAGTAGGTGAAAGTGTAGTTCTTGATTATAGTAAACACCAAAATAAGATCTTAGAGCTCAACGTTAAAGATAAATATGTTTGGGTAGAGCCTGGTGTCGTTCTTGATCATTTAAATGAATATTTGAAACCTTTTGGGTTATGGTTTCCTGTGGATGTATCTACTAGTAGCAGAGCAACTATTGGGGGAATGTCAGCCAACAATTCCTGTGGTTCAAGATCATTGTATTACGGAAATATGGTACATAATGTGTTGGCTATTGAAGCAATATTAGATGATGGTTCGATTTTTACATTTGATCAAATTGAAAAAAATTATTTAGAGAGAAAAAATAACCAAGATAGACTTTATAAAATTATTGATAAGTTTATTGACGTAAGACAAAAGGTTGCTAGTGATATTAAGGATAATTGGCCTACAACCCAAAGAAGGGTTGGAGGATATAATATAGATTTAATAGATCCAAATGGATTTAACTCATCTAATCTTTTAGTTGGATCAGAGGGGACATTATCTTTATTTAATAAAATAAAGTTAAGATTATCTGAGATTCCTAAGAATAAAATACTTGGTGTATGTTACTTTGATAATTTTCACCAAGCTATGGAATTAGCAAAAGAAATTGTAAGATTAAAACCCACTTGTGTGGAATTAATGGATCAAAATTTATTAAATCTAGCAAGAGAAATACCTATGTATGCTGGAGGTATTAAAAAATATATTAAAGGAAATCCTGAAGCAGTTCTTATGGTTGAATTTATAGATAATGAAAAAAATATCTATGAAAAAAAAATTAAAGATCTTGAGTATTTAGTTCTAAATCAAAATAAGAAAAATCAATTTGCTTATTTTACAAATTTATCTGAACAAAAAGAAGTTTTTGAAATAAGAAAAGCAGGATTAAATATTTTAATGCCAAAGGAAGTTGAAAAAAATGTCTTCAGGAACTTAAAAAATTAAAAAATATGAGTCCAATGTCAGCTGAGGCCACAGTAGTTAGAAACTATCTAGACTGGATGATTGAATTACCATGGTATAAAAAAAGTGAAGTTAATATTGATTTACTTAAAGCACAAGACATACTAGATAAAGATCATTTTGGATTAGAAAAGATTAAGGAGAGGATTGTTGAGTTTCTAGCTGTTCAAAAAAGAATGGAAAAAATTAAAGGTCCAATTTTATGTTTAGTAGGACCACCGGGGGTAGGTAAAACCTCATTAGGCAAGTCTATTGCTAAAGCAACAAATAGAGAATTTCTAAGAATGTCTGTCGGTGGAATGAGAGATGAAGCAGAAATAAGAGGTCATAGAAGAACTTATATTGGATCTTTGCCAGGTAAAATTATTCAAATGATGAAAAAGGCAGGAACAAAAAACCCATTAATTTTACTTGATGAAATTGATAAAATTGGCAATGATTATAGAGGAGATCCATCTTCAGCTTTGCTCGAGGCATTAGATCCAGAGCAAAATACTACATTCAATGATCATTACTTAGAAGTTGATTACGATCTCTCAGATGTAATGTTTGTTACTACGGCTAATACTCTAAATATATTACCTCCATTACTCGACAGAATGGAAGTAATTAGACTTGCTGGTTACACTGAAGATGAAAAAATCAATATTGCTGATAAATATTTACTACCAAAACAAATTAAAGACAATGGTGTTAAGGAAAAAGAATTAAAATTAGATGATGATATAATTAAAGAAGTGATAAGAGGTTACACTAGAGAGTCAGGCGTAAGAAACCTGGAAAGAGAGATATCTAAAGTAGCAAGAAAAGTTGTTAAAAAAATTGTTGCTGGAGAGGAAAAAGAGGTAAGAGTTACTAATAAAAATTTACAGGATTTTCTTGGGGTAGCAAAATTTAATTTTGGTGAACTTGAAGCAAACAATAAGGTTGGAATTGTTATTGGTTTAGCATGGACAGAATACGGCGGAGAGATATTAAAAATTGAAACTGTCACAATGCCAGGCAAAGGCAGAATGCAAATCACAGGTAAATTAGGTGATGTTATGCAAGAGTCTGTTAAAGCAGCAAAATCTTTTGTAAGATCAAAATGTTTAGAGTATGGAATTATTCCTCCTTTATTTGAAAAGAAAGATTTTCACATTCATGTTCCTGAAGGGGCAACACCAAAAGATGGACCATCAGCTGGAGTAGGCATGGTAACATCAATTGTATCCTCTATTACCAATATTCCTGTGAGAAAAGATATTGCAATGACTGGTGAAGTAACATTAACTGGTCAAGTTCTCCAAATTGGAGGTTTAAAAGAAAAATTATTAGCAGCTCATAGAGCTGGAATTAAAGAAGTTTTAATTCCAAAAGAAAATGAAAAAGATCTTGTGGATATGCCTAAGAAAATCATTGAGGATATAAAAATTACACCTGTTGAGCATGCAGATCAGGTGATTAAAATAGCATTAACTAAAGAATTAAAACCTACAGAGTGGGTAGAGGTTGATATAGCTAAAAAAGACGACAAATCCCAGGCTAGCATCCAATAAAGTTAAACTAATTCAATATTTTTAATTATAAATTTTTGGCTATGCTAATTTAATAACTAGATCTGCATCCATATTTTAGATAGATTATTTTTATAAATAATAACTTGAGAGGAAATAATATGAATAAATTTAGTAAAATAATCGTTGTTTTATTCACATCTTTATTTTTAAGTTTTGCAGCAAATTCAGTTGAAGTCAAATTTGGACACGTAGGTAAGCCTGGGTCTTTATTTTCAGCTTCAGTGGATCATTTTGCTAAACTTGCTAATGAAAGACTAGGTAGCAAAGGTAAAGTATCTGTTTTCGGATCTTCACAACTTGGAAAAGATAAACAAGGTATGCAAAAAGTTAAATTAGGTACAGTCAATATGTGGTTACCCTCATCAGTAATGGCATCTATTCATGATGAGTTTGGTGTATTTGATATGCCGTTTATTATTAAAAATAGAGCACATATGAATAAAGTTGAAAGTCAAGTGTTACCAGGAATGTTTAAAAATCTTGAAGACAAAACTGGATATAAAGTTATAGCAGTTTGGGAAAATGGCTTTAGACATATCACTAATAATACTAGACCAATTAATACTCCCGATGATTTAAAAGGAATTAAGTTAAGAACTCCAAAATCAAAATGGAGAGTTAAAATGTTCCAATCATATGGTGCAAACCCAACTCCTATGTCTTTTTCTGAAGTATTTACTGCTTTAAAAACTGGTACAATGGATGGTCAAGAAAATCCATATGCTCAAATAGCTAGCGCTAAATTTCAAGAAGTTCAAAAATACTTGTCAATTACAGGCCACGTTTATACTCCTGCTTATGTAACAGTACATAAAGATCACTGGAGCAAACTACCTGCTGATGTACAAAAGATTTTAGAACAAGCTGCTCAAGATACTCAAAAATTTGTTTATGAGGAAGCTGCAAATCTTGAAAAATCTTTGCTAGGAGTAATCAAATCGGCTGGTGTTCAAGTAAACGAAGCTGACAAAGATGCTTTTATTAAGGCAAGTAAAGGAATATATGATCAATTTGCATCAGAAGTTCCTACAGGTGGTGCGTTAGTTAGCAAAGTTTCAGCTTTAGCAAACTAATAAAATTAATACAATTATAATCAGGCCCTCTTTCTGAGGGCCTGAATTAATTATGACATTACAAAAATTTACATTTTTTTTACGAAAATTTTCTAAAAATAATACTGTTTATAATGATGGTTGCCCTTGCTGTAACGGTTTTGTTGGGAGTTTCTTTTCGTTTCGCTGGAAGTGCTTTAGTTTGGTATGATGAAGTTGCTGCAGTCCAACTTGCATGGATTACATATTATGGTTCTGCTTATGCTGCACTAAAAGGTGCCCACATTAGTGTTCCTAGTATTTTTAAGGCATTTCCTTTAGGATTAAGAAAAATATTTTTTGTTCTTTCTAAAATAGTTGTTTATGGTTTCTTGATATTACTAGCTTATTATGGCTATTTAGTTTTAACTCTTATTACTGGAGAGACCCTTGTAACTTTGGAATGGGTACCTCAGACATTTGTACAATCGGTAATTCCAATTGGATCATGTTTATTTATATTATCTGAAAGTTTAAGAATTCCAGAAGATTATAGAAATTTGGTTTTGCAATCAACAGATACTGAGCAAACAGGAGATATTTAATGATAATTCTTACCATGTTTGCAGTTTTATTATTTCTTCTATCAATAAATGTACCTATAGCTATTGGGCTAGCAGTTACAACTATTATTGCAATGGTTTTAAAAACTGGAACTAGTTTTTTAATTGATACTGCAATAGTTCTTTTTGATGGATCAATGAAATTTCCTTTGATTGCTATACCATTATTTATTCTTGCAGGCTCTATTATGAATAGTGCAGGTATATCAAGAAGATTAATTGCTTTTGCTTCTGCGCTTGTCGGATTCATTAAAGGTGGTCTAAGCATGATTAATATCGCAACCTCAATGTTTTTTGCAGAAATTTCTGGATCAGCTGTTGCAGATGTTGCTGCATTAGGTTCAATTCTTATCCCAGCAATGAAGAAGAAAGGATATCCAGGAGCATTTGCTGCAGCAGTTACATCTTCGTCTGCATCTTTAGCAATTATCATACCGCCATCTATTCCTATGATTGTTTATGCGGTAATGTCTCAAAGTTCTGTAGTACAATTATTTGTTGCTGGAATAATACCTGGAGTAATAGGTGGATTTTTTTTGATGTTAGCAGCATATATAACAGCAAGAAAGAAAAATTTTCCAGTTGAAGAAACATTCAATATTCCGAATGTAAAGAAAACTGCAAAAGATGCAGCTTTAGCTTTTTTGTTACCTGTGATTATTTTGGGAGGTATTTTTGGAGGAGTTGTAACAGCGACAGAAGGTGCAGGTTTAGCAGTTGTAGCATCTTTAATAATTGGTTTTATCTACAAAGAAATTGATTTTAAAAGATTATATGAGTCAGCGACAGAAGGAGCAATTCAAACAGCTTCAGTCATGTTACTGGTAGCTGCCTCTGTACTTTTAGGTGAATTTTTAACTATTGAACAAAGTCCACAAAAGGTTGCTGAGTCAATTATAGATTTTACAAATAATAAATATGCAGTTTTAGCAATATTAAATGTATTTCTGTTGGTTATCGGTTTCTTTTTGCACTCAGTTGCAGCAATTATCCTGACTGTTCCAATAGTAATGCCTTTAGTTAACGCAGTTGGGATAGATCCTGTTCATTTTGGAATAATAGTGACTCTAAATTTAGCAATTGGTCAACAAACACCACCAGTAGCCAGTGTATTGGTAACGGCATGTTCCGTTGCAAAAGCAGATATTTGGGACGTAACTAGAGAAAATATATCTTTTATATGTGTTTTATTAATACTTTTACTTTTAGTAACATATGTACCTGCTATACCAATGACATTGGTTGAGTATTTTTATAGGAGCTAGATGAGTAAATTAATTAAACTAAATAAAAAAAATAATCATTTAGTTGAAGTTGTCATAAATAGATCTGAGAAATTAAATGCAATGACTAAACCAATGTGGATTGAGCTTGGTAAAATTTTTAAAAATTTTTCTAAAAACAAAAATTTAAGATGTATAATTATTAGGGGTGAAGGTGGAAAATCTTTCTCTCCTGGAAACGATATTGGAGAGTTTAAAAAAGAGAGATCATCATCTAAACTAGCAAAATCCTATGGAAAATATTTACATGGAACTTTAGGTGCGATATTTAATTGTCCAATACCTACAGTTGCTTTAATAGAGGGCATTTGTGTAGGTGGAGGTTTAGAAATTGCGGCTTGTTGCGATCTAAGAATATGTGGAAAAAGTTCCCGTTTTGGTATTCCTATTAAAAGACTAGGACTAACTATGGCTGCTAAAGAATTAGAAGTGTTACTTAGTGTAGCCAATTATTCTACTGCTATGGAAATTTTATTTGAGGGAAGAGTTTTTAGCGCACAAGAAGCTTTAGAAAAAAGATTGGTAAACAAAGTTATTGATGACAAAGATGTAGAAAAGGAAGTTTATAAATCAGCAGAACTAATATGCGAAGGTGCTCCTAAGGTAGCAAGATGGCATAAGCAATTTGCAAGAAACATCTTAAAAAATGGTAAAGTCACTGAAAAGATAAATAATCTAGGATATAAATGTTACGATACAGAGGACTTTAAAATTGGTTACAAATCTTTTTTAGATAAAATAAAACCAAAATTTAAAAATAAATAATTAATGTCAGCATCGTTAAAGGGTATTCGGGTTTTAGAACTTGCACAAATTATGGCTGGTCCTACTTGTGGATTATTATTAGCTGATTTAGGTGCTGAAGTTATCAAAATTGAAAAAACACCTTCTGGAGATGATACAAGAAATTTTCTTCCACCAGACATAAATGGAGAGTCGGCAGCTTTTATGATGATGAACAGAAACAAGAAAGGAATAGCTCTCAATTTAAAAGATAAAGATGGAATAGAAATTTTCAAAAGAATGATAAAAGATTCTGATGTGGTTTTAGAAAATTTTAGAAAAGGTACACTTGATAAACTAGGTGTTGGATATGATGTAATATCAAAAATAAATCCCAAAATAATTTTATGCGAAATTTCTGGGTATGGGAGAACTGGACCATATGCAGATAAAGGTGGATTTGATTTAGTGGCTCAAGGTATGAGTGGCTTGATGAGTATAACTGGTGAAAGTAAAGAAAAACCACCAATGAAAGTTGGCGCTCCAATTACAGATATCACAGCTGGACTATTAGCTGCAAGCGGAATACTAGCAGCAATAATTCATAGAAACAAAACAGGTGAGGGTCAAAAAGTAGATACATCTTTATTTGAGGCGGGAATAGTTCACACTTATTGGCAATCTGCAATTGCAGGAGCAACTGGAGAGTCACCTGGTCCATTAGGTTCGGCTCATCCTTTAACAGCTCCTTATCAGGCTTTTAAAACTAAAGACAAATGGATAACTATAGGAGCTTCAAACCAAAGTACCTGGCTTAAACTAATAAAAGCTATTGATAGAGAAGACCTCCAAGAAAATGAAAAATTTTCGTCAAATTTAAATAGAAAAAAAAATTTAACAGAACTAGTTGAAATATTGACCACAGTGCTTTCTAAAAAAACTTCATCAGAGTGGTTAAAGATATTTGATGATAATGGTTTCCCTTGCGGCCCAATAAATTCAATTACTGACATGTTTAAAGATCCTCAAACAATTGATCGTCAGATGATTTTAGAGGTAGATAATAAAAAAGCAGGAAAAAGTAAAGCTATTGGAATGCCAATTAAATTTTCAAAAAGTAAGACCGATAAATCAAAAGGTGCACCTAATCTTGGAGAACATACAAAAGAAATTATGATTAATTTTGGTTATAAAGAAAAAGAGATAGAAGACTTTTATAGCAGAAAAATAATTCTTTAATTTACAGTTTCAAAAATCTTAAATAATAGTTCTGAAATATGTTTCCCTTTTTTTTGTGATAAGTCAGAGATTTGATGTCTACAACTAGTACCATTAGCAACTATAAAATCATTTCCATTACTGCTTTTTATACTTGGAATAAGTGAAAGATTAGCCATTTTTTTTGATACTTCATAATTTTTACTATCGTATCCAAATGATCCAGCCATACCACAACAACTTGATTCAATCATTTTGTTGTTAATTTTTAATTCTGATAAAAGATTTTTAAGTCCATTCATTCTATCTTGAGATTTTTGATGACAATGTCCATGAATTAATACATTTTGGTCAAAGTCGTTTATCTTAATATTCTTATTAATCTTTAATTGATCTAAAATAAATTCTTCTAGTAAATAAAAATTATTTTTAATTTTTTCTCTATTATTTATATTTTTTAATGACAAATACTCATCATTGAAAGTTAGCAGACAAGAGGGCTCAATACCAACAACTGGTAAATCATAATAATTGTTCTCTAAAATATAGTCGTTAAATCGATTTAACTCTGAGGCTGCTTTATCTAACTGTCCATAGGAAATATATGTTCTACCACAACATAACGGCCTACTTAGATTATCTTTACCATAACTAGGTATAATAGCTTGATAGCCAAATTTATTCAGTACTTTTATAGAGTAAATTAAATTTTTATTTTCAAAATTTATATTAAATGTGTCAGCAAATAAAATAACCTTATTCTCAGAGACTGGCTGGCTATTATAAATTTCTTTAAGAGCATCCTGACTTTGAACTTCAGGCATTTTTCGCTCTGTTGCAAAACCAAATTTGTTAACTATAGTTGAAATTAATGGTAAGTTTTTAACTTTATTAAAAATAGGAGCAATAATTTTTAATAACCAGATAAGTCTTGGCATATCAGATATAACTCTATCTTTAATAGGCATACTAAATTTTTTATAGTAGTGGGAAAGAAATTCACTTTTCATTTTAGCCATATCAACTGACATTGGACATTCTCTTTGACAAGCTTTACAACTTACACAAAGCTCCATAGTTTCATACATATCCTTAGATGCAAAAGATCCTTCAGGTAGTTGATTGGATAAAGCCAATCTAAGTGTATTTGCTCTGCCTCTTACCAGATCTTTTTCATCTTTTGTAACACGGTATGATGGGCACATTACTCCTGAATCTAGTTTTCTACATGCACCATTATTATTGCACATTTCAACAGCATCAGAAAATTGACCCCAATTTGACCAATCGTAATGTGTATTAATGTTATTTGCTTGATACCCAGACTTATATCTCATCAATGATCTATCATTAGATTTATATGGTCTAACAATTTTACCAGGATTTAGAAGGTTTTTATTATCAAATGTATCTTTAATTTCCTCAAACGCATTTATAATTTTTTTACCAAACATCATCTCATGAAATTCTGATCTAACTATCCCGTCACCATGCTCACCAGAGTGAGAGCCTTTATAATTTTTTACCATTTCAAAAGCTTCTTGAGAAATAGATTTCATATTTTTAATATCTACATCAGATTTCATATTTAATACTGGTCTTATATGAAGCGTTCCCACGGATGCATGAGCATAAAACATTCCACTAGTATTATATTTTTTAAATATTTCTTTTAATCTTGCTGTGTATTCGGCTAAATGATCTAGAGATACCGCACAATCTTCTATAAAAGCCACAGGTTTTTTATCACCTTTCATTGACATTAAAATATTTAATCCTGCTTTTCTTATTTCAAAAACTTCTTTTTGTTCAGATAAATTTGTAAAATAAGCAAATTGATTTTTCTTATTTTGATTTAGAACTAAATACTCAAGATCTTTAATTTTTTTTTCATAGATATTTTTTTCATTATCTATAAATTCAACCATAAGAACTGCTTCAGGATTTCCTTTAATATATTTTTTAATACCTCCAGCATACATAGGTATTTCTCTTGCTAGATTTAATAAATTTTGATCCATTAATTCCACACAAGTGGGTTTTAATCTTACAATTTCTTTTGCTAATTCCATAGCTTGGTGAAAATTATCAAAGTAACATACACCAAGTATTTTATTCTTAGGAATCTCAGATAATCTTAACTTTATTTTATTAAATAAAGATAATGTCCCCTCTGATCCAACTAAAAGATTAGATGAGTTAAATCCATTTGGATCTATTAAATCTATATTATATCCTCCAACCCTTCTTTGGGTTGTAGGCCAATTATCCTTAATATCACTAGCAACCTTTTGTCTTACGTCAATAAACTTATCAATAATTTTATAAAGTCTATCTTGGTTATTTTTTCTCTCTAAATAATTTTTTTCAATTTGATCAAATGTAAAAATCGAACCATCATCTAATATTGCTTCAATAGCCAACACATTATGTACCATATTTCCGTAATACAATGATCTTGAACCACAGGAATTGTTGGCTGACATTCCCCCAATAGTTGCTCTGCTACTAGTAGATACATCCACAGGAAACCATAACCCAAAAGGTTTCAAATATTCATTTAAATGATCAAGAACGACACCAGGCTCTACCCAAACATATTTATCTTTAACGTTGAGCTCTAAGATCTTATTTTGGTGTTTACTATAATCAAGAACTACACTTTCACCTACTGTTTGACCACATTGAGAACTTCCACCACCTCTTGCTAGTAAAGGAATAGAATTTTTTTGTGAGTAATTCATTATATTTAATACATCATTCGTATCTTTTGGAAGAACTACTCCTAGAGGCT
The DNA here is from genome assembly GCA_902557585.1 of uncultured Pelagibacteraceae bacterium. The sequence goes on from CACEBA010000013.1 coordinate 14,738, forward strand.
TTATCTGATAAACAGAAGCGTCTGTGCTATATCTTCCACGTGAAAATTCATCAAATAAGGTTTTACCACTAACTTTGCTACTTATTTCTTTGCCAATTTTCTGTATCTGTTCTGGACTAAAACTCATTAAACTTAATTAATGGTTTATTTATTTTTTGTAAACTAATTTACCGAACTTTTTTAACGCGGTTTCTGAAACCTCAAATCCTAACCCTGGATTTTCGTTTAAATATATCCAACCATTACTCATTTTATGGACATTTTCGAATAACTCTGATTGTAAAGGATCTCTTTCATTATCAAATGACTCAACAATTCTTCCAGATGGAGATGATGCAACTAAAGGTGCATGAATATAGCAATCATGGTGAGGCGCTATATCAATGTGGTTGATCTCACATAAAGCTGAAAGCTTTTTACCATTAGTAAAACCACCAAACATTGTACAGTCAAATTGTAATATTTGTATTGCGTCCTCCTCAATCATGGATCTACATCCATAAATTGTTACTTCACTTTCACCACCTGACAAAGGTATTTCGGTTTGTTTAGATAAAAGTTTTAAATTTCTCCTATCATCTTCCCATCTTACAGGTTCTTCAATCCAAGTGGGTTTAAATTTTTTAAATTCATTAACTCCTTCTACTGCTGTTACTAAATCCCAAGCTCTATTAACATCAATCATTAAATTTTTTTGACTACCAATTTCATCTCTTATTATCTCTAATCTTTTTGCATCTTCCTTAATACTCAATCCACCAACTTTCACTTTAAAACTTTGATGCCCAATTTCGATTAATTTTTTTAATTCATCTCTTAATTCTTTCTCATCCTTACCATCTCTATAATAAGCACAAGTTACATAAACTGGAATTTTATTTCTGAACCCACCAAATAATTTATACAATGGAATATTTGCGGCTTTACCAATTAAGTCCCAACAAGCGATATCCAAGGCTGCTGAAATTCTTATTAAAGCTTCTCTGCTCCAACCTTTTTCACTGCTAATTTTTGTATCTGTTAATTTAAAAATTTTATTATATATTTTCTCAGGACAAAATGGATCCTCACCAATAATTAAATTTTGTAATCCGTTTTTAAATGGTTTGATAATTGGCGTTATGTCTGTATAGCTTGTCGCCATTCCAAAACCTGAATTACCATTCTTAGTTTTTATCTTTATTAAAAGTTCATTAGCAGTTGGGACAATGAAATGACTAACCCAATGAGGTTTAACATCATTTGGATTACTGAGAGTGTAAACCTCTAAACTGTCTATTAAATTACTACTATTTGTCATACATTAAAAATTTGATTATGTAATTTCTTTAGCATATACAGCGTTATGGCAATATCAAATAATATAAGAGCTGGTCGACATTTTTTACAAATTCCAGGACCAACCAATGTTCCGGACAGAGTGTTAAGGGCAATGGACTATCCGACTATGGATCATAGAGGTCCAGATTTTGCAGATTTAGGCCTAAGAGTATTAGATAGAATAAAATTAATTTTTAAAACATCTGAACCAGTGATTATATTTCCTGCTTCTGGCACAGGTGCGTGGGAAGCTGCCATTGTAAATACTTTAAGTGCTGGAGATAAAATATTAATGTTTGAAACAGGTCATTTCTCAACTCTTTGGTATGATATTGCTGATAAATTCAAATTAAAAATAGATTTTGTAAAAGGTGATTGGAGAACTGGAGTTGATCCTAATATTGTAGAACAAAAGTTAAAAGAAGATAAAGATAACAAAATTAAAGCGGTTTGTGCAGTTCATAACGAAACCTCCACAGGTGTTACTAGTAGAATCGGAGAAATTAGAAAAGCCATGGATAATGCAAATCATCCTGCACTATTGTTTGTAGATACTATATCATCATTAGGATCTATTGATTATAAACATGAAGAATGGAAAGTAGATGTTACCGTTGGCGGATCTCAAAAAGGTCTATTATTACCTCCCGGATTATCTTTTAATGCAATTAGCTCTAAAGCTATAGAAGCATATAAAGTTTCAGATTTACCCAAGTCTTATTGGGATTGGGAACCAATGTTAGAAAATAATAAAAAAGGATATTTTCCATATACTCCTGCTACTAATTTATTATATGGTTTAGATGAAGCTATTAATATGCTTACAGAAGAAGGTTTAGAAAATGTTTTTGCTAGACACAAAAGATTTGCAGAGGCTACACGTATAGCAGTTAATTCTTGGGGTTTAGAAATACTATGTAAAAATCCTTCTGAATATTCAGACTCATTGACAGCAGTTCTTGTTCCTGATGGTCATGATGCAGATTTTTTAAGAAAGACTATTTTGGATAATTACAACATGTCATTAGGTACTGGACTTGCAAAAGTTGCTGGAAAAGTTTTTAGAATTGGTCATTTAGGAGATTTTAATGAATTAATGTTAGCAGGGACTTTAGCTGGTGTTGAAATGGGTTTGATGAAATCAAAAATACCATACCAAAAAGGTGGTATTCTAAAGGCTCTAGAGTATCTTTGCTAATTTTAGAATAAAAAATTATACTTATTTCAATCGTTATGTTTATTTTCTATTCATTTGTTAAAAATAATTCTAAATAATACCAGTTTAAAAGGATAATTTCTAATTGATAGAAATCTTAAATAAGTATATAAAACAGCGTATTTTTGGTCAGGGCGGTTAGCTCAGTTGGTAGAGCATCTCGTTTACACCGAGGGGGTCATAGGTTCGAGTCCTATACTGCCCACCAAGAATCAAAAGTGGGGGTGTAGCTCAGTTGGTTAGAGCGATCGCCTGTCACGCGATAGGTCGAGGGTTCGAGTCCCTTCACTCCCGCCACTTTTTTTGTAATGAAATCTTTAAATTTACTAATACATTGATATTATTGAGTTTTTCAGCTTAATAACTCTAAATATTTGAAATTGTTACCTTTTTTTTTATTATAAATGTGACGTATGAGCGCTACAAGAATAAAAAAAAAGTGTTATATAGACTTCAATGTTATCTGAATTTTTACAAGACTACTTACCAATCATAATTTTTTTAGTTCTCGCTTTAGGGTTAAGTTGCGTTTTTGTTGTAGTAAATTTTATTCTCTCGCCTAAAAAACCTGACCCAGAAAAACTATCTGCATATGAATGTGGTTTTGAACCGTTTGAAGACTCAAGAATGGAGTTTGATGTAAGATTTTATTTAGTAGCAATTTTATTTATAATTTTTGATTTAGAAATTGCATTCCTTTTTCCTTGGGCAATTTCACTGGGCAACATTGGTATATTAGGCTTTTCCTCAATGATGATTTTCTTATTCATACTTACAATTGGCTTTATTTATGAGTGGAAAAAAGGCGCCTTAGACTGGGAATAAAAATAAATTATTATGAATGATAAATTAGACCAGATACCTGAGGAATTTAGGCAACTTGCAGATGATTTTAGTAAGAATGGCTTTATTACAACATCATTGGATAATTTAATAAATTGGTCTAGAGCTGGTTCGCTACACTGGATGACCTTTGGTTTAGCCTGTTGCGCTGTTGAAATGATGCAAACATCAATGCCAAGATATGATCTTGAAAGATTTGGTGCAGCTCCAAGAGCTTCCCCAAGACAATCTGATGTGATGATAGTTGCTGGAACTTTAACAAATAAAATGGCACCAGCTTTAAGAAAAGTTTACGATCAAATGCCAGAACCAAGATATGTGATTTCTATGGGAAGTTGTGCTAATGGAGGTGGTTATTATCATTATTCATATTCTGTAGTTAGAGGTTGCGATAGAATAGTTCCTGTCGATGTTTATGTTCCAGGATGCCCCCCTTCGGCAGAGGCTTTATTATATGGAATTCTGCAACTTCAAAAAAAAATTAGAAACAAAGGTTCAATTACAAGGTAGGCATGAATAACTTAATAGATTTAGAAAAAAAAATTAATTCTGAATTAACAACTAAAATTAATAAAAGTGAGATTAAGCATAATCAAATTTATCTTGAAACAGACAAAGATGATCTTATTGACGTAATTTTGTTTTTAAAAACAAATTCAGATACAAAATTTAGACAACTTATTGATATTACAGTAATAGACTATCCTGAAAATAACCCAAGATTTCAAATTGTTTATTTATTTTTAAGTCATGAATATAATCAAAGAGTTATATTAAAATATTCTATTGGCGAAAATGAAATAATACCATCTGTAACAAGTATTTTTCCTGCAGCTAACTGGATGGAAAGAGAAGTTTTTGATATGTATGGTGTTTCTTTTAAAGATCATCCAGATTTGAGACGGATACTAACTGATTATGGATTTCAAGGTCATCCACTTAGAAAAGATTTTCCACTAACTGGACATACTGAAGTTAGGTACAGCGAAGATCAAAAAAAAGTAATAAACGAACCTGTAAAGCTTGAGCA
>CACEBA010000014.1 GCA_902557585.1 uncultured Pelagibacteraceae bacterium
AAATTGCTCCTCAAACAGAAGGAGATTTGAGGGATGAACATGTTAATCATATTGCTAATAAGCTTGATGTAAGTAAAGAAGAAGTTGTTTCAATGAATAGAAGATTGTCGGGTAAAGAGTTTTCACTAAATGCTCAAGTTGGTGAAGATGGAGATGAATGGCAAGACTGGTTAGTTGATAAAGAATTAGACCATGACCTAAAGTTTGCTCAGCATGAGGAAATGGAACAAAGGAAAGATTTATTAAAAGACTCTATTAAGGTCCTTAATGATAGAGAAAGAGAAATTTTATACTCAAGAAGATTGAATGACAATCCAACGACATTAGAAGATTTAAGTCAGAAATATAAAATTAGCCGAGAAAGGGTAAGACAAATTGAAAATAAAGCTTTTGAAAAACTTCAAAAGCACATGCTTCTTTTAGCAAAATCTAAAAATTTATTGCCAGCTAATTAAACATCAAAAGGGTTTTCAACTAATATTGTATCTTCTCTCTCTGGACTAGTAGATATGCTTGAAATTTTTGCACCTATAAAATCCTCAATTGCAAAAATATATTTTTTTGCATTTTCTGGTAAATCAACCATATTTTTTATTCCACTTGTTGTAGCTTTCCATCCTGGGAAAGTTTTAAATATCGGTTTTATTTTTAATTGATCCTCTACAGCTGCTGGTAAATAATCAATCTTTTTTCCATCTAGCTCATAATGTATACACATTTTAATTTCATCTAATTCATCTAATACGTCCAATTTAGTAAGTGCAATTCCATCAATACCAGAAATTTTAATGGTTTGTCTCACCAGAACACCGTCGAACCAACCGCATCTTCTTTTTCTGCTAGTAACAGTTCCAAATTCTTTTCCTCGAGTTCCCAATAATTCTCCTATTTCATCTTTTAACTCAGTTGGAAAAGGTCCTTCTCCAACACGAGTAGTATATGCTTTGGTTATCCCTAGTACATAATTAATTGAATTTGGTCCACAACCAGTTCCTGTCGCAGCACTTGAGGCTACAGTATTAGAAGAAGTTACATAAGGATAAGTGCCATGATCTACATCTAATAAAATTCCTTGAGCCCCTTCAAATAAAATTTTTTTTTTTTGTTTTTTAAATTGATCAACTTTAAGCCATACGGGCTGTGAAAATTTTAGTATATTTGGTGCAATCTTTAATAGTTTTTCTTTTAGTTGCTCTTTTTCATAAATTTTTTTTCCTAAACCTTTCCTAATAGCATTGTGGTGTATTAAAACTGACTCTAACCTCTGATCTAAATTTTTTTCAGATCTTAAATCCATTACTCTTATAGATCTTCTACCAACTTTGTCCTCATAAGCAGGTCCAATTCCTCGTCTTGTAGTTCCAATTTTTCCTTTTCCAGCTGCATCTTCTCTTATTTCATCCATTTCTCTATGAAATGGTAAAATTAAATTTGCAGACTCTGAAACAATAAAATTATCAACATTAACATCTACCCCTTTTAATTTTATTTCTTCTATTTCGTCTAGTAGTGCCCAGGGATCAACCACTACTCCATTACCAATGATTGAAATCTTATTTTTTCTCACTATTCCTGAAGGTAGTAGTCTTAATTTATAAGTTATACCATCAATAACGAGTGTATGTCCTGCATTGTGTCCTCCCTGGAATCTTATTACAACGTCTGCCTGCTCAGATAGCCAATCAACTATCTTACCCTTTCCTTCATCTCCCCATTGTGACCCAACGACTACTATATTTTTCATTATTTTAATTTTTTATCTATGCTCATCGAATTAAGATGATTTATTGGACCATGACCTTTACCATAATTGGGGTTAGATATTATGGCCAAATTTACATATTTAATTCCAAGCTCACAAGATTTCTTTACTGTTTTTCCACATGATAAAAATGTTGCTATTGCACTTGATAATGTACAACCAGTTCCATGAGTATTTTTAGTTTTAACTCTTTTACTATCAAAAATTTTGATATCTTTATTGTTTACATAAATGTCATGAATTATTTTTCCTTTCAAATGACCACCTTTAATAAGTACATTTTTTGCCCCTAATCCAAGTAACTTTTGTGCAGCATAAATCATATCCTTTTTAGTTTTTATTTTTGTATTGGTTAAAATTTCTGCCTCAGGAATATTTGGTGTTAGCAATAATACTTTTTTAATCAGTATTAATTTAAGTAAATTTATTGCATTATTATTAATTAATTTTGTTCCACCCTTCGCAACCATAACTGGATCTAAAACAATATTTCTAGATTTTATTTGACTCAATGATTTACTTACTGATCTTATAACCTTTGATGAGTGCAGCATACCAATCTTAATAGCATCTGGTAAAATATCTTTTGAAGTAAAAATAATTTGATTATAAATTTCCTTTGGATTAATAGCCACTATTGAGTTAACTCCAGTAGTATTTTGAACTGTAACAGCTGTTATTGCTGTCATTGCGTATGAACCTAATGCTGTAACAGTTTTTATATCTGCCTGGACTCCAGCTCCACCAGAAGAATCTGATCCTGCAATAATTAACACTTTCGATTTTGGTTTCAATTTATTTAATTTTTTTGGTAATAATATTTATACACTTTAGTAAAAGATCTAAATTTTCACTTTCACCCATTACTCTTATTTTTGACTCTGTGCCTGACTTTCTGACGAGGATTCTTCCATTTCCTTTAATTAGTCTTTCAGCATTTTTAATTGCTTTTTTTAAATCTCTTTTACTTATTATATTTTTATCTTTTACATATATATTTTTTAGTATCTGTGGAATTTTTTTAAAATTTGTGAAAAACTCACTAGCTTTTTTACCTTTTCTCAGTGCAAATAAACACTCCAAAGCAACCAGTAGCCCATCACCAGTGGTTGCAAACTTGCCAAGAATAATATGTCCAGATTGTTCACCACCTAAATTAAATTTATATTTTTGCATTTTTTCTTTTACGTATCTATCACCAACATTTGCTCTTATAAATTTTATATTTTTATTATTAAAATACTTCTCTAAACCATAGTTAGACATTAGTGTACCAACTACTCCGCCCTTTAACATTTTTTTATTTTTCCATCTTGAGGCTATAGCTGCAATTATTTGATCACCATCAATTATATTGCTTTTTTCATCACACATTATGACTCGATCTGCATCTCCATCTAATGAAATGCCAATATGAGCTTTATATTTTTTTACTGCTACTCTAATATTTTTAGGGTAAACAGATCCACAATTTTTATTAATATTTATACCATTTGGCTCTGCACCAATAGATATTACTTTTGCCCCTAATGATTTCAACAATTCAGGTCCAGCTTTATAACCAGCTCCATTTGCGCAATCTATTACAATCCTAAGTCCTCTTAGATTGAACTCCTTTGTAAAGTTTTTTTTCAAAATTTTAATATAGTCCTTAGTTCCTGTTTCTAGTCTTTTTACTCTTCCTATTTTTTCAGCCTTAGATAAATTTTTTGTAATATTTTTATCTATTAAGTTTTCAATTTTCTTTTCAAACCTATCAGATAGTTTCATTCCATTTGGACCAAATAGTTTTAATCCGTTGTCATAGTGTGGATTATGTGATGCAGTGATCATTATACCCATATTAGCTCTCATAGCTTTAGTTAGCATTGCCAAGCCATTTGTTGGTATAGGTCCTAAAGTATAAACATCCATACCAGCTGAAGTTAATCCTGATACTAAAGCGGGCTCAAGCATATAACCTGAAAGTCTTGTATCTTTTGCAATTATAGCAGTTTGTTTACTTTTATTTTGTGATCTAAAAAAAGTTCCTGAAGCAAGGCCAAACTTAAAAAACATTTCACCATTTATATTTTTACTGTTTACCGCACCCCTTATTCCATCAGTACCGAAATATTTTTTTGACATTAATCTTTAAGTATTTTTTTATAAACTTTTATAGATTGCATAACTTCATTAACATCATGAATTCTCAAAATTTGAACTCCTTGGCTCATCAAATATATTGATGATGCTATTGTTCCCCCAATCCTTAATTTACTATCGTTTTTCTTAGATATATCTTTAATAAATCTTTTTCTTGAATTGCCCACAAGTATAGGAAAACCAAGGGTATGGAAAATAGAAATATTCGTCATTAGACTCATATTATGTTTCAAATTTTTTCCAAATCCTATGCCTGGATCAATAATAATTTTATTGTGATTTATTCCAATTGATCTCAAATATCTAATCTTCTTTTCAAAAAAATCATATACATCTAATAATTCATTTTTATAACTAGGTCTGTTTTGCATATTTTCTGGTCGACCTTGGGAATGCTGCAAAATAAAGGGAGTTTTAAAGTGCTTTAAAATACTTACAGTTTCAGGATCATATTCTAAGCCTGACACATCATTTATTATACTTATTCCTAATTGTATTCCTTTTTTCATTATAGCAGATTTTCTAGTATCTAAAGATATTGGTAATTTTTTACTTAATATTTTTAAAATTTTATGAATTCTACTCCATTCCAAATTTTCACTTATAGTTTTAGAGCCTGGTCTCGTAGATTCTCCTCCAATATCAATTACACTAGCACCTGAATTATATAAATTTATAGCCCGCTTAATACCTTTGTCTTTTTTGTTAAATTTTCCACCATCTGAAAAACTATCTGGTGTTAAATTTAAGATCCCAAGAACATTTGGAATTGAATTAAATTTGAAATTACAAAAACTTTTTTTAGTTGAAGTAATTTTTTTTAAGTCATAATTAATTTTTTTTTGTAAGTGTATTGGTAATTTTTTTAGTTGGTTAATAAAAATTTTTTTTTTAGAGTTTCTTGAAATTATTTCAATCTGATCAAAAGATATCTCCTTAATGTTATGAAGAGGAAGAGATTTTTTTTTCTTAACAAGTATTTTAGATTGATGGCCATAATAGAAATTACACGCTCTAGTGTAATATCTTGGCATCAACGGCTTAGTGAACTATTTTAGGTTTTAAACCCATTGCACCTAGAGCAGAGCTCTGATCATCTGTTTCATCTGGTTTTTCTACTACCTTATCTTTGGGATATAAGTTTTTATTTACTATATTCTCAATTTCTTCTCCAGTTAAAGTCTCATAAGTTATAAGAGCTTTTGCAATTTTATGTAAATCATCAATTTTTTCTGTTAATATCTTTCTAGCTTGGTTATAACCCTCATCAACTAATTTTCTTATTTCTTTATCTATTTTTTGAGCAACAGCTTCTGAAACTGATTGAGTTTGAGTAACAGATCTGCCTAAAAATACTTCCTCTTGGTTTTCACCGTATTCAACTGGCCCCATTTCTTCACTCATACCATATTTTGTTACCATTGCCCTAGCAAGTTGCGTAGCTTGGTTAATATCAGACCCACTTCCACCACCTGCTCCCGTAGAAATATTATCTTTTCCAAAAATAATCTCCTCTGCAACTCTACCTCCGAAACAGACAGCCAATCTTGCTTTTAGATATTTTATTGAATATCCATGCTTATCTCTTTCGGGTAAATTCATAACCATTCCAAGGGCTCTTCCTCTTGGAATAATTGTTGCTTTATGAATTGGATCATAACTTGGCATATTAAATGAAACCAAAGCATGACCTCCTTCGTGATATGCTGTCAATTTTTTTTCATCCTCTGTCATTACCATTGATCTTCTTTCTGCACCCATCATTACTTTGTCTTTGGCTTCTTCAAACTCATTTAGTGTTACAATTCTTTTACTTTTTCTTGCTGCCAATAATGCTGCTTCGTTTACTAAATTTGCTAAATCTGCTCCCGAAAATCCTGGTGTACCTCTCGCTACAGTTCTTAAGTTAACATCTGGAGCCATCTTAATTTTCTTAGCATGTACTTTAAGAATTTTTTCTCTTCCTATTATATCTGGGTTAGAAACAACTACTTGTCTATCAAATCGACCTGGTCTTAGTAAAGCGGGGTCTAGCACATCAGGTCTGTTAGTTGCTGCAATTATTATTACTCCTTCATTAGTGTCAAATCCATCCATTTCTACCAACAACTGATTTAGTGTTTGTTCTCTTTCGTCATTACCACCACCAAGACCTGCACCTCTACTCCTACCTACGGCATCTATTTCATCTATAAATATTATGCACGGAGCATTTTTTTTACCTTGTTCAAACATATCTCTCACTCTTGATGCACCAACTCCAACAAACATTTCAACAAAATCTGAACCTGAAATTGTAAAGAAAGGAACACCAGCTTCACCTGCAATTGCTCTTGCTAAAAGTGTTTTACCAGTACCTGGTGGACCAACTAGCAATGCACCTCGAGGTATTTTTCCTCCTAGTCTACTAAACTTTTTAGGATCTTTTAAAAATTCCACTATTTCTTCAACCTCCTCTTTAGCTTCTTCAACTCCTGCTACATCATTAAATGTAACTTTGCCTTTAAGCTCATTCATCATTTTAGCTTTAGATTTTCCAAAACCCATAGCTCCGCCTCTACCGCCTTGCATTTGTCTCATAAAGAAAATCCAAACTGCAATTAATAAAAGCATTGGGAACCATGAAAGTAGTACTCCAAATAAAGAAGGCATTTTCTCCTCTAAGGGTGCTGCCGAAATACTAACTCCTTTATCGGATAGTTTTTCAATTAAATTTGGATCATTTGGTGAATATGTAGAAAAAGCATTTCCGTTTGAATAAATACCTTTAATATTATTTCCTTGTATCTCAACTTTTAAAACTTCACCATTATCTACAGATGTTAAAAAATCTGAAAAAATAATTTGATTTCCACCTCTTGTATTTGGTTGTGGGTTTTTAAACATATTGTAAAGACCAATAGTTAAAAAAACTATTATCCCCCACATCGCAAGATTTTTTTAAATTCATAACCTTAAAATAATAATTATTATCAATTAAACAAGTGACAAAATATCAAAAAGTATTAAATTTTTTGCTCATTTGTCACAATGATTGACCGATTCACTTTATTTATTAAACATTTACCTAGAGTTAGTTTAACTGATAAATTGGGGTAATTTTTTACGATCTCAATGATTCTGTCAATCTTTTTTCCTCTAGAGGGATAATACTTTTTTCCAACACTTTTAATTACTTTTGTAAGTGACCTAAAAACGACTTCGTGAGGTTGATAAAAAAATTTGATTTTGATAAGAACTGTATTTTTTTTCTTATTAAAAAATGAATTCTCTCTCAAATTTTGTTTAACATAATAATTTATAGTTTCGTTGGAGTCTTTTAAATTTTTAATAGTCAAAAAGAATTTTTTTTTATCTAATCCCTCTGCTTGCAAATTCTTTGTTAATTTTCTTATTCTTACTCTTTTAAACTTATCATCTTCATTAGATGGATCATTGATATAATGTTTAAAAACATTCTTTGTTAAATAAATTAAATCCTTTTTTTCAAAATTTAATAATGGTCTAATTATTCGCATCTTTTGATTATCTAATGTTTCTCCAAATGATACTAGGCCATTTAAACCACTTCCTCTTGAAATTCGTATAAAAAAATTTTCGTACAAATCTTCCCAATGATGACCAGTTAAAATATTTTGGATATTTAGTTTTTTAGCCTGGTCTACTAATATACTATATCTTTTTTCTCTAGCTAAGGACTGAACATTACTTTTAGGCTTTATTCCATTCCACTTAATAATGCTTGAATTTATACTTTTTGCTTTGAGTATTTTTTTTACTAATTGTGCTTCAGAGGTTGAATTTTTTCGCAACTTGTGGTCAATAATAAAATATTTTACTTTTAAAGATTTTTTAATTGAATAAATTTTCGTTAAAAAAGTCAAAGCTAAGCTGTCAGGTCCACCTGATACTCCAACAATGAAATTTTGATTTAATTTGAAATTTCTTTCAAATTTTTTGTAAATCTTTAAAACTCTTTTATCTTTTAAATTATTTAATAAATTTCTATGAGTCTTGTTTATTACATTCAAATTTTTTAGACTCATATTTAGCTTTTTGTATTACGGACTGATTTGCTTTTGGATATTGTAATTCTACACCGTTAATCATCTTACATCCCTGGTCCTTTTCACCTATTTGAACCATCGAAACTCCAAGTTTTAATAAATTTATTGGTGCTTTTTTGCCTGATGGATATTTTTGATATCCTTCCAAATAAGCAGACGCAGCATCAGTATACAGCTGTCTTATTCTAAATGTCTCGGCATACCAATACTGTGCACTTCCTGCTAATTCGTGTTCCGAATTAGACTTTACAAATTCTCTGAAAGCTCTTTCTGCTGTGCTGTAATCTCCAACTTTTAAAAAACTTGTAGCGAATTCATATTGTTTTTCTGGAGATAAATCTTGAGGTAATATTTTCTCCTCTGAGTCAAATGTTTCTGTCACAATTGACGCAGTTGTTTCAACTGACTGTATTTGTTGAGAACTATTTTTAGTTTCTGTATCTTTGTAAGATATAGAACCAAGATCTTGAGGCTGTGAACTGCCAGGTAAAATCTTCTTTTCACTAACTTTAGGTTTTGAACTCAATTTAGAAGAAGTCACGCCAACATTTCCAGAACTGATGGCAGTCTCTATATCTTCAAATCTTACTTGATTATCAGCTTGAATTTTAGACAACCGATTGGACAACTTATCTAATTTAAAATTTATTTCTTCAAATTTATTTGTAAGTTCTTTAAATTGATCCTCTACCTCGGACAATTTAAGTAAATGTCTTGTAAGGACATCTTCAGAGTTTGAATTTATCTCTAAACCATCATTTAAATTTTTTTTATTTTCTATTTCAATTGATCCTGAATATACCGCTCTTTCAAGTGTTTTAAGATCATTTTTAATTATTTCTAAAGTTTCATATATATTATGACTATCAGCATAAGACATACTGTTATAGAAAAAATTTAAAACTAAAATAAGTTTTATAAAAATTAATTTGAAAGCTAGTTTCATCAACAACTTACTTATGATTATAAAAATGGCAAAATAAAGACCCTAAAACACTGAATTGATTTAGGGTCTTTGAAATATAATAAAAGTTATTAATTTGCTTTAACAGTAACTGATCTTCTGTTTTTTGACCAAGCTAATGGGTTTGAACCTGAGTCAACAGGTCTTTCTTTTCCATAACTTAAAACTGAAATTCTGTCTGAAGAAATTCCATAAGTCATAAGATAATCTTTTGCTGCATTTGCTCTTCTTTCACCAAGTGCTAAATTGTACTCTCTTGTGCCTCTTTCATCAGCATGACCTTCTAGTACTACATTTATGCCTGAATTTTTTCTTAACCATGCGGCCTGTGCTCTTAAAGTTTCTCTAGAAGCAGTTGTCAAAATTGACTCATTTGTCGCAAAGAATACTCTATCGGGAACTCCTTCAGCTAAATACTTTACTGTGTCTGTTCCTGTGTAAACATCACCTTGCATTTGACCTTTAATATCTGTTGCAACTTCTTTTTTTGTTGCGCAAGCAGATAATACTAGGCAAGCTGTTAATACTAAAAGTGTGTTTTTAAAAATTTTGCTTAATGTCATTAATTCGCTCCTTGCTGCTAATTTCAATTCTTTACTTTTTCACAACTAATTAGAGGTTTCAAGTCTAAAAATCAAGAAATTTCAATTATTAATGGGATAATTTTATATTAATTACTTAATAAAGATGACCATGATGGGTCAGATGCATCGGTTGGTGTCTTTATTTGACGTTCATTATAACCAGTCAAATCAATTGACCATAGCTTTGCTGAGAAACCTTCGCCTTTAGCGTTAGTTTTGGTCTCCCTGTAAAAGATTAATACCCTTCCATTTGGTGACCATGATGGTGCCTCTTGATAATAATTTTCTGTTAACAGTCTTTCTCCGCTTCCATCAGTTCTCATAACTCCAATGTAAAATTTACCCTTATGTAATTTGGTAAATGCAATTAAATCACCTCTAGGAGACCAAACAGGTGTTCCATAAAGCCCATTCCCAAAAGAAATTCTTTTTACTCCACTCCCATCATTTTTCATAATATAAATTTGCTGAAACCCACTTCTGTCAGAATTAAATGTTATAAATTTACCATTAGGTGAATACGAAGGAGAAGTGTCTATAGAAGGATGGTTTGTAATTCTTTCTACCAGTCTATTTTCTAAATCCATTGTATAAATATCTGACTTCCCATCTTTTGCTAAACTCATAATAATTTTTTTACCATCAGGTGAAAACCTCGGTGCGAATGTCATACCTGGAAAATCTCCTACAACCTCTTGTGTTCCAGTTTCAATGTCCAGTAAATAAACCCTTGGCAAATTTTTAAAGTAAGACAAGTACGTAACCATTTGGCTAGTTGGGTTAAATCGAGGGGTGAGAACTAATTCATTACCGAGTGTTAAAAATTTATTATTAAAACCATCCTGATCCATTATTGCTAATTTTTTAATTCTTTGTGTTTTTGGTCCTTCTTCAGCTACATAAATTATTCTGGTATCGAAATAGCCTTTTTCACCTGTTAATCTTTCATAAACTTTATCTGAAATTATATGTCCTACCCTTCGCCAATTACTGGGTACAGTTGTAAATGCCAATGCCATCATTTCTTTTGCTGCAAGAACATCCCATAATCTAAACTCAACTCTTAATTTATCATCAATAAAATTTACTTTTCCAGTTATAAGTGCTTGTGCTTTAATTAAGTTCCAATCTTCAAATCTTGGTTTTAAATTAGCAATATCTGGGGCTTGTAAAAAAGCTTCTTTACTTAAAGGATTGAACAGCCCCGATATTCTCAAATTATTTTCTACTATGCTTGAAATTTCTTCTCCAATATTTTCTTGCTTTAAAGCTTTCTCAAAACTTTTTCTTGATTTTTCATCAATAGACAAAGGCGAAACTGCTACTGGGAGAGGATTCAGATTACCTCGGGTAATGTCAACTTCAATTAAAGCATATGCGTTAATTGGAATTAAAATTAAAAATAATGTAATAATTTTTTTTATCATATTAAAAATATATACTAACCTTCTAACATCTCTCTTGCATCAAAATTTAACTGTAATTCTTTCCATCTTTCGTAACCTGTTGTTGGAACTCTTAAAGGTTGACATAATTTTACGGCTCTTAGAGCACTTTCAGCTAATACTTTATAGAACCCTTGTCCTGGTTTATTCATTCTTGCATGATCTAAAATTTCAGTTTTTGTTACTGATCCATCTGGCTTTAATTCTAATTTAATTCTTACTAATAAGTTTTCATTATAAGGTAAGCCTAATGGAATACTCCAACATCCAAAAATTTGCGCTTTCAGAGCATCCTCTTCACTTAATGTAAGTCCAGTGTTTTCAATATTTTTCACTTGATCTTGTGTAATATCGTTATTTTTTTTAATTACCTCTGCACTTTCTTCCTTAGATTTGTCAATTAAAGCAGCTATATTATTTGGATCAAATAAATCTTTTTTTTCAAACTCTGAAACCTGTTTTACTTCTTTATCAACTTTTTCTGGGTTTTGTTTGTTTTCTTCTTTTGTTTTAATTTTTTTAACAGTTTTATCTGGTAGAGGGATTGCCTCTGGAGTTTGATTTTCAACTTTCTTATTATTTTGGTCTGGGGAAACTACAGTTTTAGTTTTTGTTTTTTTAACTTTTTTTGGTGGAGCCTGCTCAGATACAAGTTTTTCTTTTTCCTTAACTTTCTCAATTATTTTTTTCGCTTTTGGTGCAAAAGGAACATTTGTTTTTTCAGCTATTTGTATTAATTCAACAGATACAATGGGTGGGATATCTAAAGGTTTTTTTGATAAAAAAGGTAGGCTCACTGCGGTAACAATAATTAACACTGCATGAAAAACAGAAGAGATAAGTATACTTCTATTCACTTTATTTACCTCTGCTTATACGGTTCTGAAATTAAAGCTACCTTTGTAAAACCTGATCCAGAAAGAAGTCCCATTATTTCAAGCACTCTTCCATAATTAATAGTTTTGTCACCTCTTACATAAATTCTTGTATCTGTTCTATTTTTTGAAACTGCCAAAACTTTTGCAATAATATTATTATATTCAACTTTTGACTCTTGAATAAATATCTCGCCTTTTGCATTTATGGATAATGTCAAAGGTTCTGTTTCTTCAGGAAGAGAGTCAGCAGAACTCTCCGGTAAATCAACTTGAACACCCACAGTTAATAAAGGCGCTGTTACCATAAAAATAATCAGTAAAACTAACATCACATCAACAAATGGAGTAACATTGATTTCACTCATAGGTTCTTTTGAAGAACGATTTAATTTAAAAGCCATTTAAATTATAGTCAAAAACCTTTTTGAAAAATTTTCTAATTTTTCAGAATATTTTTTTGAATCGTTATTAAATTTATTATAGGCGACAACTGCAGGGATAGCTGCTAATAAACCTAGTGCAGTTGCAAATAGTGCTTCCGCAATTCCTGGTGCTACTATAGCAAGACTAGTATTTCTAGAAATTGCAATAGATTGAAAAGAATTCATGATTCCCCAGACAGTTCCAAATAAACCTATAAATGGTGCAGTAGAACCAACCGTTGCTAAAAAAGTAAAGCCTTTATCAATTTTTGACATTTGTTTCTCAATCCCACTTTCTAAAAGCGCACTCATCCTCTCACTTAAATTATTCTTTGTTTTTTTTCTTAGTAATCCCTCCATGGCATTTTGAAAAACTAAAGCCATTGGATCTTCAAGTTTTGATGGCAAACTGTTGTATAAATTTTCTGCAGATTTAGAATTCCAAAATTTTTCCTCAAATTCTTCTGAAGATTTATTTATTTTTTTAAATAACCTATATTTATCTATAATAACTGCCCACGAATAAACTGAGCAAAGTATCAAAATAATCATCACTGATTTTACAATTATGTCAGCTCTAAAAAATAAGCTAAATAATGAAAAATCTGTGTTCGTGCCGAGTTCTACGGCATTTGCTGCGATGTCTGCTTCCATAATTATGTTTCACACTTAAATGTGTCATGAATTTGACTTGAATTATGTTGGTACTACCCCTCTTTGTACGTTTCAAAGAAAAAACTAGCTATTAGAATAGCATCCGCCTTATTAGAGTCCTTTTTTCTTGAAAGATAAGATGAGTAATACGGAAAAATTTCAATTGCCCTCGTTCTGCTTGCGTCTTTTTCAGAATTAATCAAATTAAAATATTTCTTCCACTTTGCAGGTCGAACAAAATATACAGAAAGCTGCATGGCGCTGCAAATGCCTTTGAGTATTCCAAAAGATTGACCAAAATTGAACATACTAGTAACTCCTTGGCCTGGCATTGCTGTTACATGTTCTATAACCACTTTTATATTTTTTTTATCAATTTTTTTTATTTTCTCTGAAATTTCATTAAAAATTTGAGATCCATTTACTTGCTTCTTATTCTTTTTGCCTTCAATCATAGTAGGCATTTCCAAAACATCTTGTATTACCCCATCTTCTAAGAAACAAATTGATCCTGATATCCCTGGATCAATTCCTATTATAAGCATCAATTAACCTCTAAATTTACATTTGAAAAAACATTTTGAACATCATCATCATCTTCTAAACTATCCAAAAATTCCATTACCTCTTCTTTTTTTTCATCAACAATTTCTATATTATTTAGCGGTATCCATTCTATCTCTGTTGAAATAAAATTAGCTATTGTATTTTCTAAATTTTTTTTAACATTATAAATCTCATTAATGGGACAATGAATTTCATGAAAATTGATATTAGATATACATTCATCAGCACCCGCTTCAATTGCTAATTCCAAAATATTCTCATCAGAAATTTCTTTTTTATCAATTTTAATAATTCCCAATTGTTTAAAATTGTGAGATGCAGATCCCTGTGTTCCTAAACTTCCCCCATTTTTTTGAAAAATTGTTCTTATATTTGAAGCGGTTCTATTTTTGTTATCTGTCAATGTCTCTACAATAACTGCAATTTTATCAGGTCCAAATCCCTCATATCTTAAATTTTCAAAATTGGAACCAGTTGCTGCAGAAGATTTGTCAATCGCTCTCTCAATATTTTCCTTGGGCATATTTGCAGATCTTGCCGCTTGAACAGCTGATCTTAACCTGGGATTCATTGTGGGATCTTTATCACCAAGTTTTGCAGCCACAGTAATTTCTTTTGATAATTTTGAAAAAATTTTAGAACGCTGTTTATCTGCTTTTCCTTTTTTATGTTTAATTCCAGCCCAATGAGAGTGTCCTGCCATAATTTTTATTTAATTTTTGAATTGATTTCCATAAATATAGCTCTGAATGTTATTAGCTAAACCAGTTTTTATATTACATTCAACTATAACACCACACAAAGTAGCATCACCAAGAGCAGGGAAATGTTTGGTAGAGTTTTTTTTTAAAAATCTATTTAATGAGTTTTCTTTATTCATACCAATAACAGAATCATAGTCGCCACACATACCAGCATCAGTTTGATATCCTGTTCCACTATTTAAAATTCTTGCATCATTGGTTGGAATATGGGTATGAGTTCCTACTACAAGCGTAGCTTTACCATCAAAAAAATGGCCAATCGCATTCTTTTCACTTGTAATTTCACCATGAAAATCTACAACAAGTATGTCGTAATCTTCTGTTAATTTATTCTCATTTAAAAATTTTTTTGAAGCTTGAAAAACATCTTCACACTTTTTCATAAATACATTTCCCATCAAATTCAAAACACCAATTTTTATATTGTCATTTGTTTTATAAATATTAAATCCTTTTCCTGGTGCAGGTTCAAAAAGATTTTTAGGACGTAATAATCTTTCTTCTTTCTCAATATACTCCATAATTTCTTTTTGGTCCCAAACATGGTTTCCTGTTGTAATAACATTTACTCCACAATTAAAAAAATCTTTACATATTTCTTTCGTTAGTCCCACCCCTTGAGAAGCAGCATTTTCACCATTAACAATTACAAAATCGATATTTTTTGATTTAATTTCACTTAAAAGATTGTTAGTTAACTTTGAACAACCAGCGATACCTACTACGTCACCCAAAAATAATATTCTCATTAAATAATCTCTTTCTCAGTTATAATTATATCTAATTTCTTATCATGTTTGTTAACTGGTATGTTTTTTAATTTTTGAAAAGAAAAAGCAAGGCCAACTTTTACTACTTTTTTGATCTTTGATATCTTTTGAATGTAACGGTCATAAAAACCACCTCCATAACCTAATCTATTAAGTTTTTTATCAAATGCTACTAGAGGAACAAATAAGATATCAGGGTAAACTCTATTGGTAGTCTCTGGTTCTGGAATACCATATTTATTTATTAACAAAAGATCATTTTTATACCATTTATAAAATTCCATTTGACTTCTTTTTTTAATTTTTGGGAGTGAAATTGTAGAACCTCTTTTAAAAAAATAATTTAAAATTTCTAAATCGTTAATCTCATAGTTTGATGGATAATATCCACCTATAATTTTCAAATTATAATTTTTTTTTTTAAGATATGAATAAATATTGCTTGGATTTAAATTAATTAATTTTTTTGACTTACTCTTTCTTAATTTTAATAATTTATCTCTTAACTTTGATTTAATCACAAATTTATTGGGATAGATTATCTATTTTTGCCTTTTTGACAAAATTTGATATTTGGTCGGCTGCTTCATCAATTAGCTTCTCATATTTTTTTTGATTATTTTCAATCTCAATTTTAAAATCTTCATGATTTAAATTAAGTTTTTTTATCTCATCCTCTTTTTTATCTCGATATTCATAAATTAAAGATTTAAGTTCTTTAAATTTATTTGACAAATCTTTGAATTCATTTTTTCTTTGTTCGACCTTCTTTTTAGTCTCATAATACTCATCCATTATTTTCACTGCTGTAATTAATAGAAGTTTATTTTCACCTAGATTGCCTAAATCATTTTTTAAATTGTTAAACTTTTGACTAATTTGGATTAGCAATTCCTCTAAATGTTCTTCTTGTCCATCCTCACAGGACAATATGAATTCTTTATTATTAAATTTAATAGTTACATTTCCCATTTATCAATTTCTTCCAATAAAGTATCTGTTTCTTGATTTAATTCATCAATTTTTTCGGAAAATTCAATTTGTTTTCTTTCCTCTTGTTTTTCTTTATTTCTAAT
>CACEBA010000015.1 GCA_902557585.1 uncultured Pelagibacteraceae bacterium
TAATTATTCACAATAGAAAATTTTATGCAAAAAAAGAAAAATAATTTCATCAAAGACAAGATACTAAAATCAAAAAATCCATATATAATTGCAGAAATTGGAATTAATCATAATGGTAGTTTAAACCTAGCAAAAAAAATGATTTTATCTGCAAAAAAAAATGGAGCGCATTGTGTAAAATTTCAAAAATTTATAGCTGATGACTACATTTCAAAATTTGCTCAAAAAGCTAATTATCAAAAAAGTGATAAAAAAGTTTCAACAAAATCCCAGTTAGAGATAATTAAATCCTGTCAATTGGATATAGATCAACTGAGAATATTAAAAAATTTTGCCAAAACAAATAAAGTGGATTTTCTTTGCACTCCTTTTGAAATTGCTAGCTTAATGGAACTAGTCAAAATAAAAATCGATGCTATTAAGATTAGCTCTTGTAATTTGAATAATATTCCTTTTTTAAAAGAGGCAGCAAAGACAAAACTACCAATACTTCTTTCAACTGGAATGGGAGAATTAAAAGAGGTAAAAGAGGCTGTTAAAATTTTTAAAAAGTCCGGCAATTCATTATTATTATTCCAATGTACATCCAATTATCCCTCAGTCATTAAAAACGCTAATTTATCCGTTTTATCCTCATATAAAAAACTTTTTAAATGTCCTGTAGGATACTCTGATCATACAGCATCTATGATACCTGCAATTGTTTCTGTTTCTAAAGGAGCTGTTGTTATTGAAAAACACTTTACTTTATCAAGGAAACTTCCAGGAATTGATCAAAACGCCTCAATTGAACCAAAGGAACTCTTTGAACTTGTTAAGGCAACTAGCGAGGCAAGAGAAAGTCTTGGAAATCCAATTAAACAAAAATCAAAAGAAGAAAATGATACTTCAAAATCTTTGAGGAGAAGTTTGGTTGCAGCAATAGATTTAAAATCTAAAACCAAACTTGATAGATCTATGATCGCAATTAAGAGACCTGGTACAGGTATCCCAACATCATTAATAAAAAAAATAGTTGGTTTAAGATTAAAAAAAAATGTAAAAAAAGACGAATTGTTTAAATTAACTGATTTAGGAAGATAATGGAAAATACAAAACTTTTTATTGTTGGTGCTGGCTCAATAGGCAAAAGACATATTAGAAACGCAATTTCAATTGGTGTTAAGCCAGAAAACATTATTTCATTAGATACAAGAGATGACCGTTTAAATGAAGTAAAAGAACTTGGTATTAAAAAAGTTTATAATAATTTTGATAAAGCATTAGTGGAGGAATTTGATGCTGCAATAATTTGTTCACCAACTTCATTACATTTGGAACAATCGTTAAAATTGGCAAAGTTAAACAAACATTTATTAATTGAAAAACCGCTAGATTCTAAATTAGATGGATCTGATGCATTGCTAGAAATATCAAATACAAAAAAATTGACCATGATGATTGCATATATTTTTAGATTTCATCCAGCTATAAAATTTATTAAGAATAAATTAAATGAAAATGTAATTGGAAAAATTTATTATTTTAGAGGAGAATTTTCAGAATATTTACCTGACTGGCATCCCTATGAAGATTATAGATCTTTTTATATGGCAAGTAAAAAGCAAGGTGGAGGATCAATATTAGATCAATGTCATATTATGGACTTGTCTCATTATTTAATAGGAGATTTTTCATCAGTAATGGCAATAAATACCAAAATTAGTAACCTCGAGATAAATGCTGACGATATTAGTGAATTAATAGTTAAGCACAAAAATGGTATTTTAAGTTCTATACACACAGATATTTTTGGAAGATCACATAAAAAATCTTTAGAGATCAAAGGAGAATTGGGAAACATAATTTGGGATTTTTATAAAAATAAAGTTGATATTTATCAAGCGGACGGAAAAAAATTAGAAACATTTGAAAATTTTGAAAAAGATTTCAATAAATGCTATATTGAAGAATTAAAGCATTTTATTTCATCATACCAAGAACAAAAAAAATCCAATATTCCTCTTGAGGATGGCATTCATACAATGAAACTAATCTTGGCAGCTGAAAAATCTGAAATATCAAAAAAAGAAGAGGCTATCAATTAATGAATTATTGTTATTTATCAACAAGTCTCTGTAGACAGGCCTCTCTAGAAAGTGCGATATTAGAGTGCGGAAAACTTAGTGATAAATATGTAGAGCTGTCAGCCCCTCATCCATATCAAACCATTGAGGAAATTTCTGAAGTTTTAAAAAAATTCAAAAATGAAGGTTATAAATTTACTTTACATAATTATTTTCCTCCTCCTGAGAAATCTTTTGTTTTAAATATTGCATCTGATGATGAAAAAACTGTTGAATTATGTAAAATATTGGTAAATGGAGCACTTAAATTATCTGTAGATGCTGGTTCCCCATTATATGGTCTTCACGCTGGCTATTTATCAAAAGCAAAAGCTAGAGAAGATGGTATGTTTGAATTTGATCAAGATGAAGTATCTTATTCTAAAGCTTTAAAAATATCCTCAAATTTTATTTCAAATATCGTTGATAACTTTAGTAAACAAAATGTAAATTTTTTAGTAGAAAATCTATTTCCATCTATAGCTAGAAATTCATCTTTAAATTGCAACATGGAGCAAATAGATGATCTAATGAGAAATGTTCCCAAAGAAGTTGGTTTACTTTTAGATCTAGGGCATATGAATATCTCTAGTAGAATAATGGGCTTTAAAAGAGAAAAGTTTTTAGATGAGTATCTTTCTAAATATGGTCACAGATTATATGAGATTCATATATCTGAAAATAATGGATTAAAAGACGAACACAGAGCACTAGAAGAAAATAGTTGGCAATACAATGCTTTAAAGAAAATTAATGAAATTAAAATTCCAAATAAGCAAAGAGTATATTGTTTAGAAAGTAGAAATGCCAAGTCAGATCAGATTAAACAAAATTTGGAAAAAATAAACAATATCATAAATTAAATATTTTTATGAAAATCAATCTTCTAGAACAAAAGAAAAAAAATATTACAATTTCTTATAATTCATCAATTAAAGATGCAATAAAACTTATACAAGAAAATACAGAAAGAACATGCTTTGTACTTAATGAAAAAAAATATTTGATTGGATCTATAAGTGATGGTGACATCAGGCGTGGATTAATAAAAGGATGTAAATTAAACGATAAAGTAACTGAAATTTACAATAGAAACTTCAATTTTCTTCAAAAAGGATACTCAGTTGAAGATGCATATAAAAGATTTACTGGCAAAATAAATATATTGCCAATAATCGACGAACTTGGAAACTTTAAAGGAATAATAAGAAAACATGATTTGGTTCCATTCCTAGATATTAAGTCAAAGAAAATTTTAGTTGTTGGTTTAGGATATGTTGGATTAACACTTTCTTTAGTGTTGGCAGAATCTGGTTTTGAGGTTGTAGGATACGATAAAAATATAAAATTATTAAATACAATTAAAAAAAAAAAAGCTCCTTTTTATGAAAAAGGTCTAGAAAGATACTTGGAGGAAAATTTATTTAAGAATTTCAACGTTTCAAGCAAACCTACTATTTCGGATGTTTATGTAATAACAGTTGGAACACCTTTAAACTTTAAAAATAAAAAACCTGATCTTACTTATTTAAAGAAATCTATTTTAGATATATGTAATTTATTAAAAAAAGAAGATCTAATAATTTTGAGATCTACAGTACCAGTAGGGTGTACCAGAGATTTTGTTGTATCTATGATAGAGAAGAAAACGAAACTTAAATTTGGAAAAGATATTTTTATAGCATTTTGTCCTGAGAGAACAATTGAGGGTAAAGCTATTGAAGAATTAAAAAAATTGCCACAAATTGTTGGAAGTTTCTGTAAAAAAAGTTCAGAGTTAGCTAAAAGAATTTTTAGTGAGTATAACTACACAGTAGTAGAAGTTAGTAATTTAGAATCTGCAGAGTTATCAAAGTTAATTGACAATTCATATAGAGATACTGTTTTTGCGTATTCCAATCAATTGGCAATGTTAACTGAAAAGCTTAAACTTAATTTAGTGGAGATTATAGATAAGGTAAATCTAGGCTATATTAGAAATACTATTCCTAAACCTTCACCTGGAGTAGGTGGTCCTTGTTTAAGTAAAGACTCTTATATTTTATCAGAAAGTTTTATAAAAAATAATATTAATAAAAACAACTTAATTTACAATTCAAGAATATCTAACGAGAGCATGATTAAAGAAATTTATAAGAGTTTAAGGAAATATCTTATAAAATTAAGGAAAAACAAAAGCTCAAAAATATTTATTACCGGATTTGCTTTTAAAGGTAACCCGGAGACATCTGATATAAGAAATTCTACAACTATATCATTATTAAATATGTTTAAAAAAGATAAATTTAAAAATATTTGGGGTCACGATTTCAAAGTTGAAAATAAAGAAATAAAAAAATTAGGTGTAAAGTCGTGTAACTTAAAGAATGGTTTTAATAATGCAGATGTAATTTTAATTATGAATAATAATAAAAAGTATGAAGATCTTAATATATTAAACTTATTAAAAGAAACTAAAAAACCTTTGTTATTTTATGATAGTTGGCAGTTATTTGATCCTTTAGAAATTAAAAACCACAAAGGTACAACCTATGCCTCTGTAGGTTACAGATAATATTATATGAGAAAATTTTTTATTCCTGTTGATAACCCCACTGTAGATATTCAAGAAGCAAAAGCAGTATTTAAACAAGTAAAATCTGGATGGATAAGTATGGGAAAAAAAGTCAAAGAATTTGAGAGTAAAGTTGAAAAATTTATTGGTGTAAAAAATGCTATCGCAATAAATAATGGTACTTCAGCATTGGATGCTTTATTAACTGCGCTTAATATTGGAGAGAATGATGAAGTAATAATTCCAAGTTTGACCTATATATCCACAGCTAATGTAGTTGCATACAAAAAAGCCAAATTAATTTTATGTGACAGTAATCCCAGAACTTTTAACATTGATAAAAAAAGTTTGTTAAAAAAAATTTCAAAGAAAACAAAATTAATAATTGTTACAGATATGAAAGGCATGCCTGTAGATTATGATTTTTACAAAACTCTATCAAAAAAAACAAAAATACCAATTATTGCTGATAGCGCAGAGTCTTTTGGAGCCAAATATAAAAATAAAATAATTGGTACACAATTATTAGCACACACGTTTAGTTTTTTTGCAAATAAAAATCTTACCACTGGTGAAGGTGGAATGATTGTTACTGGAAGTAATGTTTTATCAAAAAAACTTAAAATTATAAGAAACCAAGGTCAAAATAAAAGATATAATCA
Source organism: uncultured Pelagibacteraceae bacterium (assembly GCA_902557585.1). The sequence continues at coordinate 5,322 of CACEBA010000015.1, forward strand.
TATAGTACTTGGAAATAACTATAGAATGACAGATATCTCAGCATCAATTGGAATTATTCAGCTAAGGAAGTTAAAATCGTGCTTATCAAAAAAACAAAAAATTGCTGAAAATTATAATAAGTTTTTTGAAAATATTTCGGAAATCAATACCCCTTTTATTCCAAATTATGTTTCACAACATTCTTGGTACAATTATAGCATTAGAGTCTCATCTAATCACAGAAATAAATTAATGGAATATTTAAGAAAAAAAGGCATTGAAACAAGATTATCTTTTCCTCCAGTTCATATTCAGCCTTATTATAAAAAACAATTTAGCAAAAATAGTAAAGATTTAACAAAATCTCTTCAAACTTTTAAAGAATTTTTAGATATTCCGATTTGGCCAAATATGAAAATAAAAAATCAAAGAGTCGTTGCAAGTTCCATAATTAATTATTTTAAAAAAAGGTAATTTAAATGAACATTTTAGGAGTAATTTTAGCCAGAAAAGGGTCCAAAGGAATTAAAAATAAAAATCACTTAAAACTAAATGGAAAAAATTTAATAAATATTGCAATAACAAACGCGAAAAAAAGTAAAAAAATTACTAAATTAATTTTCTCAACAGATGATAAACTCTTAAGAAAGCAAGCAATTAGACTAGGAATAAGTGCGCCTTTCTTACGACCAAAAAAACTATCAAGTGATAAAGCTTCAAGTTTTTCTGTATTAAAACATTCAATTGATTGGTTAAAAAAAAATGAAAACTGGTACACAGACATTGTAGTTCTTTTACAGCCCACTACTCCATTTAGAAGTGGTAATCTTATTGATAAGGTAATCAAACTTTTGCTAACTACAAAAGCTGACGCATCGATGACAATCACTGATGTTGATTACCCTCCACATTGGATGATGTATAAAAAAGGAAATCAATTGAATTCATTAATTAAGGGTGGAAATAAATTTACAAGAAGACAAGATACTCCTAGAGTATTTAAGCCTGCAGGAATGGTATATGCCCTAAAAAAAAATTTTTTGTATAAAGTAAATGGAATATTACCTCAAGGTAAAACAGTAGGACTTTATGTGGATCCAAAAATATCAACAAATATAGATAATTTTGATCATTATTTACTTGCAAAAATTAAATCAAAAAAAATTTTTAAATGAAATTCAGAATAATACCTAGACTAGAGGTAAAAAATAATTATTTGATAAAAGGTATGAGGATGGAAGGCCTAAAAAAAATTGGTAACCCTATATCATTTGCAAAGTATTACTCTGACAATAATTTTCATGAGATTTTTTATGAGGATATAGTTGCTTCCTTATATGATAGAAAAATAGATATAGAAATAGTTCGTAAAGTGTCGTCAAATATAAATATTCCTCTCACATTAGCTGGAGGTATTAAAAACATAAATGATATAGAAACCTTATTCAAAAATGGAGCAGATAAAGTCTGTATTAATTCATCAGCAGTCAGAAATCCTAATCTTATAAATCAGTCATCAAAAATATTTGGATCTCAAAGCATATGTGTTTTAGTTCAATTTAAAAAAATAGATGACACATATGAAATTTTTATTGAGTCAGGAAGAGAAAAAGTTTCAAGAAATATCTTTGACTGGATTAAAGAAGTTGAAGATAAAGGTGCTGGAGAAATATTTATAATTTCTATTGATAATGATGGAACTGAAAATGCATTAAATTTTCAACTTCTAAAGAATTTACGACAAATCACTAAATTGCCTATGCTTTATGGGGGAGGCATATTCAATGAATTACAAATTAATAAAATTAAAGATATGAATTATGATGGAATTGTCATTAGCAACGCATTGCATCAGAAAAAAGTAAATTTTATTAAGAAATATTTATAATGAATAAACAAATTATTGGCGTTGTTGATTATAAAGTTGGAAATTTAAAAAGCATTTTTCGAGCGTTAAATAACGCTAATGTGAACTATAAAATGGTTTCTAATTATAAGGATTTTAGAGGGTGTGATAAATTTATCTTACCGGGAGTAGGAAATTTTGGATACTGCACAAATTATCTTAAAAAAACAAAACTAGATAAAGAACTTATCAATGCAGCTAAAAATGGAAAATTTATATATGGTATATGTATGGGGATGCAAATAATGTTTCAGAGTAGTGAGGAAGCAGAAAAAGCAAAAGGTCTTAATTTAATTAAAGGAAAAGTAAAAAATTTACAAAATTATTATAAAGATCAAATAAAAATTCCTCATATTGGCTGGAATAAAATTTTTCACAAAAAAAAAGATAAGTTTAAAAAAGTCTTAAATAATAAATACTTTTATTTTGCAAATAGTTTTGTTTGTGAGACAAACGACAGTTGTACTAAATCTTATTTTTTTTATGAGAATAAAAAATTTATTGCAACAGTCATAAAAAAAAATATTTTTGGCACTCAATTTCATCCTGAAATTAGTGGAAAGAATGGCCTAGGTGTTTACGAAAGTTTTTTAAAATTATGATGCCAAAAACAAAATACGGTTTACCAAATAAATTAATTACTTGTAAGGTTTGTGTAATGACAAATCAAAAACCTCACTCTATTAATGAGACTAAAAATAAAAAAAATTCTTTAAAAAAAGGTTTAGACTTCAATGAGGATGGAATATGCGCTGCTTGTCAGTATGCCATTACAAAAAAAAATAATATAGATTGGAGTTTTAGGGATCAAGCATTAACAAATTTGTTGAATAAATACAGGAAAAATGATGGATCTTATGATTGTCTAGTACCTGGTAGTGGCGGAAAAGACAGTATGTATGCGGCTCATTTATTAAAATACAAATATAATATGAATCCTTTGACAGTTACCTTTTCTCCAATTCAATATACTGATGTTGGCTGGAAAAATTTAAGAGCATGGATAGACACAGGGGGATTTGACAATATTCTTTTTAGTCCTAATGGCAAGATTGTGAAAATATTAGCTAGAGAGGCTTTTTTAAATCTCTTGCATCCAATGCAGCCTTTTAAATTCGGTATAAAAACTTTTGCAGTTAAAGAAGCTATTAAAAATAATATAGATCTTATTTTTTATGGAGAGCCTTATGCAGAATATGGTAGTGAGTCGATTAAAACAATTTCGACTCCAAATTATTCACAAGATTGGTATGAAGGTAAAAATAAAAGAGCATTTCTTGGAGGAAAAGATTTAAGTTATTATCATAAAAAATATAATCTTAAAAAAAAAGAACTTTCACCCTTTTTAAACATTGATCCAAAAGATTTAATGAAAAGAAATATAAGAGTTGATTACCTTGGGTGGTATGTAAAATGGGACCCACAGGAAATATATTATTATGTTACAAAAAATTCTGGTTTTGAAATTGATACGCAAAGGGTTGATAGTACATATGGTCGTTATGCTGGCCTAGATGATAAATTTGAATGGATACATTTTTATTCTCAGTATATTAAATTTGGTTTGGGCAGAGCAAGGTTCGATGCTTCTCAGGAAATTAGAAATGGTCATATAACAAGAGAGGAAGGTTTGAGGCTCTGTAAAAAATTTGAAAGTGAGTTCCCTTCTAGATATTTTAAAGATTGTATTGATTTTATGGGAATTTCAGAAAAAAAGGCACTAAAAGTTATTGATAAATTTAGGCCAAAGCATTTATGGAAAAAAGTTGGAAAAAAATGGCAAAGATTACAAGAAGACTATAATTAATGACCAATCGAAAAGATTATATTTTAGTCACAGGTTCTGCAGGATTTATTGGATTTCATCTGGTATCAAAATTAGCCTCAAGAAATTGCAACGTGATAGGTATAGACAATTTAAATAATTATTATGATGTAGGGCTCAAAAAAAAAAGGCTTAACCAGCTTGAAAAAATTTACAAAAAAAAGAAAAAAAAATTAATATTTAAAAAAATCGATATTTCAAAAAAAAATGAGCTTTTCAAAATTTTTAAAAAGTACCGCATAACAAAAATTATTCATCTAGCAGCTCAGGCTGGAGTTAGATATTCATTTAAAAATCCAAGAGTATATGCTGAGTCAAATTTAATTGGATTTTTTAATATAATAGAATCATGCAGAATCTATAATATTAAGCATTTTATTTTTGCAAGCAGCAGCAGTGTATATGGTAATTTTAACAAATTCCCGTTCAAGGAAAAAAATATTTTTAACACACCATTGCAATTTTATTCTTCAACAAAATTAAGTAATGAAATAATGGCATATAGTTATTCAAAACTTTATAATATTAATGTTATTGGTTTAAGATTTTTTACAGTTTATGGACCATGGGGTCGCCCAGACATGGCATATTTTTCTTTTGCAAATAAAATATTAAAAAATCAGATTATAGATATTTTTAATTATGGAAAACATTTTAGAGATTTTACATACATAGACGACATAATAAGAGGGGTCTTATTAACAGTTTTTAAAAAACCAAAAAAGAATTACCAAATATTTAATTTAGGATATGGAAAACCAACAAAATTGATGGATTTAGTTAAGTATCTGGAAAAAAATTTAAATAAAAAAGCTAAACTAAATTTTTTAGATAAGCAAAAAGGAGACATGTTTAAAACCTATGCATCAATAACTAGCTTAAAAAAAATTTATGGATACAAACCTCAAATTAAAATTTCTGATGGAATTAAAAAATTCTCAAATTGGTATTTAAATTTTATAAATGAAAAATCTTTCTAAATTAATTAAACAAAAAAAAGCAAATATATCAATAATTGGCCTAGGTTATGTAGGGTTACCGCTGGCTATTAAATTTTCTAAATTAGGTTTTAATGTATATGGGTATGAGACTGACAAAAAAAAAATAACAAACTTACATAATAGTAGTATTTATGTCGACACAATTAAAAGAAAAGATTTCCATAAAGTAAAAAATAAAAATTTTAAATTTGGATGTGATTTTAAAATTTTTTCAAGATCCGATATATTTATAATTTGTGTCCCTACACCAATTAAAAAAAATAAATCGCCTGATATGCGCTTTTTAAATGAAAGTAAAAATTTAATAAAAAAATTAAATTTAAAAAATAAAGTCATTGTTTTGGAAAGTACTACTTATCCAGGTACTACTGAGGAATTATTTATACCAATTATAAGATCAAAAAAATTAAAAATCGGTAAAAATATTTCTTTAATATATTCACCAGAAAGAATAGATCCTGGAAATAAAAACTTCACAGTTGAAAATACAACAAAAATAGTTTCAGGATACAGTAATGAATGTTTGAATATATCTAAATTATTGTATAAAAATATAACAAAAGTATTTCCCGTATCAAATATTAAAACTGCTGAATTTACAAAAATATTAGAAAATGTTTATAGATCAATAAACATTGGATTTGTTAATGAGATGAAAATGATTTCTGACAAATTAAAAATAGATATTTTTGAAGTTATAAGTGCTGCTAAGACCAAACCATTTGGATATGTGCCGTTTTATCCTGGTCCAGGCTTGGGTGGTCATTGCATACCTGTAGATCCATATTTGTTATCATGGAAAGCAAAAAAATTAAATATCAATACAAGATTTATTGAACTTTCAGGAGAAATAAATAATCATATGCCTGATTATGTTTCTCGGAAGGTTCTAAAAATACTTTTAAAAAACTTTAACAATGTAACTGGTAAAAAAATATTAATTCTTGGAGTTTCTTATAAAAAAAATTCAGCTGACACACGTGAAACTCCATCAATAAAAATTATTGACAATTTAAGAAGAAGAGGTTTAGACGTTTATGTTTCTGATAAATACTGTCCAGAAACTTACTTAAAAAAAATAGATTAAAAAATGTTAATCTAAATTTAAAAAATATTAAAAAATTCGATTGCATTGTTATTATAACTGATCATGATTATTTTGATTATTCCCTAATTGAAAAAAAAGGAAAATTAGTAGTTGATTGCAGAGGAAGAATTAAAAAAATCTCTAAAACAAGATTTAGAGCTTAAATGAAAAATAAAATTTTAAAAAAATATAACAGCTGCACTTTTTGCAATTCAAAAAAGCTAATCAAGTGTAAAGAAAAAGATCCAATAAATAATTTTTATGTTAAAGCAATAAAATCAGATTTGAATATCAGTGATAATCTAATTAAAAGTATAAAAACTTATCAATGCTTAGAATGTAAAATAAAATTGAATAATCCTTGGTTTAATAAAAACATTTCAAGTAAAATTTTTTCTAGCATTTACGGACAACATAATAGAAGTTGGGAAAATCTATTAAATTTTATGACTAACAAAATTCTCCCTAACCATGGCTCTCTTTATGATTTATTAAATAATAAAATGAAAATAAGAAAATATGCAGAATATAATAGTCCTTTTATGGGGCTTTTTCTTCATTTTTATTTTAACGAAACCAGACAAAATTCAAAATTTTATAGATCATTACACAATAGTTTATTAAATTATTTAAGTTTAAGGCAACTGGCAGGAAGTTCTCTAAAGAAAAAAATCGAATCTGAAAAAAAATCAGGATTTCTAGCAAAAAAAATAAATAATTTAAAAAAAAAAACTAAACAAAAGCAAAATATTATTAAATCACTATTTATTGATAATTCAAGTTTGGGTTGGGGATTAAACGATAATCATAAATCTGTGGCAAGCAAAACATATGCACAAGAGTTATTTGATTTACAGATTTTACAGCTAGATTATTATAAAAAATACTCATTCGATCTTTTTGGAATATTCCATAGTCTTGATCATACTTTTGAGCCAAGTAAACTTTTAAATTTTGCTCTTAAAAATAGTAAATTTGTAGTTGTTTATTGTCATAATCAAAAAAATGGTGTGACCAAACAACACCAGTTTTCTATCACAAAAGATTTTCTTAGTTTCTTAAACAAAAAAAAAATTTATAATCTTAATTTGACAAGTATTACTAAAAAAAAATTTGAAAATTCTGAAATTTATTTTATTTGCTCAAAATCAAAAAGAAATATTGTCAATTTAAAAAAAAAAATTTATGGTTAAAAATATTAAAGCCTCAATTATTATTACCAACTATAATTACTCCAAGTACCTAGCAAGATGTTTAAGAAGTTGCTTTAATCAGAGTTTAATAAGAGATTTTTATGAAGTAATATTAATTGATGATTGCTCAACAGATAATTCTATAGAGATCGCTGAAACATTTAAAAATGAGACAAATTTTTATTTAATTAAAAATAACAAAAATCTTGGTGTAGCTGCTTCAGCTAATAAAGGTATATTAAAATCAAAAGCAGAATTTATAGTCAGAGTCGATGCTGATGATTTTGTTAGTAATGATTTTTTAAGATTTCTAGTTTTCTACTTGGAAGATAATAAATCAGCCTTTTGTGTGTCTTGTGATTATCATTATGTTGATGAAAATGAGAATAAATATAAAAGAATTAAATATGACGAGATACCAGTGTCGTGTGGCGTTATGTACAGAAAAAATAAATTGATTGAATTAGGCATGTATAATGAAGAGTTTAAGCATAGGGAGGAAGAGGAGTTAAGAGCAAGATTAGGATCTTTATATAAAATACAGAATTTAGGTATTTCTTTATATAGATACAGAAAGCACGACGCTAACAAAACAAAACAACTCAAACATATGATGGAATTTAAACAAAAGTTATTTTCAACACATAACATTTCCAAAGAAGAAAATAACGATAAAGATGATTTAGATTTTCCTGTAGCTATCATTCCTGCAAGACTAGGTTCACAAAGATTGAAAGAAAAAAATATTCAACTGTACAAAAAAAAACCATTAATTTACTGGGCAATTCAAGCTGCAAAAAACTCAAAATATATTAAAAAAATTTTTGTTTCATCAGAAAGTAAAAAAATTTTAGATATTGCTAAGGAGTATGGGGTAGAAACAATTGAAAGACCAGATTTTTTAAGTGAACCACATGTATATAAAATGGATGCTATAATTCATGCAGTCAATGAAATAAAAAAGTTTAGAAGACCAACAATAATTTCAAGCATACAAGCAAACTCACCTGAAATTAACTCAAAAGCTATTGATGATTCAATTAATCAACTTTTAAAATTTAATTTAAATGAAGTCATGTCAGTTGACGAAAATTTAAATCAAAATGGAGCTATAAGGACTATGAAATATAAAACTGTTTTTGATAAAAACCTTAGTACTCACTTTGGAATAATAAAAACATATTTTACAGATATTCATACGGCAAAGGATTTGAAGAAACTTAATGAGAAAAAGTAATTTTAAATTTAAACTTAAACAATTAAATTATAGAAAATATTTTAATGATTATAAACTAAAAAGACTAATAGATGTAAAAAAATTTAAAACTTCAAATTTTTCTCCATCATATATTTATGACAATAATAATAAACTACCATACCCACCAGACCTAAATGATTTAATAAGGCTTCATTACATTGTAACTTCAAGAAAAATTACAACAGCTCTAGAGTTTGGAGTTGGGTATTCCACTATATTTATTGCCGATGCTATTAGACATAATAAAAAAAAATATAGTAATTTTGTTAAAAAAAACTTAAGGAGATCTAATCCATTTAAACTTTTTTCAGTTGACTCTAATAAAAAGTATATTTCAGTTTTTAAAAAAAAAATTCCTAAAGATTTAATTAAATTTATTAAACTAAGTTATTCAAGTACTTCAATAGTAGTTTATAACGGACAAATAAGCAGTAAAATTGATAAATTACCCAATATTACCCCAGAATTTATTTATATCGATGGTCCTTCTTTTTTAGACATAAAAGGTGATGTAGATGGTTTAAATTTTAAGGATAAAGACAGAACTATTCTAAACTGCAATTTGTTAAAAATGGAAAATCTACTTTTGCCTGGCACACTGATTCTATGGGATGGGCAAACTAATAATGCTCGTTTTAATATGGTTAATTTTAAAAGAAAATGGAAAAGTGAAAGGATCGATAAATTAGATATTTCTTATAGTGAGCAGATTGAGGATGCATTAGGTTATTTAAATAAAAGACAAATTGTGTTTTCAAATTTATAGATACACATGGGAAAAAAAATTATCTTCTTAGTTGACCATAAGTATAGGGATTTTCCGTCAATATCTCTTATTGGTTTTTTCTTAGAAAAAAAAGGGCACGAAGTACATTTTAAAAGAATTCATGAGCCTGAAGTTGAATTGATAAATCCAGATGTAATAGTCGAGGCAAAATACTCGCGACCAGAAACTTACATAAAAAAAATTGAGAATTGGCAAAAACAAAATATCAAAATAGTTGTTATGGAAACCGAAGGCATAATACAGTGGAAAGGTTTCAAACCATTAATGAATTACAAGCCAGATTTTTGTTTTTTTTGGAATAATTATCATGGTTATGAATATGATAAGAATATATATCATAATAAAACAGTTGTGCTTGGATGCCCAAGATCAGACTTTTTACATGAGAATTTCAAAGAAATGAGAGAAGAAAGCAATATACCAGATTCATTGAACATTGATACAAATGTTAAAACAATAACAATTGCAACACCAAATTCTTATGAAGATTTGCCTCAAAAAAAAATAGACGATATAAAAAAAAGATATTTAGAAGTTCACAAATCTAGCACCAGTTTTGAAAACTTAATAGTTCACATGAAAGATGCTAGAAAATCGATTACATCATTTTGTGATGAAATTTTAAAATTAAAAA
>CACEBA010000016.1 GCA_902557585.1 uncultured Pelagibacteraceae bacterium
GAAAACCAGTTTGGAAAAATAAGTAGTGTTTAATAAAAAAAATATTTTAATTATTTTTTTTATATTCCTAGGAATGTTTATTATTTTTAATTTTAAAGATCATAATTTTAAAAGAGCTGTTGATGCATGCCTAGCTGCTAGCCAAAAATTATCAGAGACTAAAATTACTGATTTAGAAGAAGCTAGAAAGTTTTGTGAAAAAAAAATTAAAGATAGCAAATAAATATGAGAGATGAAGAAATAAAAGAGATTCTTAAAAATTCGAAAACTATTGCAATGATAGGTGTTAGTTCAGAAAAAAAAGGTGAAGATAAAAAAAATTTAAAAAGAAAACCAGCAAACGTAGTTATGAAATATATGCAAGATTTTGGTTATAAAGTTTATCCAATAAATCCATTTGCCGTGGGTGAAATTATAAATGGTGAAAAAGTTTGTGAAAGCTTGAAAAGCATTAATGATCAAATTGATATAGTAGATGTATTTCGACCATCAAATGAAACTCCAGGTATTGCAAAAGAAGCAGTCGAAAAAAAAGGTAATGTTCTTTGGCTACAATATGGAATTGAAAATGATGAGGCTGAAAAAATAGCTAAAGAAGCAAATATTAAATACTTATCGAACAAGTGTATAAAACAAGAGTATCAAAGATTATTTTTAAAATCTAATCCAGTGTTCCCAGTTTTAAAAGATTAACTTAGATGAAAATATTTCTTATTATACTCATCTGGATTACTAATCCCTCTTGATCTTAAAATTTAAAGCATCTAAATTTTAAAATTGATATTTTTATGAATAAAGTTTTTAAATTTTTAGATGATACATTTTTAGACTTAGGTCGTCAGTTTAAATGGACCTATCTACCACCATTGATGGTTTATGTTGCAGCAGGCATCTCAGGTTTAACAGGAATAGTAGGAACATTTTTTGTAAAAGATTATCTAAATTTATCAGCAGCCTTTCTTGCAGGATTAGGTTTTTGGGCAGGAATACCTTGGGCATTAAAAATGCCATTAGGACATTTGGTTGATTTAATTTGGGAAAGAAAAAATTACATGGTCTATTTTGGAGCAACGTTAATCGCTCTAAGTTTATTAATTATGTATGGCCTTATTATTCACACAGAAGACATGTCTCAAATTTATTCAGTAGAAACATGGTTTGTAATAAGTGTAATTTTAGCTCCTGTTGGTTACGTTGTTCAGGATGTAGTTGCAGATGCAATGACAGTTGAAGCGGTTCCTTTAACTAATGAAAAAGGACATCATTACAACAAGGATGAAATTAAAATCATGCATACAACTATGCAGACGTTAGGTCGTTTTGCAATAATTGGTGGTACAGTTTTAGTCGCTTTAGTAAATGTAATTTTGTTTAGAGATGTAGAAAATTTAGAACAAGCAGATAAAATTCAATTATATGGAACAATTTATATTTATGCATTGATTATTCCGCTAGTCTCAATTCTTGGAGTTATTTTAGCAAATTATTTAAGGAATAAAAAAAATAAATATTTGAAATCAAAAGGATTAGAATTTGTAACTGAAAGAGGTAACGAGAAAACTAAAATTAATTGGTGGATACTAGGGGGGAGTTTAATTTTTGTAATTTTTACATTATCAGTTGGATCTTTTAATGTGCCTTTTGCGCAAGAAATAGTTTTTATTGGTTCCGTTGTAATTATTTTATTCTTAATGTTTAAATTAATTAAAGAATTACCCGAAAATTTGAGATTAACAATTGTAGGAACTGCTGTAATTATATTTATTTTTAGAGCTATGCCTGGACCTGGACCAGGATTAACTTGGTTTGAAATTGACCTTTTAGAATTTAACGAACAATTTTTTTCAATATTATCTCTGTTGGCCTCAATATTAACATTAGCCGGTATAGTATTGTTAAGACCATTTATGGCTAACAATTCTATCGCTAAAATTATAGTGGTGTTAAGTATAGCTGGTGCTATTTTATTTTTACCAAGTGTTGGGATGTACTACGGTTTTCATAATTGGACATCTTCATTGACAGGTGGAATTGTTGATGCAAAATTTATTGCATTAATTAATACTGCTCTAGAATCTCCTTTAGGCCAAGTCTCAATGATACCTTTGTTAGCTTGGATCGCTAAAAATGCACCTTCCCATTTAAAAGCAACATTTTTTGCTGTTTTTGCCTCTTTTACTAACCTTGCATTATCAGCAAGTGCATTAGGAACAAAATATTTAAATGAAATATTTACCGTTACAAGGGAAGTAAAAGATAAAGTTACAGGTGAAATTCAAACATCAGCTGATTACTCTGAACTTGGGATTTTACTTATTGTTGTGACACTTTTGACATTAATTCTCCCAATAATTTTTGTAATTATTATAAATAAGAGTAAATATAAAACATCAGAATAAATATTTCTTAAAATGAAAAATATTTTTAAAGTACTAACCTTTCTTATAATCTCTATTTCTTTTTCAAATGCTGAATTACTTAATCCGAATAGCAATATAAAACCAAAAGAAGTGGTAAAAATTCAGCTAAGTGGACTTCAGCAAAATGATCTTGAATTTAAGGATAGTGGCATTGAACAAACATGGAATTTTGCACACCCTAAAAATAAGAAAGTTACTGGACCTCTTAATAATTTTAAAATGATGATAAAAGGTGCTTCTTATCAAATGATGATTGATCACCTAAGTCACACAATAACCGAGGTTGGAAGCAGTAATAAATGGGCTCAATTTGAAGTAATTATACTTGATAAAAATAAAATTTATCACAAATTTAATTGGCAAGTTGAAAAGTATACTATGGATGGAAATTTAAAAGATTGTTGGCTAACTACAATGGTATCAAGTCCAATCCCTCTTGGAAGCTCAATTTGATTATTAAGATACATTTTTGTTTCGTATTTAACGAAAATTTAGTAGAAATCGCTCAATGAAAACAAAAACTAAAGTTGTAGTAGTTGGTGGTGGGGTTGTAGGAGTTAGTGCACTTTATCATTTAGCAAAAAAAGGTTGGTCCGATGTCGTCTTAGTTGAAAGAAAAGAGTTAACTTCAGGATCTACTTGGCATGCAGCTGGCCTATTGCCTTTATTTAATATGAGTTACTCAGTGGGACAACTTCATAAATATGCTGTTGACCTATATAAAACTTTAGAGGAAGAGACAGGAAAAAATGTAGGATTCAGTGTTGTATCAAATATTCGATTAGCCAGTACAAAAGATAGAATGGACGAGTACCATCAATATGCAGGTGTAGCACAAACAATCGGTGTTGATGTAAAATTTTTAACACCAGATCAAGTAAAAGAAATTTGGCCTCTATGTCATACAGATGATTTGGTTGGAGCAATTCAACATCCTGAAGATGGATATATTCAGCCTGCTGATTTAACACAAGCAATGGCAACTGGAGCAAGAAATAGAGGAGCAGAAATTTATAGAAATACAGCTGTAATCGGAATTAAACAAACTAAAGATGGCTGGGTTGTAGAGACAGATAAAGGATCTATAGAATGTGAACATGTAATTTCATGTTCTGGTAATTTTGCAAGACAAACTGGTGAGATGGTTGGTTTAGATATACCTGTTATTCCAGTAGAGCATCAATATATTGTAACAGAACCACATCCAGAGATTCAAAAAAGAAAAAAAGAAGGTCTTCCAGAAATGGGAGTTTTAAGAGATAGTGATAGTCGATGGTATATGAGAGAAGAAGCAGGTGGATTAATATTAGGACCTTATGAAGACGGGGCTCCAGCTTGTTATGTAGAGGGTCCGTCAAAAAATTCTGAGTACGAGTTGTTTCAAGAAGATCTTGATAGACTAGCTCCTCATATAGAAGGGGCAATTCATCGTGTACCAGCATTCGGTGAGGTTGGTGTAAAAAAAGTTTATAATGGTGCAATTTGTTATACTCCCGATGGAAATCCAATAGTTGGTCCAGCATGGGGATTAAAAAATTTTTGGATTAATGAAGGTCATAGTTTTGGAATAACTGCTGCAGGTGGAGCTGGTTGGCAATTAGCAGAGTGGATTGTAGATGGTGAACCTACTATTGATATGCTTGGAGTTGAACCAAGACGTTATGGAAATTATGCAACTAAATCTTACTTAAAAGCTAAAAATGAAGAAGCATATAGTCATGTATTTATAACCCATTATCCAGATGAAGAGAGACCAGCAGCTCGACCATTAAGAACAGCCCCTTGTTACGAAAGAATGAAAAATTTAGGTGCAGTTTTTGGACAAAAATTTGGCTGGGAAAGACCAAACTTTTTTGCAACAGATGGAATGGAACAAAAAGATGATTGGTCATTTAGACGTTCTAAGTGGTTCGATGCTATCAAAAAAGAGTGTCAAAATGTTAAGCAAAATGTTGGTTTATTAGATATGACCGCGTTTGCAAAATGTAGAATAAGAGGACCTAAAGCTGAAGAATTTTTAGATTTCCTGGTAGCAAATAAATTACCTAAAAAAATTGGTAGAATAAATTTATGTCACGCTTTGAATACTAAAGGTGGTGTTCATTCTGAATTTACTATTATGAAAGAGGCTGAAAATTGTTATTACCTTGTTTCTGCAGGGGCGAATTTAAGATTAGATCATGATTGGATACAAAAATGGATGCCAAATGATGGCTCAGTTATATTTGAAGATCTAACCAATAGTACAGGCGTACTTGTAGTTGCTGGTCCAAAAGCTAGGGATTTAATGCAAAAAGTTTCCACAGATGATTTTTCGAATGAAAATTTTAAATGGCTAACAGCTAAAAAGGTAAATGTTGGTTACGCTCCAGTTAATGCGATGAGAGTAAATTTTGTTGGTGAACTAGGTTGGGAATTACATCACCCAATTGAGTATCAAAATCATATTTTTGATAAATTAATGGATGCAGGCAAGGATTTAGGAATTAAACCTTTTGGCATAAGAGCCATGAACAGTCTAAGATTGGAAAAATCATACAAATTAGTAGGTACTGAATTATCAATTGAATACTCACCTTACGAGTCTGGTTTAGATAGATTTATTCATCCAAATAAAGGAAATTTTGTTGGATTAGAGGCATTAAACAAGTGGAGGGAGAAAGGATTTGATAACAAATTAGTAACTCTAGAAGTACATAATACAAAAGATGCAGATGTCTTGGGTAATAACCCTATATATAAAGATAGCAAGGTTGTTGGAAGAGCAACTGGGGGAGAGTTTGGTTTTAGATTGGATAAATCGATAGCGTTAGCAATGGTTAAACCTGATTTTGCAAACGTAGGCGACAAATTACAAGTTGATATCTTGGGAGAAATGTATGACGCTACGGTATTAGAAGAAAGCCCTTACGATACGGAAAATAATTTATTGAGAGCATAATGAAAATTTTAGTAGCTGTAAAAAGAGTAATTGATTACAACGTCCAAATTAGAGTTAAAGAAGACGGATCAGGTGTAGTCACAGATAATGTTAAAATGTCAACTAACCCACCTGATGATAACGCTATTGAGGAAGCAGTTAAAATTAAAGAGTCTGGGAAAGCAACAGAAATTGTTGCAGTAACAGTGGGTGAAGCGAAAGCTCAAGAAACAGTCAGGAAAGCTTTAGCAGTCGGAGCTGATAGAGGCATTCATGTAAAAACAGATGGTATTTTAGAACCTTTGGCTGTTTCTAAAATTTTACAGAAAATTGTAGATAAAGAAAAACCAGATTTAGTTTTTATGGGCAAGCAAGCAATTGATGATGATTGCAATCAAACTGGACAAATGTTGAGTGCTTTATTAAATTGGCCACAAGCAACTTTTGCGTCAAATATAGAAGTAAAAGATAATTCTTTAGAGGTTACTAGAGAAATTGATGAAGGTCTTGAAACTGTTGAGATTAATATCCCAGCTATAGTCACCTGTGATCTTAGACTAAATGAACCTAGATATGCATCATTGCCAAATATTATGAAAGCAAAGAAGAAACCTATAGAAGAAATAAATGTTTCAGATTTAGGAATTGATATTACTGCGAGAGTTGAGCAATTAAAAGTTGAAGAACCACCAAAAAGAAAAGCAGGAATTAAAGTAGCAAATGTTGCAGAACTAGTTCAAAAATTAAAAAACGAGGCAAAAGTTATATAATGGCAGTCTTACTTATAGCAGAGCACAATAATAAAGAATTAAGGCCTTTCACATTAAATGCTGCAACAGCCGCATCCCAAATTGATGATGAGGTTCATGCAGTCATTATTGGTCAAAATAGTGAGCCTGCTGCTAAAAAACTATCTGAATTACCAATAGTTAAAAAAGTAATTAGTATAGAAGCACCACATTATGAAAACTTTACTGCAGAAAATTTTGCACCAGTAATAATTAAACTTGCTGAAAATTATTCTCACATAATTTGTTCTGCAAATACATTTGGTAAAAACTTAATGCCAAGAATTGCAGCTCATCTAGATACTTCTCAAGTCAGCGATATAATAAAAGTAATTTCACCTGATACTTTCGTAAGACCTATTTATGCAGGAAATGCCTTTGCTACAGTGAAAACAAATGATGCAAAGAAATGCGTCACAATAAGACCTACATCTTTTGAACCTTGTGAAAGTTCTGGTGGAACTGCAATAATTGAAAAAGGTGAAGCAGCAGAAGAATTTTCAAATACAAAATTTATTAAGAGGGAAGAAATTAAATCTGATAGACCGGAACTAGGAACTGCAAGAATTGTTGTTTCAGGGGGCAGAGGGATGCAGAGTGGAGATAATTTTAAATTAATAACAGATGTTGCAGATAAACTAGGAGCAGCTATTGGTGCATCAAGAGCTGCCGTAGATGCAGGCTATATTAGTAATGACCATCAAGTTGGTCAAACTGGAAAAGTAGTTGTGCCAGATTTATACATTGCGATTGGAATTTCAGGTGCAATCCAGCATTTAGCGGGAATGAAAGAAAGTAAAGTAATTGTCGCAATCAACAAAGACGGAGAGGCTCCAATATTTAGTGTTGCAGATTATGGCTTGGAAGCCGATTTATTTGAGGCACTTCCTCAGTTCATGGAAGAGTTGAACAAATTAAACACTATACAAAAATAATCCTTACAGTTAAAAACTAGTTAATGTCTAGGGAATCAATGGAATATGATGTTGTTATTGTTGGTGGTGGACCATCAGGTTTATCAACAGCTATAAAATTAAAACAATTAGACTCAAATTTAAATGTTTGTTTACTTGAGAAAGCATCAGAAATTGGAGCGCATATTCTAAGTGGTAATGTTTTTGAAACACGCGCATTAGATGAATTATTACCTAATTGGAGAGAATTAAATTCACCAATAAAGACTAAGGTGACAAAAGAAAAATTTTTATTTTTAGGAAAAACAAAATCATTGAGCTGGCCAACTTGGTTACTTCCTGCAGTACAACAAAACCATAAAAATTATATTATTAGTTTAGCAAATTTATGTAGATGGCTTGCTGAGCAAGCAGAAAACTTAGGTGTAGAAATTTTTCCAGGATTTCCAGCTAGTGAGGTTTTATATAATGATGATGGATCCGTAAAAGGAGTTGCTACTCAAGATATGGGCATAGATAAGGAAGGAAATAAAAAGGATAGTTTTGAACCAGGCATAGAACTTTTAGGAAAAGTTACAGTTTTTGCTGAGGGTTGCAGAGGACATCTTGGAAAAGAATTAATTCAAAAATTTGAGTTAAATAAAGGAAAAGATCCTCAACAATATGGAATAGGGTTTAAAGAAATTTGGGAAATAGATGAAAAAAACCATGAAGAAGGTCTTGTTATGCATACAGCTGGATGGCCATTAGATAATAGTACTTATGGAGGAAGCTTCATGTATCATGCTGAAAATAAGCAGATCTTTTTAGGATACGTAATAGGTCTAGATTATAAAAACCCTCATTTATCACCCTATGATGAGTTTCAAAGATTTAAAACTCATCCAGCTATCAGAAAGATTGTAGAAGGTGGAAAAAGAATTTCATATGGCGCGAGAGCTTTAATTGAAGGTGGTTTTCAGAGTTTACCTAAGATGTTTATGCCAGGAGCATTGCTAGTTGGATGTGATGCAGGAACTTTAAATATGCCGAAAATCAAAGGTTCTCACACAGCTATGAAAAGTGGAATGATAGCTGCTGAAACTATAAATGAGCATATAAAAGATAATAAAGATTTATCTATTTTTGAGCAAAAATTTAAAAGTAGTTGGCTTTATAAAGAATTGTTTGAAGCAAGAAATGTAAAACCTAGTTTTAGTTGGGGATTAATTTTAGGAATAATATTTACAGGAATTGACCAAATTTTATTTAGAGGAAAAATGCCTTTTACCCTTAAGCATAAACACGCAGATCATGAAACTTTAAAACCAGCTAAAGATATGCCCAAAATAGATTATCCAAAATACGATAATGTTTTAACTTTTGATAAAACAAGTTCAGTTTATTTGACTGGGACAAATCATGCAGATAATCAGCCAGTTCACTTAAAACTTAAAGATCCCAATTTACCAATTAATTATACTTTAGAAAAATTTGATGAACCTGCTCAAAGATATTGTCCGGCAGGTGTTTATGAAATCCAAAAAGAAGCTGATATAAACAAATTTGTAATTAATTCTCAAAATTGTATTCATTGTAAGACTTGCGACATAAAAGAACCATCACAAAATATTATTTGGGTAACGCCTGAGGGTGGTGGTGGACCTAAATATGGTAATATGTAAATTATGATAAGTCTATTGCAAACTTTTTTAAAGTTTCGATAGGAAGATATTTTAAAGTATTTTTGTGCGTTCTTTTTAAAAAAATAGGACAAGCTTTATTAGCCTCAACTGCTCTTGCAAACCAACTAGCACATAAGCACCAACCATCTCCATCTTTTAAACCCGGAAATCCAAACTCTGGATGGGGTGTAATTAAATCATTACCTGCTTCTTTCATCCACTCTAAACATTCTGTAGTAACTTTGGCACAAACAGTATGTACTCCATGATCATTTTCATCTGTATTACAGCAACCATCTCTTAACCATCCAGTTAGAGGATCATTAGAACATTCTTCTAGATCTTCACCTAAAACATTTTTTTGCTTTTCTTCCATCTAAATTTTTGTGGGATTCGGTTGACCTTTGTAAACTTTTTCAGGATCAAATTTTTTTTCATCCTCTAAAAATTCCATCTCAACTTGTCGCCCATTTTCAATTTGACCCATTGGTATAGATCTATAAAAACATGATCGATAGCCAACATGACAGCTAGCGCCATCTCCTATATCTACAGTTAACCAAATAGAATCTTGATCATCATCAATTCTGATTTCTGTAACTTTTTGAGTAAAGCCACTGGTCTTACCTTTGTGCCAAATAGCTTTTCTTGATCTACTAAAATAATGCGCTTCTTTAGTTTCTATTGTTTTTTTTAATGCTTCTACGTTCATATAACCGTGCATAAGAATATCTTTTGTTTGAGAACACATAGTTATTACAGGAATTAGACCATCATTATCAAATTTTGGTGATAAAAGATTTCCTTCCTCAATTTCTTGCACATTTTCTCTTTTTTTGAACATATGTAGTGACTATTTAGCATAAATCTCACTATATTAAATATTTTAAAATTAAGTAATTACTGTATAAAAAGGCGCTATGAAATTAGTAAAAGATACAGACAATAAAATTGTTGAAACAAGCGAAGTTACTGACGAACAAGCTGAACAAGCTTTCAAAACCATTTTAACTTGGTTAGGCGAAGATCCTAACAGAGAAGGGCTTTTAGAAACCCCAAGAAGAGTAATGAAGGCATACAAAGAATATTTTGGTGGATACAAAGTTGATCCAAATAAAATTTTAGATAAAACTTTCGGAGATGTTGATGGATATGACGATATGGTTATTCAAAAAAATATTTCAGTTCAAAGTCATTGTGAACATCATATGGCTCCAATTATTGGAAAAGCTCACGTAGCTTATATTCCAAAAGAAAGAGTTGTCGGATTAAGTAAACTTGCAAGAGTTGTTGAGGTATTTTCAAAAAGACTACAAACGCAAGAAAGATTAACAATGCAAATAGCTAAAACTTTAATGGAGTCTTTAGATGCAAAAGGTGTAGCTGTAACAATTGACTCTACTCATCAATGTATGACTATGCGAGGAATAAAAAAAGAACAAGCAACAACTGTAACAAATTATTACTTAGGCCAATTTAAAGAAGATCTAAGTTATCAAAATAGATATTTAAGATTTATTAGTATATCAAAAGATTAAAGTGTCTGATCAATTCAAAGCATTAATCGTAAATCAAGTAGGCGGAAATTTTACGAGAGAGGTTAAAACAATTGATAAAAGTTTCTTAAAACACGGTGATGTAACTGTTCAAGTAGATTATTCAGATTTAAACTTTAAAGATGGAATGATTCTAAAAAATGGTGGAAGATTAGTAAAAGAATTTCCACACATTCCAGGTATAGATTTTTCAGGAAAAGTTTTAGAAAGTGAAAACCCTAAGTTTAAAGAGGGTGATGAAGTCATTTTAACAGGTTTCAGAGTAGGTGAAATTTTCTATGGTGGTTATTCACAATTAGCAAAAGTAAATGCAGATTTTTTGGTAAAAAAACCTGGCAACTTAACAACTAAGCAAGCAATGATTTTAGGAACAGCAGGCTTTACCTCATTAATGAGTGCCTTTGCAATTCAAGCAAGAGAAAGTATTTTATTAGGTGAAAAAGTTAATGATGTATTAGTGACTGGCGCCACAGGAGGAGTTGGGAGTATTGCGATTATGGCTTTAACAAAACTAGGATACACTGTAACTGCAGTTACAGGAAAAGATTCCAAGACAGATTATTTAAAGTCTCTGGGTGCTAAAAACATTGTAAATAGAGCTGAATTTGACAAAGATCCAAGACTTTTAGATAAAGGATTGTGGGATGGAGTTGTTGATACTGTGGGTGGAAAAATTTTAGCAAATGCAATTGTTCAAACGAAACCAAGTGGAATCGTAGCAGTTTGTGGTAATGCAAATAATAATGAATTAAACACAAGTGTAGTTCCATTTATGTTAAGAGGTATTAAGCTTTGGGGCATGGACTCTGCTAATTGTAGTATAAAGAGAAGAGAATTCATTTGGGGTGAGGCCTCAAAATTAATTGACTTTGATTTATTAGAAAAATCAATTTTAACTGTTAACTTAGAGGAGTTAATTGAAACTTATCCAAAAATTTTAAAAGGCGAAATTTCTGGAAGAGTCTTGGTTGATTTAAATAAATAATGGATTGGGATAAATTAAAAATTTTTCATGCTGTTGCTGAAGCTGGTAGTTTTACAAATGCAACTGTTAACCTAAACTTGAGTCAATCAGCTATTAGTAGACAAATACAAGCTTTAGAACAAGATTTAAAAGTACAATTATTTGAAAGACATGCAAGAGGACTCACGCTTACAGAAAACGGTGAATATGTTTATAAAACTGCACATGATGTAATTAGTAAACTTAAAGAAGTTGAAACATCTTTAGGTGACCAAAAAAATAAACCTACAGGAAAATTAACCATTACAACTGTTAGAAGTTTTGGAACTCATTGGCTAACCCCAAGGATTAAGGAATTTATGACATTAAACCCCGAGATAGAAATAGAATTAGTTTTTGATGATAAAGAATTGGATTTAAGTACACGTCAAGCCGATATTGGAATTTTTATGAGAAGACCAAAGCAACTTAACTATATACAAAAAAAATTGGTGGATATTAAGTATTACATTTACGGCTCAAATAAATATTTAGAAAAAAATGGGATGCCAAAAACAATAAATGATTTAAATAAACACAAATTTATTTCATTTGGAAAAGGTGCGCCCTCACCAGTTTATAACCCTGACTGGGCTTTAAAAATAGGCGTACATGACGGAAAAAAAAGAAGATCAATTATGAAGGTTAATAGTGTAAGTGGATTATTGTATGGTGTTGAGTCTGGTGTAGGATTAGCTGCATTACCAGAATATTTAGTATCAAGTTCAAGCAATATTATTAAAGTTCTTCCTAAAGTTGAGGGACCAATAACAGAAGCTCATTTCGTATATCCTCAATCTTTAAAAAATACTGCTAGAGTTCAAGCTTTTAGGAACTTCTTATTTAGTAAGATTGGTGATTGGAAATAATTCTTAAAGATTAAAATTTCCCCTCAATCTAAAAAAAATCATTGAAAACTGCGACATAATATGCGATTGATAATCATTCGCATTGAGAATAATTCTCATTCGCAAATAAACAATTAAGAGGGAGATATGAGAAAAACATCAATTATAGCATTAATATTTACATTGTTTGCATCAACTTTTGCCATTGCAAATGAGGTTAATATTTTTAATGCAAGACACTATAAAGCAGATGCTGATCTTTATGGAAAGTTTACGAAAGCAACAGGGATTAAAGTAAATTTAATTAATGGTAAATCAGGTGCTTTAGAGAAAAGAATCATTAGCGAAGGGACAGACTCATCTGCCGACCTATACATCACGGCAGATGCCGGAAGATGTGGTGCCATGGATGCTAAAGGTCATCTTCAAAGTGGTTTATCGTCTAAAGCTATAAGAGCTGCTGTTCCAAAAAGCTTTAGAACTACTAAATGGGTTGGAATAGCAAAAAGAGCTAGAATAATTTATTATTCACCAGAAAGAGTTACTGGTGCTGAATTATCAGGAATGTCTTATGAAGGTCTAGCTGATCCTAAATGGAAAGGAAGATTAGTAATAAGAAAATCTAGCAATATATATAACAAATCACTTGTGGCTTCATTAATTGAAAATAATGGAAAAAAAGCTACAGCTGAATGGGCAAAAGGTGTCGTTGCAAATATGGCTAGAGACTCTAAAGGAAATGATAGAGCTCAGATAATGGCAGTGGCAGCAGGAGAAGCTGATATAGCAGTAGCTAACACTTACTATTTAGCTCTAATGTTGTCTGGAAAAAAAGGTGCAGAACAACAAGAAGCAGCTAAAAAAGTAAAAGCTTTCTTTCCTAATCAAAACGGTAGAGGAACGCATATGAACGTTAGTTGTGCAGCTTTAGTAAAAGGAGCACCAAATAAAGATAATGCTATAAAACTTGTAGAGTTTTTATTAACTCCTGAGTCTCAAGAGCACTTTACTAACAATACATTTGAGTTTCCAATGATTGCAGGTGTTTCACCAAGTCCATTAGTAGTAAATAACTTAGGATTAGATTTTCAACAAGATATGGAAACTAAACTATCTTCTTATGGAAAAAATCAAGCAGCAGCATTAGAAGTAATGACTGCAGCAGGTTGGAAGTAATAAATAAGTGAAAAAGAATTTATTTAATTTTGATACAAATAATTCTTCTGATGCGAGCGGTTCACTAGTGGGTCAGATAACATGTGAACCATGCTCGTCAGAGTGTGAAAAAATCAAAAATAAAATAAATAATAGAAAATTATCTGAAATTGATAAAAGTGATATTGATCGTATTACAAATGTTTTTGATATAAACAGTTAATTTTTGAAAGTGAACATAATTCAATAGTTTTTACCCTACTATTGATTATGTTCACTTATATTAAAAAGGGTAAAAGTGTATTCAAGAAAAATTAATTTTTGGTTTTTAAGTTCATTATTGATTTCGATTGTAGTAGCAATTCCAATAATAACAGTATTTACAAGCTTTTTTGAGGATACCTCCAATTATTATCAAATTCTAAAAGATACTTTTTTATTCGAGTATATATTTAATTCTTTTACTTTATTAGTTTGCGTTTTAACTTTAACATTTGTTTTGGGAGCAAGTTCAGCATATTTAGTTTCATTTTATACATTTCCATTTAGTAACTTTTTTAAATGGGCCTTGATTTTATCTTTTGCTGTACCTCCTTATATTTATGCTTATTCGTTGACAGCTTTTTTTGAAAACTATGGGACATTATACACAATTTTAAAAAATTTATTTGGAACCGGGGATTATAATCAACATATACCTAAATTTGACGGTTTTATTGGAGCTGTTCTTTCCCTCTCTTTTTCTTTATTTGCCTATGTATATATTCTTTCAAGAGCTTCATTTCTTTATCAATCCCAAAACCTAATTGATTTAGGAAGAAGTTTAGGATTTTCAAAATTAAAATCTTTTTATTCTTTGATTCTGCCCGCAGCAAGACCAGCAATTGTAACTGGCTTATCACTTGTTGCGATGGAAACATTAGCAGAATTTGGTGCTGTTGATTTTTTTTCAATTAATACTTTAACAACAGGAATTTATAACTCTTGGATAACTTTTGATGATTTAGCTTTTTCAAACAGAATATCTTTCTTTCTTTTAATATTTATATTTGCACTTTTTATTTTAGAAAATTTATCTAGAAAAAAAGCAAGATACCATTCTAATACAAAAGGTGGCTTTAAGCAGAAAGAAAAAATACAACTTTCAGGAATTAAAGCTTTTAATGCATTTTTCATTTGTTTAATTATATTC
>CACEBA010000017.1 GCA_902557585.1 uncultured Pelagibacteraceae bacterium
CGATAACAAAGAACAGGGTGCAATTTATCATGATAACTTAAAAGATTTATTATCTGTGTCAGATGTTTTGTCTGTATGTTGTCCAGCGTCAAAAGAAACAATAGATATGATAAACAAAGATACAATTGAATATTTACCTAAAGGTGCAGTTGTCACGAATGTTGCAAGAGGAGATATTATCGATGATGAAGCAATGATTGATGCTTTAGATAGAAGAAAAGTTTATGCAGTTGGATTAGATGTCTACAAAAATGAGCCAAATTTGAATAAAGGCTACTACAAACATAAAAGTGCATTTATACTTCCTCACCTAGGGAGTGCCACAAAGGAAACTAGAACCGCCATGGCTAATTTAGCAATTGATAACATTGATGAATTTTTTAGAACTGGCAATTGTTTAAATAAAGTGAACTAATAACTAATTTCAACTTTAAATTGTATAAATATCAATTTAGAGGCAATCTGACCCTCTTTTTAGAAAGACTCTCATATGATTCTATGTTTAATTCTCGCTGTTAATTAACAAGAGGAGAGAACAAATGATTAAAAATAAAAAATCATTAAAAGGTGCAAAAACACCTTCAAGACGTAAGTTCTTCAAAGCAGCAGCAGCAACAGGTGCAGCAGCAGCAACAGCTGTGGCTATGCCAAATGTAGCTTTTGGTGCTCCATTAACTTTAAAGATGCAAGCAGCTTGGCCTTCAGGCGCAAACATCTTTTTTGAAATGGCAGGAGACTATGCAAAAATGGTCAGTGACATGTCTGGAGGAGAATTAAAAATTGATCTTCAGCCTGTTGGTGCCGTTGTAAAAACTTCAGAAATTGGACAAGCAGTAAGTTCAGGAGTAGTAGATATGGGTCACTGGGTGACTGCATACTGGTACGGAAAAAATGCTGCAGCTTCACTTTTTGGAACTGGTCCTTCATACGGAATGTCATCTCAAGAAGTTATGGGATGGATGGAGTATGGTGGAGGAAGAGCATTATACGAAGAAGCAGTAAAAAGTGTAGGATTTAATTACACTGGTTTCTTCCATATGCCAATGCCAGCTCAACCATTTGGTTGGTTCAAAAAGAACGTAACAAAAGTATCTGATGTTAAAGGTATGAAGTATAGAACGGTTGGTCTTGCGACTAACGTTTTAACTGCTATGGGAATGGTCGTAAGACAATTACCAGGTGGTGAGATTCAACCAGCTATGAAAACTGGTTTGATTGATGCTGCTGAGTTTAACAACCCTACATCAGACTCACAGTTTGGAATGCAAGATGTCTCTAAACACTATCACTTAGGAAGTTTCCACCAATCTCAGGAAATGTTCGAAATTCCTATGAATACTAAGAGACTAAACAGCCTTGCACCTAAGCATCAAGCTATCTTGAAGAATGCTGCATATGCCGCAAACTCGGATAACTACTTCAAAGCTTTAGTTAGATATTCTGCTGACTTAGCTAAATTGATGAATGAGCATAAGGTAAACGTTTACCAAACATCTGATGCTATTTTAGCCGAGCAATTAAAAGGTTGGGATAAAATCATAAGTGAGTTTTCAGGAAAAGACGCTTTCTTTAAGAAAGTAGTAGACTCACAAAAAGCATACGCTAAGAGAACAATGAAGTATCTGTTGATGAATCAACCGAACTACAAGCTAGCTTATGAAAATGAGTTTGGTCCAATTGCAAAAGTTAAAATTTAATTAACTTTTATCAAATTTAAAAAGGGGGTTTAAAAACCCCCTTTTTTTTTAGTTGAATTTAATATATTTGTTGAAGATGGAATCATTCATTAAATTTGCCGATACACTTAGTACCTCAATGGGTAAAGCTTTTTCATGGTGTATTGTAATTTTAATGGGTGGGACTGTTTACGAAGTTGTTATGGCTTATGCTTTTAATAAGCCAACCTTATGGAATTTTGATTTTAGTATGCAGATGTATGGTGCGATACTAATGATGTCAGGTGCATACTGTTTAGCTACAGAAGCACATGTAAGAGGAGATGTAATTTACAGACTATTTAAAGAAAGAACTCAGGCTTGGATAGATTTAGTTCTATACTTTATATTCTTTTTTCCTGGAGTAATTGCCTTAGCTTTCTATGGCTATGAATATGCAGCTATTGCATGGAAAATTAAAGAAACTAGCTGGAGTAGTCCAGCTCAAATACAAATTTACATGGTAAAATCAATGATACCTTGTGCTGGTGTTCTTTTAATTATCCAAGGAGTTAGTGAAGTATTTAGATCTGTAATTTGTATAAGAACTGGTCATTGGCCATCAAGAATGGTTGTTGCAGAAGAAACAGAGCAGGTATTAATGAGACAATCAAAAACGGAGGAGTAAAAAGATGTTGTTTAGTTTAACAAATCCAGAAGTTGCTATTTTAATGATGGGAATTTTTCTTTTTGCAGTTCTTTTAGGTTTTCCAATTGCTTTTACTTTAATGGCAATGGGAATTGGTTTTGGTTATTACGCTTATTATGATGCTACCATGATGGAGCATATTTTCGATAATAGAATATTCCAATTATTTGTTCAAAATACTTATACTGTTATGGATAATAATGTACTCACCGCTGTCCCTTTATTTTTATTTATGGGTTATTTGGTTGAAAGAGCAGGAATAGTTGCAAAGTTATTTTTTGCAATAAGACTAGCTGCACATAGATTACCTGCATCAATGGCAGTAGCAGCCTTAATTACTTGTACACTATTCTCAACAGCAACAGGAATTATTGGTGCAGTTGTAACTTTAATGGGATTATTAGCTTGGCCTGCAATGGTCAAAGCAGGATACGATAAAAAATTTGCATCAGGAATAATCTGCTCTGGTGGATGTTTAGGAATATTAATTCCTCCAAGTATTATGTTAATTGTTTATTCTGTAATAGCTCAATTGTCACCGTTAAGACTTTTTGCAGCTGCAATTTTCCCGGGACTCTTGTTAGCTGGTCTTTACATAGGTTATGCAGTATTCAGAGCTTGGTTGAATCCATCAATAGCCCCAAGACCACCAGCAGAGGATATACCTCCAAGATCTGAAATTTTAAAAGAGGTATTAGTTTCATTTGTTCCTCTTTTCGGTTTAATTATGTTAGTGCTTGGAACAATATTAGCTGGAATAGCTACACCTGCCGAGGCTGCAGCAGCAGGTGCATTCGGGGCACTGGTATTATCATGGTTTTATAAAACTCTTAAATGGCAAAATTTTAAAGAGTCCGTATTTTTAACAGCAAAAACAACTGCAATGATTATGTGGTTATTTATTGGTTCTTGGACTTTTTCATCAGTTTTTTCTTATTTAGGCGGTCATGAAGTTTTTGAGCACTTTTTCACTTCAATAAATATTTCAACATGGCAATTTTTGGTAATTACTCAAATAATAATTTTTCTTTTAGGTTGGCCGCTAGAGTGGACTGAGATTTTAATTATTTTTGTTCCAATATTTTTACCATTGTTAGAAATATTTGGTGTTAATCCTTATTTCTTTGCAATGTTAATAGCATTAAACTTACAAACATCTTTTTTAACTCCTCCCATGGCGATGTCTGCCTATTATTTAAAGGGAGTTCAAAAAACTAATGTTGAACTTTTAGAAATTTTTAGAGGAATAATGCCATTTTTGGGAATTGTAATTTTTGCAATGTTTTTAATGTATATGTTCCCATCAATAGCTTTATGGTTACCCGAAACACTATTCGCTCAATAAAATAAAATGATAGACATCCATTCGTTAAAAGTTGAAGAACTTGTTTCGAAAATAAAAGACTCTCAATTAACATCAGTTGAAATTTGCAAGAAATACATTGAAAGAATTAATAAATTTGAGAAAGATGTTAAAGCATGGGCACATTTTAACAAAAAATTATTACTAGAAAAAGCTGCAGATGCAGATGAACATAGAAGATCTGGAAAACCAACAGGACCACTTCATGGAATACCTGTGGCTGTTAAAGATATTATAGGTACTCTTGATATGCCAACTGAGTGTGGAACTGCAATTAGAAAAGGTAAATCTTATTCACAGAACGCTGAAATAATTGATTTATTACTATCGGCGGGGGCAATAGTAATGGGCAAAACAGCAACATCAGAATTAGCTTATCTTGGCCCACCTAAAACTACAAATCCTCATGATCATTCAAGAACTCCAGGAGGATCATCTAGTGGATCTGCAGCTTCAGTAGCCTCTTTTATGGCCCCACTATCTATAGGTTCTCAAACAGGCGGATCTGTAATTAGACCTGCATCATATTGTGGCATAGTTGGATATAAACCCACTTATGGACTAATTTCTAGAAATGGTGTTCTCAAAACATCTGAAAAATTAGATCACATAGGTATTTTTGGAAGATCGGTTGAGGATGTGGCACTTCTTGCAAAAGTTTTAATTAAGAAAGATAACTATGATGCTGCAACAGTACACTATTCGACAGAAAACATGTTAGAAGAAGTAAAAAAAGGTCCATTGTTTGAACCTAAATTTATATTTTATAAAACTGAAAATTGGAAAATTATCGAAAAAAAATCAAGAGAAGCTTTTGAATATTTTATAAAATCTTTTAAAACTAATATTGAGGTATTTGATACACCTTCCTATTTCAAGGATATTCATAAATATCATCAAATAATTCATGAAACAGATTTAGCAAACAATTTTGCTCTTTATTATAAAAAGTACAAAAAAAAATTATCCAAATATATGCAAGATGCAATTATAAAAGGCAATAAACATTCTGCAAAAGAATATGCTGAAGCAATTGATTTTATGAAAAGAAGTTATGAGTCTTATCAGGAAGTATTTGAGGATTATCATGGGGTATTATCCCCATCAAGTCCAGGAGTTGCTCCGAAAGGTTTAAAAAGTACTGGAACTGCTGAATTTAATAAAGTCTGGTCTTATTTGGGTACCCCATGTATTTCTCTTCCCTTGCTTCAAGGAGAGGGTAATTTGCCTTTAGGAGTTCAATTAATTGGTGCAAGATTTGATGATCATAGATTTTTAGGTATTGCTAATTGGCTGGAAAAGGAATGTAATAAATAAAATGAATAAATTTACAACATTTCTAGGAACATTGCTGGCAGCAGCATTTCTAATCGGTCTTGCAACGACATTAACAAGATCTACAATGATTGGTTTTTTTGACGTACTCCCTGTTTATATCTTAATGGCCATAGCAATTTTTATGATGGTCTACGAAGCCTTTTTCGACAAAAAATAATTTTCAAGTATTAAATTGTCTAAACAAAAAACAAATTTTTTAGCTTTTTCATTACTGTTTATTCAACCAATTTTTATGTCTTCTAATCTAATAGTTGCTAGAGGCGGTGTTGAATTTGTGCCCCCAATTTCTTTGGCATTTTGGAGATGGACCTTTGTTTTTATAATTCTTTTACCTTTTACGTATTTTTCTTTGAAAAAAAATTATTCAATTATTAAAAAAGAATATAAAAAATTATTTTTTCTTGGTTCCATGGGATGTGGTGTTTGTGGAGCTTTTCCATTTTTAGCTGGAGAAACAACAACGGTTACTAATATGGGGATTATTTATACCTCTTCTCCAATTTTTATAATTTTGATTTCAGCAATATTTTTTCAAGAAAAAATAAATTTTCTAAAAATTATTGGACTAATTTCTTGTTTAATTGGAGTTTTTGCAATCATTATTAAAGGAGACTTAGAATTGTTAATAAATTTAAACTTTACAATCGGTGATCTATGGATGCTTGCTGCGGCTATAGGTTGGGCACTATATTCGATCTATCTTTTTTATTGGAAATCTGAATTATCAATATTTCAAAGATTTACGTTGGTATCTTTTTTTGGTGCACTTAGTTTATTACCTTTTTATATAGCTGAAGAATTTTTAGTAGCTAGGACTGTTTTTAATGAAGAATTTTATATGTGGGTATTATTTGCAGCTATATCACCAGGCATAATTGCATTTACTTTATACACTCAAGCTCAAAAAAGTCTGGGAGCATCGTTAACAGGTTTTACACTTTATATTTTTACAATTTATGGGGCAATTTATGGTTATTTTATATTTGATGAAAAACTTGAAACCTTTCATTATGTAGGTACAGCTTTAGTATTTTTGGGTGTTTATTTAGCTAAAAAAAATTATGAAATTAAAACGTAGGAATTTATTTTTGGAAATTATAATTGGAATTATAACTATTTATGTTTCAATATTAATTTTGCTTTTCATATTTCAGCGAAATCTTATGTATCATCCAGATGAAAACAACTATTTTGGGGACAAATTAGAAGTAGAAATAGAAAAAGTTAATATTAAAACAAGCGATAACATTAATCTCTTGGGATGGTTTCACAACAAAAGTTTAGATAATTATAAAACTATACTTTATTTTCATGGAAATGCGGGAAAACTTGAAAATAGAATATATAAATTAAATCATTTTAAAGATTTAAATGTAAATTTTTTAATCATTGCTTGGAGAGGTTTTAGTGGCAATCAGGGTAAACCTAGTGAAAATAACCTTTATATTGACGGAAATAGTGCAATTGATTGGCTTAAAAAAAAAGGTGTAGCTGAAAAAGATATAATCATTTATGGAGAATCGCTAGGCACTGGAATAGCAACAGAGATATCTCAAAATAAAAATTTTGCTGGATTAATTTTGGAGACACCATTCACTTCTATGATAGAAGCTGCAAAGAATTTTTATCCTTACGTACCTGTAGGTCTTCTTTTAAAAGATAAATACAAAAACCAAGAAAAAATTAAAAATATTAAAATTCCCATTTTAGTTATGCATGGTAAGGCTGATCAAATAGTTCCTTTCTGGATGGGAAAAAGAATATTTGATTTAGCAAATAATCCTAAATATTCATATTTTACAGAGTATGATGATCACATGATGGAATACGATTCTAAGCTAGTATCAGCATTAGATGATTTTTTAAACCGATTAAATTAGGCCACATTCTAAACAAATATAATTCAAACTTTTTTTTAATAATTAAGTGTGAAAAAATTATATTTAATTGTTCTAATATTACTTTCATTTCAAACCTTCAGTTATCCTAATGAAAATTTATCTTCTGTTGATAATTTATTTCATATAGATCAAATGAATTCTCATAATGAAAACTTTGCTTTATATTTTAAAACACGTCAAAAGGCTATTTTGGCAAAGGGAGAAGATAGTAATTATTTAAATGATTATCCTAAGGATCTTTATATTTACAATTATAAAACTAAAAAATCTTTACCTTTAATATCTCATGAATGGTTTCCAAAAAAAGCTAAATATTTTTTACAAGAATATGATTTTCCAGTTTTTCCAGATGATTTTGCCTACTATCTATTAAAAGATAATAAAACACTTGTTATGATTAGTGCTGTTAAAAGTTTAAAAGCAAACTTTAAATTTGACATTATAGAAAAGAAATTAGAACTATATCCAGTTAATGGAAAATTTGATTTTATTATTTCTTCAATTGCGAAAGGCTGTGATCATTACGAATTTAAGGATAATTATAAGTGTAGTTTTTATAAACCTTTGATCTCAAGCACTTTAATTAATTAATTTGTGTAAAGGCTTCGGCAAACTTTTCTGCCTCAAAAATCTGTAGATCATCTTCTTTTTCCCCTAAACCAAGAGCAATAATTGGTAGCTTATATTTTTTAGCAACTGCTAGAAGAATACCACCTTTTGCTGTTCCATCTAATTTTGTCATTATTAGCCCTGTAATGGGAATAACTTTATTAAACTCTTCAACTTGGTTGATTACATTTTGTCCTGAAGTAGCATCTAAAACTAAAATTACATCGTGTGGAGCATTTGAGTCTATTTTTTTTGTTACGTTTGCAATTTTTTTATATTCCTCCATTAAATTTTTTTTATTTTGTAATCTTCCAGCAGTATCTATTAAAACTTGATCAAATTGATTATTTAATGCTTCTTCTATTGCTTTATATGCTACTGATGCTGGATCAGACCCTTGTGATGATTTAGTAATTGAAACATCTATTTTTTTTGACCAATTTTCCAATTGTTCAATTGCTGCTGCTCTAAATGTATCTGATGCAGCAAGCATTACTTTATTTCCATTACCTTTAAATATTTTACTAATTTTTCCTATTGTGGTTGTTTTACCAACTCCATTAACACCAGAAATAAGTATTGCATTAAGCTTTTCTTTTTTTTTAAAAAATTTAAAATTTTCTAAAGGTTTCATTAATTCAATTATATAATTTTTTAAAATCATATTTATCTCGTCCACTATAGCTTTGTTTGGATCAATTTTACTTTGTGAAACAATTTCTCTAATCTCTGATGCAGCAGCAATACCAACATCTGATTCAATCAAATAATCTTCAATCTTATCCAATGTTTTGTCATCTATTTCTTTTTTTATGACAATATTTTTTAAACCTGAACTAAATGCTGACGCGCTTTTCTTAAAACCAGATTTAAATTTATCAAAAATTCCCATTAAATTTTTATATTAATTTTTTTAATATCAGAAACGGGTCCTTTCATGTGGATACTGTTATTTTTATCAATAAATATTGATAACTTACCAGTAGAAAACTCTATATCCATCTTGTTACCCGATAGTCCATTTCTCATTGCAGCAAAAGCAGTAGCACAAGCTGCTGTACCACAAGCCTTAGTAAGACCTGCCCCTCTTTCCCAGACTTTTACTTTAATTAATTCTTTATTAACGACTGTTGCTAAAGTGACATTGCATTTTTCTGGAAACAAAGGATGGTGCTCAATTTCTGGTCCAATTTTTTTTATTTCGAAATTTTCGTTATTATCAACAAAAAAAATGACATGTGGGTTCCCAACATTAACCGCTATTCCACCAGTATGATTATTATTATTTAGATCAGTTATTTTTATATTAAGGTTATTGGTATCCAATTTTTCAGAAAGTGGAATTTCATTCCACTCTGTTCTACCTTTCCCAATCTCTGTAGAGACTAGTTTTTCTCCCAATATCTCAGATTTTAAATCACCAGATTGTGTAGTTAAAGTAACTAATGATTTATTATTTTCTTTAGATAACAAGTCTGCAACGCATCTTGTTCCATTACCACATGCTCCAGAAGTTCCACCATCAGAATTGTAAAATTCTAGAGATGCATCAGAACTATCATTTTTAGTTATTAATATTAACTGATCACAACCTATGAATTCTCTGTCGCAAATTTTAATAATTTGCTCTTTGGTTAAATTAGTAATTTTCTGCCTATTATCTATGATGACAAAATCATTACCTAGACCATCCATTTTAAACGCTTTGATATCCATATATAGATATTTAACTTATTTATTGACTTTTTGAACCTCTATTATAGGTTGTTTCCGTTTCCGCAAAAACATTAACTTTGCGGTGTCTTTGGAAACAAAGAGATCGACATTAGTCAGCGAGGCTTCGCCCACTAGTGCGATTACTGCTGTGTAAAAATATGTTTGAAAACTTAACAAATAAATTTGAAGAAATTTTTTCTTCTTTAAAAAAATCACCATCGCTTGATGAAGCTCAAGTTGACGAGGGTTTAAGAGGAATTAGGCAAGCTCTTTTAGAAGCTGATGTATCTTTAGAGGTTGCTAAAGATTTTATAGAAAAAGTTAAGCCAAAAGCTCTAGGAAAAGAAATTATTAGATCAACCTCTCCAGGAGAAATGGTTGTTAAAATTGTTTATGATGAACTTGTTAGTTTGTTAGGAGAGGCTAATAGTGAAATAAATCTTAATGCAGTACCTCCAGTCCCTATGATGTTGGTAGGGCTTCAGGGTTCAGGTAAAACGACAACAACGGCAAAACTCGCTAAGTACTTAGAGAATAACAAAAAGAAGAAAGTTATGATGGTGAGTTTAGACATTTATAGACCAGCAGCTCAAGAACAACTTAGATCTTTAGGAGAACAAAACAATATTTTAACCTTACCAATTGTTGAAGGGCAACAACCAGCAGATATTTGCAGAAGAGCAATTGGTGCCGCTAATTTAAATGGTGCTGAGATAATTCTTTTTGATACTGCTGGAAGAACTCAAATTGACTTACAAATGATGAGTGAGATTAAACAAATTGAAGATGTAATTAATCCAACAGAAACATTTCTTGTTGCAGACTCTCTAACAGGTCAAGTCGCAGCATCTGTTGCAAAGGAGTTTAAAAATACAGTTAATCTATCAGGAATTATTTTAACTAGAGCTGATGGTGATGCTAGAGGGGGTGCTGCAGTGAGCATGAAATATGTTTCAAATGTCCCTATCAAGTTTTTAGGAATAGGGGAAAAAATTGATAATTTTGAAGTATTTCATCCCGACAGAATAGCCAACAGAATCCTTGGAATGGGAGATATAGTTTCTCTTGTTGAAAAAGCTGCTCAAGATCTTGGTGAAGAAAATATTAAAAAGGCTGAAGAAAATTTAAAAAAAGGTCAGTTTTCAATGCAAGATTATTTAGCTCAATTAAGACAAATGAAAAAAATGGGAGGCATTGAAGGCATAATGTCATTTATGCCAGGAGTTTCAAAAATTAAATCTCAAATGGACTCAGCTGGAATTGATGAAAGTATAATTACTACAAATGAAGCTATTATTTTGTCTATGACAAAAAAGGAGAGAGAGAACCCAAAAATAATTGATGGTTCTAGAAAAAAAAGAATTGCTAATGGCTCTGGTACCAATCCAGCCACTATCAATAAATTGTTGAAACAATTTAAAATGATGTCTGAAATGATGAAAAAGATGTCTAAAGGAAATATGAAGGGTATGTCTGATAAAGGAATACCACCAGAGCTATTTAACCAATTAAAATAATAAAAGGAGAAAATATGTTAAAACTAAGATTATCAAGAGGAGGAACAAAAAAGCGTCCAGTATATAAAGTTGTAGTAGCCGATAGTCGTTTTGCTAGAGATGGAAGATTTATAGAGAAAGTTGGATTTTTTAATCCTCTTCTACCCAAAGATAAAAAAGAAAGAGTAGGTCTTGAGGCTGAAAGAATTAAATATTGGCTTGGCCAAGGAGCTAAACCAACAACTAGAGTCGCAAGGATATTAGGAGAAAATGAATTAATGCCAATGCCTGCAAATGGTAATAACCCTAATAAAGCTATTCCGAAAAAAGAAAGAAACAAAAAAGAGGAAGATAAAGTAGAAGCTCCTAAAGCAGACGCAGCACCAGCAGAAGAAGCTCCAAAGGAAGAAGCTCCTAAAGCAGACGCAGCACCAGCAGAAGAAGCTCCAAAGGAAGAAAAAAAATAGTTTAAAAATTATTTATGTGGCAAGCTCAAGTGTTTACACTTTATCCAGAAGTTTTTCCTGGTCCTTTGTCTAAAGGATTATATGGAAAAGCTATGTCTAAGAAGTTGTGGGATCTAAAAGTTGTTAATATTAGAGATGCGGCTGAAGATAAACACAAAACAGTAGATGATACTCCTTATGGAGGAGGGTCAGGAATGTTGTTAAAGGCAGATGTGCTAGCTAAATCAATAGATCAAAATAAGAATGATGGAGAAACAATTTTATATTTATCTCCAAGAGGGAAGAAATTTGATCAAAGATATGCAAAAAAATTAGCAAAAGAAAAATCCTTATCACTTATTTGTGGTCATTTTGAAGGAGTTGACGAGAGAGTATTGTCCACAAGAAATATAGAGGAAATTAGTATTGGGGACTATGTTTTGTCTGGAGGGGAAACTGCAGCATATGTTGTTATTGATAGTGTACTTAGGCTTTTGCCAGGAGTTTTAGGAAATGATAACTCAAAGATGGAAGAAACATTTGAAAATGGTCTACTAGAGTATCCACAATATACAAAACCTCAAATTTGGGATAAAAAAGCAGTACCAGATGTATTATTATCGGGTGATCATAGTAAAATTAAAGACTGGCGTTTATCTCAATCTGAGGCTATAACACGCGTCCGAAGACCAGATTTGTGGGAAAAATATAAGAAGAGTTAACTTGATAAAAAATAACATGAAAACTATTGAAGAAATAAACCAGCACAATGTAAAGAAAATTCTTTCTGAGAAAAAAATTCCGGATTTTTTCCCAGGTGATGTTGTTAAGGTTGGAGTCAGAATTACCGAAGGTAAAAAAGACAGAATTCAATATTTTGAAGGTGTTTGTATTGCAAAAAAAAGTAGAGATATAAATTCTTCTTTTACAGTTAGAAAGATTTCATTCGGAGAGGGTGTTGAAAGAACTTTTCCATTATATGGAACGCTAATAGACTCAATTAAAGTTATTAGGTCAGGTAAAGTTAGAAGAGCAAAATTATATTACCTACGAGATAGAACTGGTAAATCAGCAAGAATTGCAGAAAAAATAAGAAAAAAAATTGGTATAGATGTTGATGTTAAGCCAGAAACTGTAACAGAAGAAAATGTTGTTTCAGCAGCTGAGGCTACAAAGGAAGAAGCTCCTAAAATAGAAGCAGCACAAGATGATACTGTTAAAGCTAAAGAGTCACCAAAAGAAGAAGCTTCTAAGGAAGAACAAAAATTAGAAAGCCCTTCAGAAAAAAAATAAACTTTTTTTCAATGTCCACGACACTTTACGATAAAATATGGAATGATCACTTGGTTGATCAACAGGAAGATGGAACAGCACTTCTTTTTGTTGATAGACATTTAGTTCATGAGGTTACAAGTCCACAAGCATTTGAAGGATTAAGAAATTCAAATAGGAAAGTAAGGCATCCTAATTTAACACTAGCAGTTGCAGACCATAATGTTCCAACTACAGATAGAACTAAGGGAATAGCTGATCAAGAGTCAAAAATACAAGTAGAAACTTTAGATGTAAATTGTAAAGAATTTGGTATTCAACTTTTTGGAATGGATGATCGACGACAGGGGATTGTGCACATCATAGGTCCTGAACAAGGCTTTACTCAACCTGGCACAGTTATAGTATGTGGAGATAGCCATACGGCAACTCATGGAGCTTTTGGAGCTTTAGCATTTGGAATTGGAACTTCAGAGGTAGAACATGTTTTAGCAACTCAAACACTAGTTCAAAAGAAAGCAAAAAATTTTAAAATAGATGTTAATGGCAAACTTCCATTAGGTGTTACTTCAAAAGATGTAATTCTTCAAATAATTGGAAAAATTGGAACTGCTGGTGGCACAGGTTGTGTAATAGAGTATGCAGGAGATTTAATTAGATCATTGAGTGTTGAACAAAGAATGACCATTTGCAATATGACAATAGAAGGTGGAGCTAGAGCAGGACTGATTGCACCAGACGAAAAGATATTTGATTACTTAAAAGGTAAACCAATGTCGCCCAAGGGTGAAAATTGGGAAAAGGCCTTAAATTACTGGAATACTTTAAAGACAGATAAAGATGCAAATTTTGATAAGGAAATAAATCTAAATGCTACTGAAATCTTACCAATGATAACTTGGGGAACATCACCACAAGATGTAATTACAATTGATGGAAAAGTTCCCAATCCACAAAGTGAAACAGATGAAGACAAAAAAAATTCGATTGAAAGATCACTTAAATATATGGGATTAAAACCTGACATGTCAGCAACAGACATTAAGATTGATAAAGTATTTATAGGAAGCTGC
Source organism: uncultured Pelagibacteraceae bacterium (assembly GCA_902557585.1). The sequence continues at coordinate 13,579 of CACEBA010000017.1, forward strand.
ACAAACGGTAGAATTGAGGATTTAAGAGAAGCAGCGAAAATTCTAAAAGATAAAAAAATATCATCTCATGTTAACGCAATGGTAGTTCCGGGATCAGGATTAGTTAAAGAGCAAGCAGAGCAAGAAGGTTTAGACAAGATATTTATAAATTCAGGATTTGAGTGGAGAGAACCTGGTTGTTCAATGTGCTTAGCTATGAATGCAGATAAATTAAAGCCAGAAGAAAGATGTGCCTCTACTTCAAACAGAAATTTTGAAGGAAGACAAGGTAGGGGTGGCAGAACTCACTTAGTAAGCCCAGGAATGGCTGCTGCAGCAGCAATTTCAGGCAACTTAGATGATGTTAGAAAGTATCAAAATTAAATGCAGAAGTTTAATAAATTAAAAAGCATTCCCGCATATCTTCCGATAGTTAATATCGATACTGACATGATTATACCAAAGCAGTTTTTAAAAACTATTAAAAGAACTGGTCTTGGAAAAAACTTATTTTTTGAGATGAGATACGACGACCAAGGAAAAGAGATTGATGATTTTATACTTAATAAAACTCCCTATAATAAATCTAAAATTCTAATAGCTGGTAAAAATTTTGGATGTGGTTCATCAAGAGAACATGCACCTTGGGCCTTATTGGATTTTGGTATTACTTGTGTGATAAGTTCGAGTTATGCA
>CACEBA010000018.1 GCA_902557585.1 uncultured Pelagibacteraceae bacterium
TTATTGACGCAAACTCAAATGAAAAAAGACTAAAAGAGGAAAAAACAGATTTAATAGAAACAGATTCTAAATACTTTGAAACAGAAAAAATTTCTAATCAGGATCTAGAAACAGCAAAAGAAAGACTAAAAGATGAGCAAAAAGCTGTTGATGATGTTGTAAGTAGCTTTGCTGACCAGGCAATTAATATTAGCTTAGGCCCAATCAAAAATGTCCAAAATTCAATAATAAGAGTTAAAGAATTAATAGATAGTAATGAAATTAACCAAGCAGTTACTTTACTAGATAGATGTAATATAGAACTAAAGAATTTTTTAAATGATTTAAAAGATGAAAAGCCCATAAATGAATTATTAAGTGTTAATGAAAAATCCCAAAATATAAAAATACTTCAAGAAAAGTATGCAGATGCTTATAGTAAAAATCAGTCTATTAAAAATGAATCAATAAAAAGAAATGAAAGGATTAAAACTATTGAAACTGAAATGGAAAGTTGGAAAAATTTGTTATCAAATTCAGAAAAAATGGTTTCGGAACTTGAAGAAAGAAAAAATAAATTTTTATCACAATTAAATGATTTAGAAAATCAACCAAGAATTCAAGCAGAGAGAAAAGGACAAATTTCAGAAAATTTGAGAATTTCTGAAAAAGAAAAAATTGATAATGAATTAATTATTGATGAAACTGATAAAAAAATTGAAAAATTAAGAAATGAGTTAAATGAAATTCAAGAACAATCAATTCAAATAAGAGAAAGAAAAGCTAGTTCAGGAGCAACTATTGATGGCCTTCAAAAAAGAAAAAGCGATTTATTAGACCGTATTAGTTCTGAGTTGAACCTTAACGAAGATAATATTTTAGAGAATTCAAATTTAAATGGTATTGATGAATTTCCAAACGCTGTGGATCAAGAAGACGCTTTGGATAAAAAAAAACAAGAAAGAGAGAAATTTGGTTCAGTAAATTTAAAAGCAGACGAAGAAACAAGCAAATATAAAGAAGAAATTAAGAAAATGGAGCAAGATCGTACAGATTTAGTTACAGCTATTGTGAAGTTAAAAGATAGCATCAATGAATTAAATCAAAAAGGACGTGAAAGATTAATAGAGGCTTTTGAGAAAGTTAATCGAAAGTTTAATGACGTCTATACCAAACTTTTTAATGGAGGAAATGCGAAATTAGAATTGGTCGATTCTGATGATCCGCTAGAAGCTGGATTAGAAATGTTGGTTAGCCCTCCTGGAAAAAGATTACAATCTATAACTTTATTATCTGGAGGGGAACAAGCGCTTACAGCTCTTGCATTGATCTTCGCGGTATTTTTAACTAACCCATCTCCAATTTGCGTATTAGATGAGGTTGATGCTCCATTGGATGACGCAAATGTAACAAGATTTTGTAGTCTGCTAGAAGAATTAACCAAAATAACAAATACTAGATTTATCATTGTGACACATCATGCTTTAACCATGTCCAAAATGAACAGATTATACGGGGTAACTATGCCCCAAAAAGGTATAAGTCAGTTGGTTGCAGTTGATTTACAAAAAGCAGAGAGTATGGTTGCCTAAACTATACAAATGTCAAAAGATCCGCTAAAAACTCGCCTAGAGATTGCAAAAAACAAGGTTTCTAAGAAAAACCTTTTTGACAAAAAAAATAACCCATCACCTATTGGAACAGCCTTTAAACTAAGCACTGAATTGGTTGCTGCAGTTGCTGTGGGGACAATTATTGGGTTTATTTTTGACAAGACCTTTGGTACTAAACCTTGGTTTATATTAATATTTTTTTTTGTGGGAGTAGTTGCTGGAATAACAAACGTAATTAGATCTGCAAAAAATATGCAAAAATAAATACTATGGCAGCAAATCCTATGTCCCAATTCGATGTTTATCGAATTGGACCTGAAATAAAAGTTGGAGCATTTGATATATCTTTCACAAACGCCAGTTTGTTTATGATTATTAGTACAGTTTCTATTTTACTAATCTTTAATTTGGGGTCTAAAAGAAATTCAGTATTGCCAAATAAAATGCAATTACTTGCAGAGCTTAGTTATACTTTTGTTGCAAAAATGATTAGTGATACAGCTGGATCAAAAGCAAAACCTTATTTTGCATTTATATTTTCATTATTCATGTTTGTTTTATTTTGTAACATGTTCGGCATGATCCCTTATACCTTTACAGTAACTAGCCACATTATCGTTACATTTATTTTAGCAGCATTTATTTTTATTGGAGTAACTATAATTGGCTTTATTAAGCATGGGTTTGGTTACCTAAAATTATTTGTACCTAGTGGGGTACCAGCAGTACTACTGCCATTAATAGTAGTCATTGAAATTATATCTTATTTAAGTAGACCAATTAGTTTGTCAGTTAGATTATTTGCAAATATGATGGCTGGTCATACTATGATGAAAGTTTTCGGAGGCTTTGTGATAAGTCTCGGATTAGTTGGTGGATGGCTTCCACTAAGTTTTTCGGTTGCGTTAACAGGTTTGGAGATCTTAGTTGCTTTTCTTCAAGCTTATGTTTTTGCGATCTTAACCTGCATCTATTTAAATGATGCATTAAATTTACACCATTAATTAACCAAGGAGGATATAATGGAATTAGAAGCAGCAAAAATGATCGGAGCTGGTTTAGCAGCAATTGCTTTAGCAGGTGCCGGTGTAGGTATCGGAATAATTTTTGGAAATTATTTGTCTGGAGCAATGAGAAATCCCTCAGCAGCCCAAAAACAGTTTCCTAATTTGCTTTTAGGTTTCGCTCTAGCGGAAGCAACAGGATTATTTGGATTAGTAGTTGCATTAATCATTTTATTTGCGTTTTAAATTAATGATTAAAAAAATATATTTTCAGTCAATATTTTTTAGCTTCTTATTATTTAAAGAGGCTTTTGCAGCTGAAAGCGGAGGTATGCCTCAATTAAATCCTGAGTTTTGGATTTCTCAAATTTTTTGGTTAACACTTACTTTTGGAACTATGTATATTGTTTTGTCAAAATTCATACTACCAAAAATTAGTAACAATTTAGAGTCGAGAAAATCTCAAATTTTAGAAAATATTGAGGCCGCGGAAAAACAAAGAGAAGATAGTGAGGCTAAGCTTAAGGAATATGATGAAGTTATATTAAAGAGTAAGAGTGAGGCTAAAACTTTGTTTAATCAAACAAGAGAGAAAGCGCTAAAAGATATAGTGGCTAAAAAAGAGGTTTTAGATCAGCAAATTGATGCTGAAATTAATAAAGCTGAAAAAGAAATAGAAGTTTTAAGAGTTAGTGCTCCAGATAAAATAAATAAAATAGCAATTGAGACTTCCTCAGAACTTTTAGAAAAGTTAATTGGTTCTGGAGTAAACAGTAGCAGCATATCCGCAATTGTTGATGATCTATCGCGAAGAAATGGGGATAAATACTATGGCAATTGATGCAACATTTTGGGTAGCGGTATCATTCGTAATCTTTTTTGGTGCTTTAATTTATTTAAAAATTCCACAAAAAGTTTCTCAAATTTTAGATAAAATGATCTCTGATATTAAAAATGAAATAAATGAGAGTGAAAAATTAAGAACTGAAGCAAAAAATTTGCTAGATAATGCACAAAAAAAATTAAATACAGCTCAAACAGTTAGTAACGATATTTTAGATCAAGCAAAAAAAGACTCAGACAGATTGGTAATAGAATTGAACGATAAATTCCATAAATCTTCAGAAATCAAAAAAAATCTTGCTGAAAATAAAATAAGTCAAATGAAAGAGGCTGCTATTAAAGAGATAAAAGATGCTTCAATTAAAATAGCAGTAGATTCTGTCAAAAAAATTATATCTACATCAGTAGATAAATCAAAACTTGACGCTGTATTTCAAAAAAATTTAGAAGAGACTAAAGAGCAGCTAAAAAAAATTAACTCATAATACGCTTACAATTTCCCAAAAAAACTATAAATTATTAATATGAATTCTATAGTTATTGGATCTGGATTTGGAGGAATTGCTGCAGCTTTGCGTCTAAAAGCAAAAGGTCATCAAGTTAAATTAATTGAAAAACATCCTGATCTAGGTGGTAGAGCTAGAGTGTTTAAAAAAAATGGTTTTATATTTGATGGTGGCCCAACTGTGATTACCGCACCGTATTTGATTAATGAGTTGTTTGAATTATTTAAAAAAGATCCAAATAAGTACATTAAATTATCTCCTCTTAAAATTTGGTACCAATTTATTTTTGAAGATAAATCTAAATTCAATTATTCTGGAGATGAAGCCAGCATGGTTAAACAGATAGAACATATAAGCAAAGATGATGTTGAGGGTTATCAAAAATTAGTAAATTTTACTAAAAAGATTTTTGATAAAGGTTTTACAGAATTGGCAGATGTTCCTTTTGATAGACCTTTTGTGATGATGCAGCAACTTCCAGCACTCCTAAAACTTAAAAGCTATAAATCAGTTTACGCATTAGTATCTTCATTCATAAAAAATGAGAAATTAAGAAGAATGCTTAGTATGCATCCACTCTTAGTTGGAGGTAATCCATTTACCACTACTTCAATTTATGGACTAATACTTTACTTAGAGAAAAAATGGGGAATTCATTATTCTATGGGAGGTACAGGAAATATTATTAGAGGTCTAGAAAAACTTATGCTTGAGGAAGGAATTGATATAATCAAAAATAGTGAAGTAACTGAGATCATTTCAAAAAGTAATAAAATTACAGGTGTCAAATTAAATGGCCAAGAAATCATTGATGCCGAAAACGTTGTTTGTAATGCGGATCCTCCAGCTTTTTATGAAAAAATGTTAAAAAAAAATGGTCAAGGCTCTTTTATATTTAATTGGAAAAAAAAAAGAATGGAATATTCAATGGGTCTTTTCGTTTACTATTTTGGAACAAAAAAAACTTATTCAAATGTTGAACATCACACAATTAAGTTTGGCAATAAATATAAAGAACATCTAGAGGATATTTTTAATAATAAAAAATTAAATAATGATATTAGCTATTACCTCCATAGACCTTCTGCAACCGATAAATCTATGGCACCTAAAGGAAATGACTGTTTCTATGTTCTTGTTCCTGTTCCAAATAATCAATCTAAAATTGATTGGAAAACTGAAGGTGAAAACATGAAAAATTTAGTAATTGATAAAATGGAAAAAGATTTGATGCCAAATCTTAGAGAAAATATTATTGCTGACTTTTATTTAACTCCAGATTATTTTGAAAAAGAATTAAATACAAAATTTGGATCTGGATTTTCAATTCAGCCTAAATTCACTCAATCAGCATATTTTAGGTTTCACAATAAATCTGAAATCTATGATGGGCTTTATTTTGTTGGCGCCGGGACTCATCCTGGGGCTGGAGTTCCTGGTGTACTATCTTCAGCAAAAGTTTTAGATAAATTGTTGTAATGTCTACAAAAAATTATTTAGCAACATATGCAAAATCTTTTAATTGGGCTGGTTTTTTTTTACCTAAAAAAACTTACAAAAAATGTTCTGCACTTTATGACTTTTGTAGGGTAGTGGATAATATAGCTGACGATAAGAATGCTCTTGAAGTTAAATTAAAAAAATTTAAAGAATTTAAAGATAATTTTGAAAATAAAAATTTTAGTGATCCAATAATTAAAGGTATATGGGATTTGATTTATGAAAACAATATCTCGACTAAGATTATTCACGATTTATTTGATGGTATCAATTCAGATATTAAAGAACAAGTAAAGTTAAACACAAAAAAAGAATTATTAATTTACTCTTATAGGGTGGCAGGTACTGTAGGGTTAATGATGGCTAAGATATTAAAAGTAGATAAAAAAAATTCATTAAAATCTGCTATAGATCTTGGTATTGCCATGCAGCTAACTAATATTTCACGAGATGTAATTGAAGATTTAAATAATAACAGGATCTACATAGACCAGAATTTTGAAAATATAAAATCTACAATTCAATTATCTGAAGAATTTTATGAAAATTCTTTTTACTCTATTAAAGAAATCCCCTTAAGTTTTAGATTTTCTATTTTAGTTGCAAGAAGGGTTTATAGAAAAATAGGATATAAAATTTTAAACAAAAAAAACTTTGAAAATTATAAAAAATCGGGAAAAATTTATGTCAATAATACTGAAAAAATAGTCGAGACATTACTTTCAATGATTGATTTACTTAAACTTGTATTAACAAATCATAATGATGATAATATTGAACATGACCATTATTTAATTAATGAAGAAATTAAATTAGATGAAAGAATTTGACTATGTAATTATTGGGGGTGGTTGTGCTGGATTATCTTTGGCATATGAATTGGAAATTCATGAAAAGTTTAAAAATAAAACTTTAGCAATTATTGAGCCTAGAAACGATTATATTAGAGATAAAACTTGGTCTTTTTGGAAGGTTGCAGCGCATAATTTTGAGGATTGTGTAAAGAAAAGCTGGAATAATTTTTCTATAAATATACCTGATCAAACTAAATACGTAAAATGTGATAGTTTACCTTACCAATCTATTGATAGTGGACTGTTTTACGAAAAAATAATTAACACTTTAAAAAAAAATACCAATATTAATTTTTTTAAAAATATAAATGAAATCAGAACTGAAAATTCTTTTGTTTTTAATAGTCTTAGTGATCTTTCTGATAGTAAAAATGATTTATGGCAACATTTTTCAGGTATTGAGATTGAAACCAATAAAGATTTATTTGATGATCAAATATTTAATTTAATGGATTTTGATTGTGAACAAAGAGACAGTGTACACTTTTTTTATACCCTGCCATTTTCAAAAAAAAATGCACTTATTGAGACAACATGGATCTCTGATTTAAATCACCCATCAAATAAGGATTATTCAGTACAGCTAGAAGATTATATTAAAAATAAATTAAAAATTAAAAATTATGAGATTAAATTCAAAGAAACTGGTGCTATCCCATTATTTCATCCAAAAAGTATAAAAAAAATAAGTCAGATGGAAATTGGTACTGCAGGAGGCATGACCAGATTAAGTACTGGATATACTTTCATGAATATTCAGAACCAAAGCAAATATATAAGAGAAAATTTTGAAAATATTCAAAAAGTAAATAATTTTACTATAAATTCAAAGTATAAATTTTTAGATAACATATTTTTAAAAGTATTAAAAAAAAATTCAGAAAAAATGCCAAAAGTTTTTTTTAAAATGTTTAATTGTCCTCCAAATACAATTATCAATTTTTTGTCAAATAAAAGTAATATCTTTGAGGATATATCTATAATTTTAAAAATGCCAAAATTAATATTTATAAAAGAATTGTTCTAAAATGAATTCACAAATTAAAAAAATAAATCTAAATCATTCTTTTATTTTTTTTTTATTTTGTAATATTTTCTCAATCGTAGTTTTTAAATTTACTAATTTAAATATATCGACCTTAATATGTTTGCTGCTTATACTAGTCATAGGTGTTTCTCATGGTGCACTGGACCATTTAAAAGGTAAAAAACTTCTTACAATTTTAAATATTGAAAAATCTTATATTTTTTTTTTATCTTACATATTAATAGCTATATCAGTGATATTGATATGGACTATCTTGCCAACTATCACCTTAATAATTTTTTTGGCTGTTGCCTCATTTCATTTTGGTAAAGAAGATACACAATTTTTAATAAATAAAAGTTCAAATTTAACTCCAATACTTTTTTTTTTCAGAGGCTTCTTGGTTATTATTGCTCCTTTGTACTTCAATTTTGATGAGACAGTGTCTATATTCAAAATGTTGCTAATTGATAATGAGCAATTTTACTTAAGTTTGAGCTTTATTGAAAATTATAAAATTATTGAAATAGCTATTGGTTTAAGTGCACTATCGAGTATCATTTTATTTTTAACCGAATTTAGCTTTAAAAAATTTGCAATTTTACTAGATTCCTTCTCAATTATAATTTTAAATTATTACTTAACACCGTTAGTTGCATTCACAATTTACTTTTGTTTTTTACATTCTATTAGGCACACAATTTCACTTGCTATGGAAATGGATAACGCAAATCTAAAAAATGGTTTTAAATTATTTGTCAAAAAAGCTTTTCCATTAACATTTTTATCTGCTATTTTCTGTTTAGTGGGCCTTTATTTCCTAAATAATGTTTATGAATTAAATAGTGCGATATTAAAGATAATTTTTATAGGTTTGGCGTCCTTGACCTTTCCACATATATTGCTGGAATATTTTTTAGAAAAAAATGAAAAATAAAGAATTAAACATATTATTATCTGCGCCACGTGGATTTTGTGCTGGCGTTGAGAGAGCAATCGAAATTGTTGAAAAATCAATTCATAAATTTGGTGCTCCAGTCTACGTTCGTCATGAAATTGTTCATAACAAACACGTAGTTGATGATCTAAAAAATAAAGGAGCCATATTTGTAGAAGAGCTTGAAGAAATTATGGACAAAACCAGACCTGTTATTTTTTCTGCTCATGGTGTGCCAAAAAAAATACCAAAAGATGCAGAAAACTATAAAATGACTTATGTTGATGCAACATGTCCTTTGGTTTCAAAAGTACACAGAGAAGCAGAAAATCTATATAAAGCTGGATATCAGATTATTTTAATTGGACACGAAAACCATCCAGAAGTTGTAGGAACTATGGGGCAGCTTCCAGATGGCGCTGTAACACTAATTCAGAATGAGTATGAGGCTAAAAATTATCACACTGAAAAATTTGATAAAATTGCATATATAACTCAAACTACATTATCAGTAGATGACACCAAAGAAATTATAAACATCCTAAAAAATAAGTATCCATCAATGAAAGAACCAATGAAGGAAGATATTTGTTATGCGACAACAAATAGGCAGGCTGCTGTAAAAAATATTGCAAAGCAATGTGAAATGTTTTTTGTGATCGGAAGTAGAAATTCCTCAAACTCTGTAAGATTAGTTGAGGTTGCGAAAAAATCAGGATGTGAGAATGCTCACTTAATTCATTCAGAAAGTGAAATTCCATATGATAAAATAGAAAAGTTTAACACTATAGGTATATCGTCAGGTGCGTCTGCTCCGGAAATTTTAGTCGAAAATTTCATAAATGCTCTAAAAAACAAATTCACTATAAATATAAAAGAGGTTGAAATAATAAAAGAAAATGTAGTGTTTAAAGTTCCCAATAAATTAAATTAGATGGCTGTTTATACAAAAATAGATAAAGATGATATTAAGCTGATAAATAATAAGTTTGATATTGAAAAAATTATAAACTTTTATGGAATTAAACAAGGAATTGAGAACACAAATTATTTATTAAAATCAAAAAATAAAAAATTTATCTTAACTATTTTCGAAAAAAGAGTATCAAAAAAAGAGGTTCCATTTTTTATGAAACTAATGGATAATTTAAATAGTTCTAGAATAAATTGTCCTAAACCTCTAAGGACTAAAAGTAATAGTTATCTGATAAGATTAAAAAAAAAGACCGCTTGTATTGTCTCTTTTTTAGAGGGAAAAGATAAAAAAAAACTGAACATCAAAGATTGTTACTCTGTTGGAAAAATTACTGCGCGAATGCATTTGGTTACAAAAAAACTAAAGCTTTATCGTAAAAATTCAATGGGTATTAAAAATCTTAACCCTTTATTAAAAAGTATTAAATTTAAAAGTAATAAATTCTCAAAATTAGAATATTTTTTAAAAAATAATTTAAAGGATATTAATAGATATTGGCCAAAAAACTTGCCGAATGGAATAATTCATGGAGATTTGTTTATTGATAATATATTTTTTAAGAAAAATAAACTTTCTGGAATTCTAGATTTCTACTTTGCTGGAAACGATTATTTTATGTATGAAATTGCAATTTGTATTAATGCCCTGTGTTTTGATTTAAAGGGTAAAAAATTTATAATTAATAAACAAAAAATTAAAAGTTTAATTGAAGGGTATGAAAGTGTTAAGAGAATTTCTTCTAGAGAGAAAAGTGCTATTAATGTTCTATGTAGAGGAGCTGCTTTGCGTTATTTATTGACTAGACTCTATGATTATTCTAACACACCTAAAACTGCTTTGATAAAAATAAAAAATCCTAACGAATATTATCAAAAACTTCTTACTCATAATAGCTTACATTCTCACAAAGATTATTTGCCAAGATGATAAAAATTTATACAGATGGTTCCTGCCTAACAAATCCAGGAGATGGTGGATGGGCTGCAATAATTAATATTGATGGTGAAATTAAAAAAATTAGTGGTAACGAAAAAAATACGACTAATAACAGAATGGAACTTATGGCTCCTATTAAAGCATTAAAATATACTAATTCAAAAGATCCAATAGAAATTTTTACAGATTCAAAATATGTAAAAAATGGAATAACTGAATGGATTAATACTTGGGTATTAAATAATTGGAAAACCTCAAACAAAGAAGATGTTAAGAATAAAGATTTATGGATTGAGTTATATAAATTAAATCAATCTTTAAATGTAAAGTGGAATTGGGTTAAAGCACATGCAGGAGATACTTTGAATGAAGAGGTAGATATATTGGCTAAAGAAGCAGCTTATTTAAATCGAGTCTAAAAAATTTTCTGCTGCTGACATCTCACAAGTCGCAGTATCTTCCTCAACCTTTATTTTAGTAGCAATATTATTTTCGATAAGCATAGTATATCTTGCTGATCTCATTCCTTGACCTCTATCAAATCTATCAATATCAGCACCTATAGATTTAGTAAATTCTAGGTATGGATCTGCTGCCATAAAAATTTTGTCTTCTACATTTTGAGTTTCACCCCAAGCTTTCATCACATTTGGATCATTTACTGAAACACAAATAATTTTTGTAATTCCTTTTTTTCTAGCGGCTTCAAAATTTTTTACATAACCTGGTAAATGTTTAGCTGAACAAACTTTCGTAAAAGCGCCAGGAACCCCAATAACTATTGTTTTATTTTTATCAAATAACTCAGATGTAGATATTTTTTTTGGCGCGCCACTTTCGTCTAAATAGTAAAATTCTGAATTTGGAATTTTATCTCCCTCTTTAATTTTCATTTAATTTTTCCTAAAATATATTGTTTAATTTCATTCAGATTATTTTCGATTATACCATAATTTTCTTTCTCTTCTAAAATAAACTTGAGCTCCTCTGGTAAATCAGATTTTAAATTTATAGCCTTTAAAATTGCATCTGGAAATTTACACGGATGTGCTGTTGCAAGAACAATATTGTTCCCTTTAAGGTTATTTTTATCAAAAGCGCCGTATCCTATTGCTGTATGTGGATCTAAAACGATATTAAATTTTTCATGAATATTTTTTATTACATTTAGTGTCTCCTGCTCACTCAATCTAGCTGATAGAAAATCTTTATTAATTTTTTTTAATTTTTCATTTTTAATTAAATATTGACCATTCTGTTTAATATTTTTCATATCATTTAAAGTTTGCGAACTATCTTGATCGTTTAAGTCATAAATTAGTCTCTCAAAATTACTTGCAATTTGTATATCCATACTTGGCGAAATAGTTTCTGAGACATTTGCTGCCTCATATTTGCCCTCTGATATAGCTCTATGTAAAATATCATTTTGGTTTGTAGCTACTATTAATTTATTAATTGGAAGACCTAACTTTTTTGCCAAATAGCCTGCATAAACATCTCCAAAATTTCCAGTAGGGACTGAAAAATTTATTGGTTGCTTTTGATCATCTACCAAAAAATAACAATAAAAATAATATACACTTTGCGCAATAATTCGGGCCCAATTTATTGAATTAACCCCGGACATGTTAATCTGATTAGAAAATTCATCATCCGAAAACATAGATTTAACTAAATTTTGACAATCATCAAAATTACCTTTAACTGCAATATTAAATACATTTTCATCTTTACCAGTTGTCATTAATTTTCTTTGAACTGATGAAATACGATTATGAGGATGAAGAACAAATATATTTAAATTTTTTTTTCCTCGTATTGCATTAATAGCAGCTGCGCCAGTGTCTCCTGATGTTGCAACTATAATATTTATTTTTTCATTTGTATTGTTTAAATAATATTCATAAAAATTGCCTAAGAGTTGCATTGCAACATCTTTAAAAGCTAAAGTTGGGCCGTGAAATAATTCAAGCACAGAGCGGTCGCCAACTTTAATAAGCTCAATAACATTTTTTTTTCTAAAAACTGAGTAAGATTTTTCTATGATTTTGCTTAAATCTTCCTCTGAAGTAAAATTACCTATAAATGGATGAATAATTTTTTTTGCTAACTCTATGTAACTAAGCTCTCTAAAATCACCTATTTCAGACACAGTATATTTGTGTAAAGTTTCTGGAATAAATAGACCACCGTCGTCAGCAAGGCCTTTGATAAAAACATCTTTAAATTCAAAATTCTTTGATTTGTCTCTTGTGCTTATATACTTCATCTAATAATTTTTTTTTCTAAAATATAGATATATCAAAAGAATTGAAATCGCCATTGAAAACCAAGTTATTGCATACTTTTTGTGATTGTTTGAAATTTTTGCAGTGATCACTCTTGGTTTAGGAATTTCATAATTTCCATTTAAATAGATAATATAATCTGAAAATTTTCTTCCAGTGTGGTTGAAAATATCATTTCTATCAAGAGTAAACCAATAATTTTTTTTAATATCGTTTTTAGGCTTAAACATATTTGACTTTCTTTGTAACATTAAAGTTCCAACTATTTCACTTTGATTAATTTCATTGATTTCTGGAAGATCTTTTTTGTTAAATGGTATCCACCCTCTATTAATTAAATAGTTTTCGTTATCAATTAGTATTGGGTTTACTACTTCAAATCCAGGTTTTCCATTTTGATTCAAATGATATAAATAAATTTGATTATCAAAATCAATTTTACCTGATATTTTAACTCTCAAATAGTTTTTTTTATTTGTTTGGGTTAGTTCTATAGGATCATTTTTTAAAGAATTTTCAATTTGATTTATTAAATCTAGCTTCCAATTCAATCTATATATTTGCCAGAAACCTAATGTGAGAAGTACAATAATTATAAACCATACAAAAACTGAAAATAAAAATTTATTTTTCAAGAGTTAATAATTAACTCCCCCAAATATAAATGGCAGCAAACAAAAATAACCAAACTACATCAACAAAATGCCAGTACCAAGCAGCTGCTTCAAATCCAAAATGATGATCTTTTGTAAAATGACCTAATTTTCCCCGCCATAAACAAACAGCTAAAAATATTGTTCCTACAATTACGTGAAATCCATGAAAACCAGTGGCCATATAAAAAACAGCTCCATAAATATGACCTGAGTAATCAAAAGTAGCATGATGATATTCATACGCTTGCAATAATGTAAAAAAGAAACCTAGCACAACAGTTGCAGTTAACCCTTGAATAAACCCTTTTCTGTCACCCTCTAGTAAAGAATGGTGGGACCATGTCACTGTAGTTCCAGATAACAATAATACCAAAGTGTTAATTAGAGGAATGTCCCATGGATCAAATGTTTCTATATCTTTTGGAGGCCAGACATTCCCAACAAACTCATTTGGAAATAAACTAATATCAAAATATGCCCAAAACCATGCAACAAAGAACATCACTTCTGAAGCAATAAATAATGTCATTCCATACCTATGATGAATTTGCACAACAGGTGTATGATGACCTTGATGTTCTGCTTCTATTACAACATCTCTAAACCACATGAAAGCTCCATAAATTAGCAATGCTAATCCAAGATACATCCCCCAGGAAACATCATTGTGCATATAAAAAATTGTACCTATTGCTAATACCAAACAAGCAAAAGAAGTATAAATTGGCCAAGGACTTGGGTCTACTAAGTGATAATCGTGTTTTTTTTCAGCTGACATTTTTCGTGATTATGATTGTTTATAGTAATCTGTCGAGAAAAAAGTATACGACATAGTTACATCCTGTAAATTTTTTACTGTTGGATCATTTACAAGTTCAGGA
>CACEBA010000019.1 GCA_902557585.1 uncultured Pelagibacteraceae bacterium
CTTCTCTGAGTAATTTTGTTGGAATTCTATCATAATAAAGATCTCTTTTTTTCATTTATAAAATTAAATTTTTTTTGTAAAAACCCTTTACAATTAGTTTTTACACTAAATAAAGATCCTGAGTATCTAAATTTTCGCATTTCTCCACTGTTAATACCTTTAGTAGCACTTGTTACAAAAAGTTCGTTGTTATTTAGTCCACCAAATGTGCAGTTTGTAATATTTTTAGCAGGAAATTTTATCTTGTGAATTAGCTTTGCTTTATTATTAAATACCGAGATACAAGCTCCATGATAATGGGCTACCCATAGATTTTTATTCCTATCTAAGGTCATACCATCTGGCACACCTTCTTTGTTAGAAAATGATTTAAAAATTTTTTTTGTTTTTATTTTATTATTTTTATTTATAGCGATTTTATAAATTTTTTTTTTAGAACTATCTGTATGATAAAAATTGTATTGATCTATAAAAGCTGGTCCATTTGTAATTTGGTAATTTGTATCAATTTTGGTTAACAACAATTTTTTATCTAATTTATATAAAGACCCTTTTTCAATCTTTCTCTCCAGGTTATCCATTGTACCAAACCACAAATTTCCAGCTGGATCTGTTTTGCCATCATTAATTCTATTCAGTTTTGTATTTGATTCAATCGGTATTGATTTTATAATTTTTTTTGTTTTGAGACTTTGAATTCTAATTTCTCCTTGTAATCCCAAAATAAATATATCTTTTTTAACATGTGCTACAAAACCAATTTCTTTATTTACTTTAATTATTTTTCTTTTTTTTGTTTTAATATTTAAAGAAAAAATTTTTTTTTTTTTAATATCGACAAAATATATTGTATTTTGTTCTTTTACCCACAGAGTCCCCTCACCTAAAGTACATTGTAAATTCCAAAGAACTGTTGGTTTAGAAGTTTTTATTTTCACAAATAATTAAAGTGCAACAACTTTTGAATTTTGTTCTCCCAAATTTTCTATTGATAACCTAAGAGTGTCACCAGCTTTTAAAAACTGCTGTGGCTTCATACCCATACCAACTCCTGGGGGCGTTCCTGTAGTAATTATATCCCCTGGCTGTAATGACATAAACTTACTTAGATAAGAAACAATTACATTTACATTAAAAATCATTGTGTTTGTATTTCCAGTTTGCATCCTGTTACCGTTTACATCTAAACTCATTTTTAAATTATTAACATCTTGTATTTCATCTGCAGTTACTAAATAAGGTCCTATTGGCCCGTAAGTATCGTGTGATTTACCCTTAACCCATTGGCCCATTTTTTCAATTTGCCATTCTCTTTCACTAACATCATTCACTAAACAATATCCTAATATATGATCTTGAGACTGGTCTTCTGATATATGCTTAGCTTCTTTTCCTATTACTAAACCAAGCTCTACTTCCCAGTCTAATTTTTTTGATCCTGATACTATTTGAATATCGTCATTTGGACCATTTATTGAACTTGTCGCTTTCATAAAAGTTATTGGTTCCGATGGTGGTTTAGCTCCTGTTTCTGCTGCATGATCCGAGAAATTAAGACCTATGGCTATAAATTTACCCGGTTTACTTATACAAGAACCAATTCTTTCTTTGGAATTTATTTCTGGTAGTGAGGTCAAATTAATATCTTTAAGTTTTGAAATTATCTCAAAGTTTAAATGTTCTGGATTTAAATCCTTGATATGTGTGCTTAAATCTCTAATTTTACCCTCAGCATCTAATGCTGCTGGTTTTTCATTTCCTCTTTGTCCTACTCTTAATAATTTCATAATCCTCCTTAAATATTAAATTGAAATTCCACCATCAACAGAAAACGTTGTACCCGTTGTAAAAGTTGACTCATCACTTGCTAAATAAATAGCAATTGAAGCTATTTCTTCTGCAGTACCTAATCTTCCCATTGGTTGTCTTGCTATAAAATCTTTCTTAGCTTGAATGGGATCTGGGCTTTGATTAACTCTTTCTTGCCAAGAAGGTGAAAAAACTGTGCCAGGCGCAATCGAGTTACATCTAATATTATTTTTAACAAAATCAGATGCGATTGACTTTGTTAAACCAATCACTGCTCCTTTTGTTGTTCCATAAACAAATCTATTTGGAAAGCCTTTTAAGCTTGACGCACATGATGAAACATTAACTATACTTCCTTTATTTTGTTTAATCATAATAGGTAAAATCGCTTTAGACATAAAATACATAGATTTTACATTAACAATATTAGAAAAATCCCAATCTTTTTCTTCACACTCCAGTATTGTACCATGATGAACAAAACCAACTGCATTAAATAATACATCGACTTGATCTAAATTTTTTACAAATTCTAAGATTGAATTCTTATCAGTTGAATCTAATTTCTTAACTTCAATATCTGGATACTCTTTGTTTAAATCGGCTAAAGTCTTATCATTGATATCTGTCGCTATGACATTTGCACCTTCATTATGAAATGCAATTGCTGTTGCTTTTCCAATTCCTTGTCCCGCGGCTGTTACGATAATATTTTTATTTGCCAATCTTCCACTCATTTTTCGTTCATCCTTTCAATTTCTTTATACAACGAACTATGGTCATCATTTCCACAACCATTTTCAACTAAGTTTTTATACATTTCTTTAACTAAATTTGAAATAGGTAAATGAGTATTAAAATTATTTGCACATTCTAGAATATTATTCATATCTTTTAAGTGTGTAGAAGTTTTTCCTTTAGGAGTGAAATCTTTATTTATCATTCTTTTTCCATGCGTTTGTAAAACTTTACTATCTGCCCAACCCCCTGATAAAGCACTGATCATTTTGATAGGGTCAGCTCCAGCTTTTTCGCATAATGTAACCGCTTCAGCTACAGCACCTATTGTTAAACCAACTATAATTTGGTTTGCTAGCTTGGAAACCTGTCCACTTCCAACAGGTCCGACTAAAGTGGGATTTCCCATAGTTTTAAGAAGATCTTTGACTTCATTAAATACATTTTGATCTCCTCCTATCATAATTGCAAGCGTGGCTTCTTCAGCACCAATTGTTCCTCCTGATACAGGTGCATCTAAATAATTAATATCTTTCAACTTGAGACTATTTGCATGCTTTTTTGCGGTTATTGGTTTTACTGAACTCATATCTATTAAAATTTTTCCAGATTTTAAATTTTCAACAAAATTTTGATTATTCATCACCTCGTCCACAGCTTTATCATCAGTCAACATCGTTATAATTACATCACTATTATTAACAAGTTCGCCCAATGATTTTGCAATTTCAGCCCCAAATTCTTTTAACAAATCTGCTTTATTTGGAGATCTGTTAAAGGCCATCAGCTTATATCCAGATTTTAGTATATTTTTTGCCATTGGAAGACCCATTAAACCAATGCCTATAAATCCAATTTTTTTCATACTTATTACAAGGCTCAAAAAAATTTATTATTTAATATTGCCATTACTATTAAAATTTAAAACTGTTAGATTACAACCTATTTTATTATATAACTAATATTCTAAACAAACCAATATTTTTAAATGCCTAGAAAAAGAAAAACTAAATTACGTAGCGATCAATGGTTTAATAATCCAAAAAATCCTGACATGACTGCGTTGTATTTAGAAAAATATCTTAATTACGGTTTAAAAAGAAAAGATTTACAATCTGGAAAACCAATTATTGGGATAGCTCAATCAGGAAGCGATCTTTCACCATGTAATAGGCATTTTTTATCTCTTAGTAAAAGAATTAAGAATGGAATTAAAAAAGCTGGCGGTATTCCCATGGAGTTTCCAACTCATCCTATACAAGAAACTGGTAAAAGACCCACTGCAATGTTAGATAGAAATTTATCTTATTTATCATTAGTGGAAGTTTTATATGGATACCCAATTGATGGGGTAATTTTAACTACAGGATGTGATAAAACTACGCCTGCTGCATTAATGGCTGCTGCTACGGTTAATATTCCAGCGATTGTTCTTTCTGGAGGTCCTATGCTTGATGGATTTTATAAAGGTAAGTTAGCTGGATCTGGAACAATCATATGGGAAGCTAGAAAGTTAATGGCGAAAGGTGAAATTAACTATGATGAATTTATGGATATGGCAGCTTCATCGGCACCGAGTGTTGGACATTGTAATACTATGGGTACTGCTTCTTCCATGAACTCTGTTGCTGAGGCGTTAGGGATGTCATTGCCAGGGTGTGCAGTAATACCTGCCCCTTATAAAGAAAGAGAGAAAATTTCATATGAAACTGGAAAAAGAATTGTTGGTATGGTTCATGAAAACTTAACGCCTTCAAAAATTATGACACGAAAAGCATTTGAAAACGCAGTTGTTGTTGCAAGTGCAATAGGAGGTTCAAGTAACTGCACTCCACATTTAAGTGC
Source organism: uncultured Pelagibacteraceae bacterium (assembly GCA_902557585.1). Next base: position 4,393 of record CACEBA010000019.1, read on the forward strand.
TATTGCCAAACATATGGGTATTAAATTTCATTTATCTGATTGGCAAAAATTAGGTCATAAAATTCCTCTGTTAGTCAATTGTCAGCCTGCAGGTGAGTATTTAATGGAAAGTTTTTTTAGATCTGGCGGTGTTCCAGCTGTTATGAAAGAGTTAATTAAAAATAATAAAATTCACACAAATTTGATAACCGTAACTGGAAAAAAAATTGGTCAAAATTTAAGAAAGAAAATAAAAACTGACCCTAAAGTGATTAAAACATTTGAAAATTCTCTTGCTGATAAAGCTGGTTTTTTAGTCTTGCGTAGTAATTTTTTTTCGACGGCTATAATGAAAACATCAGTTATTAGTAAGGAATTTAAAGACAGATATCTTTCTAACCCTAAAAAACCTAACGTTTTTATTGCAAACGCAATAGTTTTTGAGGGACCTGAAGATTACCATAGAAGATTAAACAGTAAAAAATTACATATTGATGAAAATTCTATTTTAATAGTAAGAGGTTGTGGACCAGTTGGATATCCTGGATCTGCTGAGGTAATCAATATGCAGCCACCAGATCGATTGTTAAAAAAAGGTATTAATACATTACCTACATTAGGTGACGGTAGACAAAGTGGTACATCAGCAAGTCCATCAATACTTCATGTTTCTCCTGAATCCGCGGTAGGTGGAGATCTAGGTATCATTAAAACCGGTGATCAAATTAAAATAGATTTAAATAAAAGAAGAGTCGATTTATTAATTCCACAATCAGAATTTAAGATTAGAAGAAAAAAAAGAAAAATATTTAAATTTAATAATCAAACACCTTGGCAAGAGATTTTTAGAGATACGGTTGGCCAACTCGAAGATGGAGCTTGCATTAATTCTCGTGGAAAATTTTTAAAAGTTTCGTCTACAAAAGGTATTCCAAGAGACTCACACTAGGTTACAAGTTTTTATCTTATATAAAGAAGTTTAGTGAGTTTAAATATGATATCGAGAATCTACTAAAGCAGTAGGTTGTATTCAAGAAATTTATTTCTAAAAATTAAAATAAATTAATTGAAAATCTTTAAAATATAATTAGCTTTTTCATAAGGAGGTTATTATGTTAAAACTATCACCACCTGACACTTAGCTGAATAGCTTTATATTTCAAAAACAAACAAAAAATAAAATCCTTTTGGATTTAAATGCCAAAGAGGCAATATAAGGGAGCTCTTTAGGTAATAGCTTAAAGAGCGAACCCTTAAAAACTAATTAACTGATTTTAAAATTTCTAGTGGAAGTGGTGCTTCTGGATATTTTTTTTGACATAATTTTTCATAAGTTTCACAAAAGGCTATAATTATCTTTAATACTGAGTCTTGTTTTGAATTTTCATTAATTATTAAATTAGATTTTAAATTATTCCGCCTCTCCTCTAATTCTTTAATTTGTTCTCCTGTAAAGAATTCACCAGTTTCTATTTCCCAATAAGTATTATCTAGTTCATCACCAGTTAAGTTGTTTAATTTATTTTGTAATTCAATTATTGTTGGATCATCAGTTTTCTTATTTCTCATAGGAGAATTTTTTAACTTTCCTAGACATTTATCCCTCAGTCCGTCTATAAAATGATCATAAGGTCGCCCTTCTGCTAAATCTCTAAAATGATTACTTTTAAAGTATTTATTTATGGCTAGCTCTGTTGAAATTTTTTCTTTACCTTTAATTACAGCTATTTGAACATAGATTTCCTGACTAATATATTCCTCAAGATAGTCTATTACTTTTTGTGAAATCACTGTTTGATAATTTAAATAAATTAATGTGGCATTCGGTATTTACTATGACATGCCTTACAGCTGCTCCACATAAATTCTTGAAGTGTAGCACGAATGTCGTCACTATCTTCAATCACTGAAGTTAGTTTTATCATATTATCCGACGATTTTTGCATCAATGCATTAAAAGCGTCTTTCTCCTGCCAAATAATAGGTAAAGATTCTGTCTTAAATCCTTCTTGAGTATTTTCAGGAAATAATCCAAGTAATGTTTTATAATTTTCACTCATTTCAATCATCAATTCTTTTGCTCTATCAAAGTCTCCATTTGAGGATAAAGCTTGAACTCGCTTTGCTGTACTATAATTCTTACTAAAAAGAGCTTTTCTTCCTTTAATAATTTCTTCTACTGATTGATCAGCAAAACTTAGAGTTCCAAATATTATAAAAAAAAGAGACAACAAAACTATACCAAAGCAACTCGTTATATGTTTTACTGAAGTATGCATGTTAAAAATACCTTAACAGAGTATGGTATTATTTCAAAGCTGTTACATTGGCTTAGTGCAATATTACTACTGATCCAAATACCTCTTGGTTTTTATTTGGTTGATTTAGATTTTGGGGAAGAAAGATTAAGTATAGAAAATATTCATATTGTTATCGGATTATCAATATTTTACTTGGTTGTTATTAGGTTGCTGAATAAAATTTTTAACCCCACCCCAAAATTAGATCCAAGTATTTTTAAAGGTCAAAAATTTATAGCTAAGCTAAACCATATTCTGTTATATGTGGCAATTTTATCAATAACTATTTCGGGTATTTTAAAAAAATTATTTAATGGCGAAACTCTAGTAATATTTTTTAAAGAGATTAAAATCCAAGATAACTTCGAATTAGCCGATCAATTTTATAACATTCATATATTTTCTAATTATACAATTATAGCCTTAATCACTCTGCATATTTCAGCTGTCATAATTCATAAGCTATTTTTTAACGAAAATTTATTAAAAAAAATTCTCTAAAATATTTAGTGACAATTAATTCCAAACTTTTTTAATCTCCAGTAATTATACGGCCATGGAGTTAAAAAACCTACAATCAGCATAATAGGTACAACCCACCAAGTTAGAATTGCACCACCAGTTAAAATATAATCTGTTGAATTCATCATAATTTCCATACTAAGCATTGAAATTAAACTCATTCCTGATGCTGTCTTTACTGCTCCATTAAATGAGAAACCTTGACGTATTAAAATTATAGTCTCTAACATTATACTTGTGATTAATCCATTTATAATCGCTAAAATCATTATACCTAATAGAGGAAAGGGTATTTTTGTTAATTGAAAAAATAATATAGTTCCAAAATCACCAATTGCACAACCAAGTAAACACCATGCGGTATTTTTTGCACTTCTTGTCCAGGTGTGTTTACAAGCCCAATCAAATGTAGAAGAATTCATAATTATCTGATAATAATTAAATATGCTTTTTAGACAACTTTTCGATACCAAATCCTCAACTTATACCTACCTAATTGCTTCGGCAAAAGGTCGCGAAGCTCTTATAATAGATCCAGTAGAAGAAAATGTTGATGAATATGTTAAATACCTTAAAGAATTAGATCTCAAACTTGTTAAAGTAATTGATACTCACATACATGCAGATCATGTAACAGGAGCTTCTAAGTTAAAAAATAATACAAATTGTTCAACGGTTATGGGTGAAAATTCACCTGCTGAAACTGTTGATATACGACTCAAAGATGAAGAAACAATTGAAATTGACCAGTTAAAAATTAAAGCATTATATACTCCAGGTCATACTTCCGACAGTTATAGTTTTTTAATGAATAACTATTTATTTTCAGGTGATACTCTCTTAATAAACGGCACAGGCAGAACTGATTTTCAAAATGGAAGCTCAAAGGATGCTTATAATTCCCTTTTTAATAAACTTTTAAAACTACCAGAAGAAACAATTCTTTACCCAGGTCATGACTATAATGGAAAAAAATCTAGTACAATTGGAAATGAAAAAAAATTTAATCCAAGACTACAAGTTGATAGTGTAGATCAATATATTGAAATTATGTCTAATTTAAAACTTTCAAAACCAAAAATGATAGACACTAATGTTTCAAGAAACTTAATGCTTGGAAGCATCTAACTTACCCCTCTATATCTAGAGAGGTAAGAGTTAAATAACAAGAGAGAGATAATTAATTTAAATTTTTAATTAACGATCTAATATATAAATATATTTTTTTAGATAATTTTACTAAACTTATTAATACAATACAGGTATGCGTATCTTGAAGTATGCTAATTTAAAATCATACCTTTTTAAAAAATGAAGATCATAATCCAGTATGATAGAAGACCAGAAAAAATTGTTGCAACAACATTTTTTGAAAAATATCCAACTAAAATTGCAATAATTGCGCCAAATATTTTTGGATCATATAGCTCTATATAAGCACCATAATCGTTAAGAAATATCGCAGGAAATATAATTGCAGGAAATACCGCTGAAGGAACAAAAGCTAATACTTCTTTAATTCGCTCGCCTAGCAAATCTCTTCTTACAATGGCAATCATGGTCATTCTTGTAAAATAAGTCAATACACCAGCAATTATTATAGTTATCCACGTCATTTTTTTAACCTCAATAATAGTGCAGCGATAAATAAAGCAACTATTGGAGAAATAATTATGTAGGATTTAAAAGGTATATCAAAGAATAATAACGAGCTTATTCCGCTAACAATCATTACAATTACATGGTAAATTTTTTTTAAATCTTGAACAACAATTGCTATAAAAGTTAAAGGGATAGCAAATTTTAATCCTAACTCCTCTGGTACAAATGAACCTAATATAATTCCTGAAAGTGTTGCAACTTGCCAACAAACCCACAATGTACAACCAGTTCCAATTAAATGATAATGTAAATATTGTTCTGTTTTATTATTTTTAAAAAATTTATTAGATTCAGCGAAACCTTGGTCTACAATAATATAAGATATTAAAAGCTTCTTCATTAGAGATAGTTTTTCCAAATATTCAGATAAAACTGCTCCATATAATAAATGCCTAGAATTAATAACCCCCACAGATGTTACGGCAACTAATGAAGATGCGCCACCAGATAGCAATTGTAAAAAAACTATTTGCGAAGCCCCTCCGAAAATAATTACTGACATTCCATAAACTAAATAAGGATTAAAACCTAAATCAATACCTATGGCTCCAGTTATAATTCCAAATGGAATTACAGAAAGCATATGTGGAGTAACATCCACCATACCCTTAGTAAATAGTTGTTTTTTCGAAAGCATTTTTGTTTGTATTAAAAACAAACAATATGATCAATATTAATTGGCCTTTTAATTCCAAATTTTTCATCAACCTCATGCTGATGTATATGATGAGAATGTACAAATACAGGTATTAACATATTGCTTAATGTCTTCAGCGTATAAATAAAACTTGTACCTCTAAATTTTCTATCAACTACTTCAAGTTTAAGATTACTTGTATCATCGTGCTGCAAGTCTTCTGGTTGTATCAAAAGTTTTACTTTTGAGCCAATTGGAAACGGTTTAATAAAATTACCAGTAATTGTTCCAAGATCCTCATTAACAAGACTCTTGGGACTGGTGACTTCTGCAGGTACTAATACACCTCGATTTAAAAAATTGACTACCTCTATTGAATTTGGAAAATGATAAACATTATATGGACTATCAAACTGTTTGATTTGTCCATTTAGTATAATTGCGCATTTGTTTCCTAAATAAAAAGCCTCATATGAATCATGCGTAACTATAATAGTTGTAATTTTTAATTTACTTAATATTTTTTTTAGTGCTACTTGAATTTCTTCCTTAAAACTTTGATCAACATTTGATAATGGCTCATCCAGCAATAAAAGATCTGGCTGTGTTAATAATGATCTTGCCAATGAGGCCCTTTGAGCTTCACCTGCACTTATTTCATGTGGATATTTTAAAAGTATTTTCGAAATATCAAGTAATTTTATAATTTCTTTAAGACTTACTTTATATCTTTTTTTTTCTTTATTTTTTTCAGCTCCTAGTAATATATTTTTTTCAACTGTGTAATGTGGAAACAAGCTATTATCTTGAAAAGCTAATGATATATTTCGATGTTCAGGTTCAATGTGTTCATTCTTAGATGATAATAATTTATCATTTAATGTAATTGAACCTTTATCAATTTTTTCTAATCCAGCTATTGTTCTTAAAATTGTTGTTTTTCCAATGCCAGATGGACCAAGAATACATATAGTTTCCCCCTCACTTTCGATTTCAAAAGAGGCATTCTTAACTTTGGCTTTGCCGCCAATATTAAAGTCAACGTCTTTTATTTCTAAAAAGTTTTTACTCATTTTCTCTTAATATATACTTAGATGATATTATAATGCATGTAGTTGCAATTAAAATTAAGAATAAAGCTGGGGCTGCAGCAGCTTCTAGAAGATCTTCTGACGCAGATATGTATGCAGTTGTAGCAAAAGTCTCAAAGTTAAATGGTCTTAAGATTAATGTAATGGGTAGCTCTCTTATTATTTCGAGAGAGATTAATATTACAACAAAAAGAAGTGAATTTCTTAAATAAGGTATATGAATATTCATAAAAGTTTTTTGTTTTGAATAACCGAGAAGATATGAGCTTTCGTCAACAGATATATTAATCTTTTCATAACCAGACTTAATACCATTGAAAGCTAAGGAGTAAAATCTTACAAAATAAACTAAAACTAAACCAAGAATAGAGCCAATAAAAATTTTTTTAATAGACAAAAAACCCAATGCTTGAATAATATTTTCATCAAACCATGCTATAAAGGTTATGAATGCTACAGCTAAAATAACACCAGGTATTGCATATC
>CACEBA010000020.1 GCA_902557585.1 uncultured Pelagibacteraceae bacterium
ATTTAACTTTTTAAAACTTTGAATATTTTTTAATTGAGGAAAAATTATCTCTATTAACTCAAGGCTTTCTTTGTCCTTAAATAACTTAATAAATCCATCTGATTTTGTTAATTTTTTAAATTCCTCTACTAGTCTTTCTGAAGAGAGTTTTGAAATTCCTCCTATATTTTTTTTAATAGTTTTAAAAATTTCATGCTCATGTTTGTTATTAGAATAATTCAAAAAGAAACGAAGATATCTTAATATCCTTAAGTAGTCCTCTTGAATTCTTTTTTCTGGATTTCCTATAAATTTTACAGTTCCATTTTCTAAATCTTTTTTACCATTATGTGGATCAAACAAATTTCCATCTTTATCAGAGTAAATTGCATTAATAGAAAAATCTCTACGATTTGAGTCTTCCTTCCAATCAATCGAAAATTCAACTTTAGCATGTCTGCCATCTGTTGAAACATCTTTTCTAAGAGTGGTGATTTCATATTTTTCATCATCTATAATTGCAGTAATTGTTCCATGATCTATTCCCGTTTTATAAAAGTTAATATTATTTTTTTTAAGTGCATTACAAACTTCTGTAGGTATTAAGTTTGTAGCTAAGTCAATATCATCAACTTTTTCTTTTTTTATAATCTTTCTAATACATCCACCGACATATCTAACTTCGCTAGTTTCGTTGAATTTATTTATAGCTTCAAACACTTTGTGGGCTGAAGTTTCTTGGGTAATTTTTTTTATGTTTTGACTTATGTAATCAAGATTTCTTGATCTGAAAAATATTTTGTCTAATAATTTATCCATAATTGGCTGGGGCGCTAGGATTCGAACCTAGGATGCCGGTACCAAAAACCAGTGCCTTACCGCTTGGCTACGCCCCAATATTGTTTTCGTATAACACAAAAAAGCAAAATTTATATAGTTTTTGATACATTGCACCAACAATTTTTAAATTTTCTTTTAAACTGTGCCTTTGCTAACTTACAATCTTTAGAGTATTGATAATAAGCACAAATAACTGATCCTGAACCAGTCATCCTAACAAATAAGGGGCTATTAAGTTTTTTCAAAAATAATTTTATGTTTTTTAGTCGCGGGTATTTTATAAAAGCTATTTTTTCAAGAGCATTAACTTGCTGAATTAGATAGTTTGAACGAAACATTTGTTTTTTTGGAGAATTGAGTCTTGGTTTAGTGAACTTTCTAACTCCAGTGTATATTTTTTGCGTAGAACATCCAAAGTTTGGTTTAACCAACAAAGTGTTGTATTTAGGACATTTTGCGAATTTTTTAATCTGATTGTTTGATTTCAAGATAGAACTAGAAAAATTTATTCCTAATATCACATCAGATCCAATTGAATTACATAGTTTTTCTATCTTTATTTTTGAGAGTTTTATAATTTTTTTTTTTATAAAAAAATTTAATATCGCTGCAGCATTCATAGACCCACCACCTAGTCCAGCTTCTTGTGGTATATTTTTTTTAATTCTAATTTTAAATTTTTTATTTTTTAATAAATTAGTTTTATCAAGTAAATATACTAACTTTTGAACTGTGTTTTCTCTTTTTATATTTTTTGAAAATTTTCCATAAAAAGAAATTTCGTGATTATTAGATTTTATTTTTTTAATTGAGATTAAATCATGTAACTCAACAAATGAAACAATGCTCTCAATTTTATGCATTGAGTTTCTTTTTCCTGTTACATTCAGTGCTAGATTAATTTTAGCGTAAGATTTAAGATAATTATTCCTCATTTAGGAATTTTTAAGGCCTTCAATAATTTTAATATTTATTTTATTCCTCATACTATCCTCAGTATCATCAAAGTTTAAAACATTATTCCAAAAATATCTTGCTTGTATTTTACGATTTAATTTCCACAATATGTCTCCGTAATGATCGTTCACTATTGGATCCTCAGGCATTAATTCTACTGCTCTTTTAAGATATTTTTCAGCCTCAATGTAATCGTCTACAAGATAATAAGCCCATCCAATAGAGTCGATGATATAAGGATCGTCACTTTTTGACTCATATGCCCTTTTCAACATTTCTATTGCTTCATCAATTTTATAACCACGTTCTAACCAAGAATAGGCCAAATAATTTAAAACATAAGCGTCATCAGGATATATTTCTAAAGAATTAAGTAAGTCCTCGTCTGCTTTTTTATAATCTCCCATCCTCTCATAGCTGCCCCCTCTTCGGTAAAATAAATCTGCCCGAAGCTCAGATTGATCATCTAATGTTGAAATAATTTGAGAGTAATATTGGATTGCCTTTTCATAATTTTTTGAACTTTTATAAAAATTTGCAACATCAAATATCATTTTTAAATTTGGATTATCTATTTGATTCAACTTTTCATTGATAAATTTAATTGCATTTTCATAATCTTGCTCCTCTACAATTATTTGAGCCTCTTTTTTAATTCTATACCAATAATAAAACTCATCTTTTTTGTTAAATTTTGTAAGGATTTTTCTGACTTTATCGAATTCTTCATTTAGATAATAATTTTCTATAACTAAGGATAAATTAAACTCAAATTTTGGATTTAAATAATTAGATAAATTCAAATAAAAATTTGATTTACCAAAATTGTCCTGAGACGAATACAGATTGGATACTAAAAATAAAAATTCAGACACAACATCTTTGTGATTTTGACAGGAAAAAATTTTATTAAATTCATTAAATTTTTTATTTTCTACCCAACTTTTACTTTGTGATAATAAGATTGTTGAGTTTATGTAATCAAATTGACTAACTATATTTTCTGCTTCGTTAATTTTTTTTTTATCAATTAAATAATTAAGGTAAAAAAAGATATATCTAGAATAATCTCCTTGTTGATTATTAATTAAATTCAGAAACACAGCTCCCGTCTTTTCGTCATTCAGATAACATCTTTGAAAAGTTTCGGAAATTAAAGACAAATTTCCAAAATTTTTTTTATTATTTAAAATTTTCTTATTTTTAAAAGTGTATATATATTGTTTTAAAGTCTCAAAAATTATTAAATTTATTCTATTTTGATCTTGAAATTTTAAACTTTGAGTTAAGTATTCATCAGCTTTATCAAACTTGTTTTTTTTTAAACTATCAATAATTAAAATTAAGTACGCGTCGTAAAAATCTGCATTGTCTTTATTGCTATTATTTTTAATCACATTAATTGCTTGAGGTACTTTATTGTCCAGAACTAATGAATTTACGTACCTTTTTAAATATGAGTCATGCTTGTTAAGTAAAACTTTTGAAAGATTAAAAAATTTTAATGCTTTAGAATTATTTTGATTTTCATAAGCGATAATCCCTGAGAAATAATTTGATAAATCTCTTGAATTAAAGTCATTAAAACTAGTACTTTTAGAATATATCGGTGTCTGATAGAGTAACCCAAAAATAAATACTAGTTTTATTAATTTTTTTAACATTTAGACATTGTATGACTAAAAAAGTAATAAATCAAAATGACAAATTTAAGGAAGAATTAATAAATATGATTGAACCAAACTTTGTTTTTAATAATAAACCTATAAACAGATTTATTAAAAATGATGTAAAACATGATGATAATCAGTCTAAAAATAAGACTGAGTTACTGCTAAAACTAAAAAAACAAATCAATTCAATTGAAAATTGTAAATTGAAAGAAAATTCAAGAAATTTAATTTTAGGAGATGGAAACATTAACAGTCCTATAATGTTAATTGGTGAAGCCCCAGGTTTAGAAGAAGATAGTAATGCTAATACTTTTATGGGCGAAGTTGGAGAACTACTTAATAAAATGCTGCTGGCTATCGATATAAAACGAAAAAATATTTATTGTAGTTATTCAATAAATTTTAGACCTCCAGAAGATAGAAAACCAACGTCAGTAGAGATCAAAAGATATTCTGTTTTTTTAAAGGAACATATATCAATAATAGATCCCAAAATTGTCATTTTAATGGGGAGTACAGCAATGGAGGCTGTTACAGGAATAAGCGATAAAATTTCTAGTAAAAGAGGAAAATGGGAAGAGGTTATACTAAATGGTCGAACCTATCCTTTAATGATAACTTTTAATCCTTCATATTTGATAAGATTTCCAGAGAATAAGAAATACTCATGGGAAGATCTAAAAAAAATAAGACAAAAGATAAAAGACTTAAATTTAAAAGTTTAATGAAAATAATCGCAGGTGTAGACGAAGTTGGGAGAGGCAGTTTAATTGGACCAGTTTATGCGGCAGCTGTTATTTTAAATAAATCTATTAATTCAAAATTACTCAAAGACTCTAAAACACTGACTAAAGAAAAAAGGGAAATTTTATTTAATTATATTAAAAAAAATTCAATTTGGGCTACTGGTAAAGCCTCTGTTAAAGAAATAGATAAAATAAATATTCTTCAGGCGAGTTTGCTTGCCATGAAAAGAGCAATAAAAAAACTCAAAAAAAAACCTTCACAAGTTTTAATTGATGGAAACAAAATACCAGATTTAAAAAATTATAACTTAAAGGCAATAGTAAAAGGTGACCAAAAAATACCCTCCATTTCAGCTGCATCTATTGTTGCTAAAGTAACTAGAGATAAATTTATAAAAACATTAGCAAAAAAGAACAAAGGATATAACTGGGATCAAAATTTTGGATATGGAACTAATCAACATTTAAAGGCAATAAAAAAGCTTGGTGTTAACAAACATCATAGAAAAACATTCTCACCAATATCAAAACTTAAGAAACACAATATCTAGTTATATTAAATTTTAGCCACACAAAACGAGTCTAAATATTTCAATCTCAGGTTGACCGTAGAATCCATTTGGAGTCTAATTATTTTTTAAAAATGAAAACTGATTTCAAAAATAAAGTTATTAATGGAGATAGCCTAGAAGAATTAAAGAAAATTCCACGTGAAACTTTTGATTTGATTTTTGCAGACCCTCCATACAATCTTCAATTAAAAAATGAATTAGTAAGACCAGATAGATCTAAAGTAAACGCTGTAAATGATAAATGGGATCAGTTCGAAAATTTTAAAAAATACGATGAGTTTACATATGAGTGGTTATCAGAATGTAAAAGAATTTTAAAAAAAGATGGAGCAATATGGGTTATTGGAAGTTATCACAATATTTTTAGAGTAGGAACTGCAATTCAAAATTTAGGATTTTGGATTTTAAACGATGTAATTTGGAATAAAAATAATCCTATGCCTAATTTTAGAGGAACACGATTTACCAACGCTCATGAAACTTTGATTTGGGCATCTAAAAGTGAAAAATCAAAATATACATTTAATTATCAATCACTAAAATGTTTGAATGATGATTTACAAATGAGATCAAACTGGGATCTTCCAATTTGCAGTGGTGCAGAAAGATTGAAGAAAAACGGCAAAAAAGTACATTCAACTCAAAAACCAGAGGCTTTACTACATAGAGTTTTACTAGCATCTACCAATAAATATGACATGATTTTAGATCCTTTTTTAGGTTCAGGAACAACGGCAACAGTTGCGAAAAAACTTGGAAGAAATTATTTTGGTATAGAAAAAGAAAAAAATTATTTCAAAGCTGCAGAAAAAAGAATTAAAAATGCAAAACCTATTGAAGATGATTTACTTGATACTCTTAAAAATAATAGATCAAAACCCAGAATACCATTTGGATCATTAGTGGAGCTTGGAATAATTAAGCCAGGTACTAACATTTTTGATAATAAGAAAAAAATTAACGCAAAAATTTTAGCAGATGGAAGTATTAAGCATAACCAGTCTGAAGGCTCTATACATAAAGTTGCAGCCACTATTTTAGGCGCTGAAAGTTGCAATGGATGGACATATTGGCATTGTGATATTAATGGCAGAATCTATCCAATAGACTACTTGAGACAAAGATTAATCTCAAAAAACTAATTATTGTAAATTTTTCCTAAATAATTTTCTAAGAATTTTTTGTTCTTAGTTAATATTTTTAATCCCATATTCCTAAAGAACACAATAATTGGATTTGATGCATGAAAAGCAAATTGATTTAGTTTTGATCTATTATTAATCATTTTTACTCTTGAAACTCTATTAATATAATAATCAGTTTTGCTACTTATGATGCTTTCAAATAGCTCTGATGCACCTTCAATAGATTGTGAGGCTCCTTGTGCAAAAGAAGGTGGAAAGGCAAAAAAGGCGTCTCCAACGAGATGAATATTTTCAACTGATTTATGAAAATCTTTACTAACAAAAACTGGGAAGCACTTGATATTATTTATGTTACTTAAAATTGAAGAAGAAATTTTATTTTGTAATTTATTTTTAATTCCCTCAATAAAAGCTTTTTCTTCAAAAAGGCTATAGTTTGTAAGCTCATTTGCAGTTAATTGATGCTTTAAAACACCAATAAAATTGTATTCTCCAGTAATGTTGTCAATTGGGTAAATAACATAATGAAAATCAGGACCTACAAATAAAGAAATATTCATTTCATTTAAATTAATTAAGTTAGCCCGTGGGATTTTACCTCTAATTGCAATACAATTATTATAAGTTGGCTGAATTTGATTATTAGAAACTAAGGATTTTCCTTTAGAAAAAATACCATCAGATATAATTAGATATTCACAAATAAAATTTTGATTATTGTTAAAAGTTAAATTTATTTGATCATTTTTTTTTTCGATTTTCTCAATGCTATGTTCATATTTTATAACCTGTTCATCCAATCTATTTTTTAAAAATTCAACTAGTGTGGATCTTTTCATTGTAGTGTATTTACAATCTTCAGAATTATATTCAGAGATATTCAAATCGGATATTTTTTTTTGATTTTTAATCTCATAAAAATCAATTTTTTCGGGATTAAACTTTTCTTTATTTTCTATTTCATTAAATCCAATTTTGTTTAAAAGCTTGATACTATTGGTTGAAAGTTGGATCCCATACCCCTCATCTAACTCTACTGAGTGCTTTTTTTCAAATATTGTAACTTGATAATCAGAATTATCTTTAAATAAATTAGCAATAAATAAACCTGAAATTCCTGCTCCTATAATTCCAATTTTTTTCATTTATTACTTTCTAGGTATCTAACAATTCTTTTTGTAAAAGTTGGTAATGTGTAGTTTTTTAAATTCTTAGGATCGATCCAGTGGGAAGTTGGCAATGAACCTACTTTATTCTTGTGTTCAATTTTTATATTCATATTCATATTTGACATCTTGAAATTAACTATATCTGTTGAACTTATAGGCTTTGATAATTCTTGCATTGGAAAAATACTAAAATTTTTCAAAAAGTTGAATTTAGTATTTTTTATCAAAAGATATTTATTTTTATCTTTATATACTTTTAACAAATAATATTTATTGTTGTTCTTTTTTTTGATTTTAGTGAGTAGGAAATCTTTTTTTTTTAAAGCAACACAGTTATTTGAAATTGGACATTGTTCACAATGAGGATTATTCGGTTTACAGATTAAAGCTCCTAGTTCCATTAAGGCTTGAGCATAATCACTTGCCCTATTCGAATATCCAAAGATTTTTTTTTTCTCAATTAAGTTCTCTTTATTAATTTCATTTTCTTTTTTTAAATATAAATATCTTTTAAGAACTCTTTCAATGTTTCCGTCTAAAGGGATAATGGGATTGTTGAAAGCTATAGCTGATATCGCACTTGCGGTATAATCACCAATTCCTGGAAGAGATTTTAATTCTAAATATTCTCTTGGAAGTTTTTTATCAAATTTTTTAACAACTAATTGTGCAGTTTTTTTTAAATTTCTAACTCTAGAATAATAGCCAAGACCCTCCCAAAGCTTAATCAGTTTTTGATTTTCGAAATTTGCTAAAGTCTCTAAGTCAGGAATATTTTTTATAAATCTATTAAAGTAGGGGATTACTGTCGCTACCTGAGTTTGCTGTAACATAAATTCACTAACTAATGTGTAATATTGCTTTTTTTTATGAGAGACTTTTTTTCTCCAGGGTAAAACTCGCTTATTTAAGTCATACCAATTAAGAATTTTATTTGTTATTATTTGATCTTTCATATGCAATTTAAAAATAATACTAAGCAGAGAAATGTCTCCATTCAAGGCTTAAGATCTTTTAAAGACACTTTGCCAAAAAATGTAAAAAGGATTATTAATAAAAAAGGTCACATTTATTCAGAAACCCTGAATAATTGGAAATACCTTGTAGGTGACGAGTTGTTCAAGTGCTGCTATCCAAAAACATTTAGAAGTTCAAATAAATTTGGTGTAAGTACATTAGTGATAATGGTCAAAAGAGGCCACGAAATTGACATAGAATATTCAAAAAAAGATATTTTAAATAAGATGAATGCTTATTTTGGTTATGAAGTTGTTGAGAAACTTAAATTCATTAGTTTTGATAATGAACAAAAAGTTTCCCCTAAACTAGAAATTAATGAGAAAAATGTGACAATAAATAGATATAAAGACAAAATCAGTGATGTTAAAAATGAAAAAATTAAACAATCATTATTAGAGCTAACTAAAGTGTTTAAAAAAAAATGAAAAAAATTTTAATAATTTCAATATTTTTTTTCTTCAGTGCGCTAAGTGTTCAAGCTGATGAAATTAAAAGAATTCTTGTAGGAAATAAGAGTGCAAAAATATCTATCATTGCCTTTGAATCTTTAACTTGTAGCCACTGTGCTAATTTTCATAAAGATGTTTATCCATTATTAAAGAAAGAGTATCTAGATACAGGTTTAGCTAAAATTGAATTTAGACATTTTCCTCTTGATATTGCAGCATTTAATGCATCTAAAGTTTCTCAATGTAAGAATGATGGAGATCCAAAAATACTGGAAAGCTTGTATGCCAATCAACAGAAATGGGTAAGAGGAAATACAGTTGAGGAGGCAAATTTAAATCTTCAAAAATTTTTAATCAATCAAGGATATAATCTTGATTTTGAAAATTGTATAAATAATAAGCAAATAGAAGATTTTGTATTAAATGATCGAATCGATGGAGTAAAAAACTTCAAAGTAAATGCTACCCCTACGATAATAATTAATAACGAAAAGTTCGAAAAAACCCTTAATTATAAAAATTTAAAAAAAGCTCTTGAAAAACTGATATAAGTTTGTGCATGGAGTTTAAAAAAATCCAATTAAATGGATTTAAATCTTTTGCAGAAAAAGCTGACTTTTTAATTGAAGATGGCTTAACTGGTATTGTTGGGCCTAACGGATGTGGAAAATCTAATATTGTTGAGTCTTTAAGATGGGCAATGGGTGAAACATCTGCAAAGAGTATGCGTGGATCTGGAATGGAAGATGTAATTTTTTCAGGTACCTCAAATAAAGCCTCAAAGAATATTGCTGAAGTTACTATAGAAGTTGAAAATAAAGATAAAGAAGGTCCTATTCAATATCGAGAACATGATCAAATTCAAATCAAAAGAAAAATAGAAAAAGATAAAGGTTCAAAATTTTATATTAACGGTAAAGAAGTTCGAGCTAGAGATACTCAAATGTTTTTTGCTGATCTATCAACTGGTGCACATTCTCCATCAATGATTAGTCAAGGACGAATTGGTTCTTTAGTCACTGCTAAACCTACCGATCGAAGAGCGATTTTGGAGGAGGCTGCTGGTATTTCCGGACTACACGTGAGAAGGCACGAAGCTGAATTAAGGCTAGGTGCAGCAGAAAATAATCTTAAAAGAGCTGACGAGCTTAGAAGACAACAAGAAAAGCAATTAGCAAATCTTCAAAAACAGGCTGAGGAAGCAACAAGATATAAACTTATCTCTGAAGAAATAAAAAAAATAGAGGCTGGTTTATATTATTTAAAATTAATTGAGATAGATAAAGAAATTAGAATTGAAAATGAAATAAATAACGAGGCTGAAGGTGAGGTTGAAGGCTTCAACACTAAAATATCGGAACT
>CACEBA010000021.1 GCA_902557585.1 uncultured Pelagibacteraceae bacterium
TGAACCTTCGGAAATTTTTACTATTAATCTTAAAGCATCATCGGTAACTTTACCATTTTCTTTGTCTTTAATTTTTTTTATAAACTCAAATAGTTCTGATGATTTAATTCTAGATAAATCAAATCTTTGACATCTAGATACAACTGTAATTGGAATTTTTTTAATTTCAGTAGTTGCAAATATAAACTTAAGATATTCTGGTGGTTCTTCTAATGTTTTTAAAAGAGCATTAAAGGCCTGTTTGCTGAGCATATGTACTTCATCAATTATAAAAATTTTATATTTAGCTGAAGTTGGTCCGTATCTAGAAAATTCTATAAGATCTCTAACATCATCTACACCAGTTTTACTAGCCGCATCCATTTCTAAAACATCAATATGATTGGAATTAGTTATAGAGTCACAATTATCACATTTTACTTTGCATTTATTTTCAATCCCATTTTTACAATTAAGGGTCTTTGCAACAATTCTAGCTATTGTAGTTTTTCCAATACCTCTAATACCTGTAAACAAATATGCATTTGGAATTTTGTCTGCTTTAATTGAATTTGTTATTGTTTCTGCAACTATTTCCTGACCTATTAAATCTTCAAAAATTTGTGGTCTGTATTTTAATGCAAGTACTTTTGAATTATTGTTCATATAAATATTATATTAGGAGACTAGAACCTGAATAACTGTCTCTACGACTGCTTCCGTTAAGATCTGGTCGGTTCAAGCAGCATCCACCTCTAGCCTCCAAAAGTATTATAGCAGTTATAATTTCTAATCTACAAGAAAAGATTATTACTTATTTTCTCTCATCTTATCAGCTTCAAAAACACCTAGGACGTGAAAATCTTCACAATGAAGACCTAATTCTTCTAAAGATTTTTGAACTTTTTTATCCTCAATATGTCCATCTAAGTCACATAAGAAAAAATAAGAGTCGAATGTATTTTTTTCTGGATAGCTTTGTAATTTAGTTAAATTTACTCCATTTATTGCAAATCCACCTAGTGATTGGTAAAGAGCTGCGGGTTTACTTTTAAGTTTAAATAAAAAAGATGTGATATAATTTTTATCTTTAAACTCTGGTTGAGAAATATTTTTACCCATAACTAAAAATCTTGTTAAATTTCCACTTTCGTTTTCAATATTTTTTTTAATTAACTCTAGTCCGTAAATTTTAGCACTTAAAGATGAAGCTATCGCAGCTTTCTTTGTATCTTTAGTCTTTGAAATCATTTCAGCAGAGCCTGCTGTATCTGCTCTTATATGTTCTATTAAATTATTTTCTTTTATAAATTTTGAACATTGCGACAACCCTTGCGCATGAGAATAAACTTCTTTAATATCTTTTAATTTTGAACCTGGTTGACCTAACAAATTATGTTCAATCTTTTGAAAATGTTCCATATAAATATTTAATCTATGTTTAAATATTAAATACTCAATTCCTATGTTTCCAGTTATTCTATTAGATTCTGGGATAATAATTTTATTTTCTGGTTCAAGTGAGGCCTTATTGAAACACTCATCAAAAGTTTTACATGGTAATATTTCAGCATTTGGGTCTACGGATAAAGCTGCTAAGTGTGAATATGCACCAAATGTGCCTTGAAAATAAATTTTACTCATCAATCTTTATATTCCATAATTTTTTTTAAGGCTATATAATCTTCTTCAGTGTCTACTCCTATTGGAGGGGATTTAGCTAAGGCAACATTTATCTTGATACTATTGTCTAGTGCTCTTAGCTGTTCTAATCTTTGCTCAATTTCATTTTTAGTCTGATTTAATTCAACAAACTTTTTAAGAGTTTCGGTAGAATAACAATAAATTCCAATGTGATGATAAACTTGATCTAATTTTTTAGTTATCCGTGAAAATGCTTCTGCTTCAGAAAAAGAGTCTTCTTGAAGATTAGATTTTGTTTGAACTTTTACTATATTTTTATTTTGAAAATCTTTTTCATTTTCTATTTTTGCAGCAAGTGTTCCGATTTTTGACTGGTAACCAATCATTTTGTCTTTTAAACTTACTATATCTTCTATATTAATAGCTGGCTCATCTCCTTGTAAGTTCATTATTAAATCAACATCATTTAAATTCATTTTTTTGAATGCTTCATATATTCTGTCCGTGCCAGTTTTATGTTTATTGCTAGTTAAAATGGCTCTACCTCCATTCATAGTCACATCTTCAACAATTTCAGTATTTTCCGTTGCAACCACTACATCTCCAATATTAGAATCTTGAGCTCTTTTAAAAACATGTGAAATTATGGATTTATTATTAATCTTTAATAAAGGTTTTCCAGGTAATCTGGTAGCTCCTAATCTAGATGGTATAATGATCAAAGTTTTCATAAATACTGAATTAATTATACCTATTAAATACCTATAGAGGCAAATTTATACAGATAATTTTGATAAATTTTTAATTTATCGTGATATATGTTCAAAATTATTTAATAAAAAAATGGATTCTTTCGAAATTAATAAAATAGTTGCTGCAGTTCTGATGGTTGCACTTTTGGTAATAGGTATTGGAAAATTATCAGATATTATTTTTCACGTAGAAAAACCAGAAACCCCGGGTTATGCAGTAGATGTAGAGGAGGCAGTAAAAGTTTCATCTTCAACAAAAGATGGTGTCGAAGAGAAAATTGATATTGCTGCACTAATGGCTTTGGGCGATCTTACTCATGGTGAAAAAGTTTTTAAAAAATGTGCTGCATGTCACTCTATTGTCAAAGGTGGTAAAAATAATATTGGTCCTGCTTTGTATAACGTTGTTGGAAGAAAAATTGGTATAGTTGAAGACTACAAATATTCAAAAGCATTAGCATCTTATGATAAAGAGTGGACTGTGGAGGAGCTTAATGGTTATTTAATCAAACCTGCCAAATGGATCAAAGGAACAAAGATGGCTTTTGCTGGATTAAGAAAAGAAAAAGATAGAGCTTCTGTGATTAAATATCTAAATCAAAATTCAGATAATCCTTTACCACTACCTTAGTTTTCCAAAACAGTATAATAAAATACTTTTTTGAACATGAACTCTATTAAGAGCTTGCTGCCAAACGTGGGATTTTTTTCCTAAAAAAATTTCGTCAGTAACTTCGTTTCCTCTTGGAAGACAATGTAAAAAAATACAATCCCTTTTTGCATGTACCATTAGTTTTTTATCGATTTTAAATTTTTTAAATTGTGCTATTTTTTTCTTCTTATTAACTTTATCATTTAAAGAAATAACTTTATCAGAAAAAATTACATCTGCATTCGAAACAGCTTTTTTGGGATCATTGTAAATAGAAATTTTCTTTTTATTTTTTTTAACCCAGTTTCTTACTATCATTCCAGGTTCGAATTTTTTTGGACATCCTATACTTAAATTAAATGAAAATTTAACAGATGCAGCAATAAGACTATCTAATACATTGTTAGAATCTCCAATCCAACAAATATTCAATTTTGAAATAGATTTTTTCTTTATTTCTTCAACGGTAAATACATCAGATAAAACCTGTGTAGGATGTGATGATGGACTAAGACCGTTTATAACTGGAATAGAAAGATATTTTTTAAAATTTTCAACTTTTTTATCACTATCTGTTCTCAGCATAAATCCATCACCGTAAGTAGAGAGAATTTTTGCAGTATCTTCAATGCTTTCTCCACCCTGACCAAGATGAAGCTCATTTGATCTTAATGTTAATGTGCCTCCTCCAAGTTGTTTAATTGCAAGATAAAAGCTTAATCTAGTTCTTAAACTTGATTTTTCAAACATTTGGATAAGCAGTAAAAATAATATCTACATCTTTTAATAATTTTTTATTAAATTTAATTATTTTAGGTAATTTTTTATTTAATAACGATTTTTCATAAAATGAAATTCTTTTACCTACTGAAGAATTACCACAAAGATATTTAATATTTATATATTTATGTTTAACTAATATTTTGATTAATTGACTACCAATATATCCAGTTGAACCTGCGACTAACGCATTAAGCTTAAGCATTTTATATTATATCAGTTAAATATTAAAAAAAAATTATCTTTTAGAAAATTGGAAGCTTCTTCTAGCTTTCCTTCTACCTGGTTTTTTTCTCTCCACAGCTCTAGAATCTCTTGTGGTGAGTTTTTCAGTTTTTAATGTAGATTTAAGGTTTTCATCAAATAAAACTAATGCTTTTGATATGCCATGAACCATTGCTCCTGCTTGTCCAGTCGGCCCACCTCCCTTAACACTGCATCTAACATCATAGTCTGTAGATTGATTTATAATTTCAAAAGGTCTTGTGATTTGCATTTTATGAGTTTCATCAGCAAAATAATCACTAAACAATTTACCGTTTACATATATTTTACCAGAACCTTTTTTAAGCCAAACCTTTGCGATAGATGTTTTTCTTCTACCGGTAGCATATTTGCTATCTTTAAAATCCAATTTCAGCTTAGGAGTTTTTGAAGATGTTTGAGTGTTTACCATATTAATTTCTTACTAAATTTTTATTATTTAATTGTTTTAATTCAATTACGGTCGGGTTTTGAGCTGAATGTGGATGCTCATTGCCTGAATAAATTTTTAATTTAGTTAATTGCTTACGACCCAGTACACCTCCTGGTAACATTCTTTTAACGGCAAGTTTTAATGTTTCGCCTGGTTTTTTTTCATGAAGTTTTTCAGGGGTAGATATCTTTATTCCACCTGGGTGGCCAGTATGTCTGTAATATTTTTTATCTTGGAATTTTTTTCCTGTGAATTTTGCTTGTTCTATATTTTTAACAACTACAAAATCACCATCGTCCATATGGGGCGTATAAGTAGTTTTATTTTTACCTCTAATTATGTTTGAAACAACCGTGGCCAATCTTCCCACAACAGCATTTGTTGCATCTATTTCGTACCAAGAAGAAGATAATTGGTCTTTTTTAATAAATTTAGTCATGATTGGCGGGATTAATACTTTTAAATGCTAATGTTGTCAAATTATATTAATATTGGTAGTAATTATAAAAATTAATACTAGTAAATAAATCCAAAAAATAGGGAAAAAATAATGAGTGATAAAGATAAAAAAGGAACTAAACCAAATACATATAAATTTGATACACTAAGTTTACATGCTGGGTATCAACCTCACAAAAATGCAGGTTCTAGACAAGTTCCTATTTATCAAACCACATCATATCTATTTGATGATGTAGATCATGCAGCTGCTCTTTTTAATTTAGAAAGAGGTGGGCACATTTATAGTAGAATTTCAAATCCAACAGTTGCAGTTTTAGAAGAGAGAGTAGCTTCACTCGAGGGCGGTACTGCTGCACTAGCAACATCTTCAGGTATGAGTGCTATTTTTTTAGCTGTAATGACTTTATGTGAAGCTGGAGATCATTTGGTAGTTTCTTCACAATTATACGGAGGTACTGTAAATTTATTTAGATTAACTCTGCCAAAATTTGGGATTAAATGTACTTTTGTAAAACCAAGAGATACTGAAGGATTTAAAAAAGCAATTCAAAAAAATACTAAAGGTATTTTTGGAGAATTAGTTGGAAATCCTGGTAATGAAATTATGAATATGCCCGAGATAGCAAAAATTGCTCATGATGCGGGTATTCCTTTAATGGTTGATGCAACTTATCAAACACCTTATTTATGTAAACCATTTGAACATGGAGCTGATATTGTTGTACATTCACTTACAAAATGGATGGCTGGTCATGGTTCATCAATGGCAGGTATTTTAGTCGAAGGTGGTAAATTTGATTGGATGCAAAATGATAAATTCCCAACAATGACTGCACCTTATGAAGGATATCATGGACTTTCATTTGCTGAAGAATTTGGACCGACTGCTTTCACAATGAAAGCGAGAGCAGAGGGAATGAGAGACTTTGGACCTTGTTTAAGCCCTCAAAATGCTTGGAATGTATTACAAGGTATAGAAACATTATCAGTTAGAATGAAGAAACATTGCTCAAATGCAGACGAAATGGTTAAATACTTATCCAATCATGAAAGTGTAGCTTGGGTATCTCATCCAAATGTTCCAGATCATCCAGATCATGAATTGGCAAAAAAACTTTTACCAAATGGACGTGGATCAATGATCGCTTTTGGGATAAAAGGTGGAAAAGAAGCGGGAGTGGCTTTCATAAATAATGTTAAACTTGCTTCTCATCTTGCAAACGTTGGTGATACAAGAACATTGGTTATACATCCAGCATCAGGTACACATTCACAAATGGATGAAGCAACTTTAAAATTTGCTGGATTATCCCACGATATGATTAGATTATCTGTAGGCATTGAAGATGTAGATGATATTAAAAATGACTTTGAAATTGGTTTTAGAGCTGCAAGAAAACCTCGACTTGTTTCAAATCAATGAAGTTTAAAGTAGACGATCACGAAGTTTATGCTTCTACTGGAGGAAGGCCATTTGATAAAAATAAGCCTTTAATTATCTTTGTTCATGGAAGTGGATTGACACACATGACATGGGTTTTGCAAACAAGATATTTTGCTTTTCATGGTTATAGTTGTCTTGCTTTAGATCTTCCTGGTCATGGTTTGTCTGGAGGTGAAAGTTTAAAATCTATCGAAGAAATGGCTGATTGGATAAGTAAAGTTATTGACAGCGTAGGCTTCAAAGAAGCATCATTAGTTGGTCATTCTCAGGGTTGTTTAGTTACAGTTGAGTGTACAGCAAGATATCCAGATAAAATCAAAACATTAAGTCTTATGGGTGGTGCAGGAGCTATACCCATGAATAAAGAATTATTATCTCTAGCAGAAAATAATGATCCAAAGGCTGTTGATTTGATGATGGATTGGGCACATGGCCCGGCAGGTCATTTTGGTGGACACCCAGTGCCTGGTTTATATCACATAAATACTGGGGGAATGCTAGCTAAATCAAGAACAATCAAGAATACACTTGGTGTTGATTTTAGAGCTTGTGATAATTACAAAAACGGTTTTGAAGCTGCAAAAAAAATAAAGATCCCAACCCTTTCTATACTTGCAACTGACGATAAAATGTGTCCAGTTAAAGAAGGTAAAAAATTAGCAGATTTAATAGAGGGAAGTAAAGTGGATATTATAGATAATTGTGGACACATGATGTTATTAGAAGAAGCAGATAGAGTTCTGGAAGTTTTAAAAAATTTCATAACTAAAAATTATCCAGCAAAAAAAGTAATTAACTAAACATTATTATGAAAAAAAATTTTAGATTTTTTGATAATAGACAAAAATACTTACTTTTTGTAACTACGACTAATGAAAAAAACAAAATTGCTGATGCATTAAAACCAATTGTTCAAAAATTAAAACCCAAAAATCCTGCTTTAAAAATTTTTGATGCCGGTATGGGTGATGGGTCTTTACTAATGAGTGTTATGAGGCAATGTCATCAAAAAATGCCCAATATACCGCTACTGGTTTCTACAAAAGAAATAAGCATGGAAGATGTAAGACTAGGTTTAGAAAAACTACCAGATAGATTTGCTGAGCATAAAAATACTGTTTTTGTAATTTCAAATTTAAATTACGTAGAGTCTACATCTTTAAAATCTAAAAATCTTAAAAAACAAAAAAAAATGAATTGGAAAGTTGTGAAGTTAAAAGGAAATTCTTCTTTGGATTTTTCAAATCAATTGAGAAAGCTTAATCAAGAATTTTTAGCTAAAAAATGGCAAGTTGAAACAAATCCAAAAACAGGAACCTCAACTTACAAAGAGCCTTCTGTTATCGTAATCTATAGACAAGACCAAGAATTTGTTCTGCAAGATGTAATACCAAAAAAAAATAACGGAAAAACTGATTATGATTTAATTATTGCCTCACAACCTTATAGATCAAGAGTAACAGCGGAAAAAAAAGTAAAATATGTAATTGAACCTATGATTAAATCACTGGCAAAAAAAGGAAAGTTAGTTGTGGTTCATGCTTGTGGAGAAGATCCAGCAAACAAGATAGTAAAAAAAATATGGCCTAAAGAAAATCCATTTCCTTATTTGTATTCATCGATTGAAAAATATATAAAGTCAAATACAGATAAATCTTTCCTAAAGACATTAAAATTTCATAAAGTGAAAAAAATCAATTATGTTTTGCGAGCATTACCAAACGAGATTAGTGGTGGCATATCAACTTCCTTAGTATTTTCAGCATGGAATGCTGCAGTTTATGTAAATCAAATAGCTGATCAGCAAATTTTAGACGCTGAAAGAAACAAAAACTATGAAAAAATTGTAAAAGATATTGTAGAGA
>CACEBA010000022.1 GCA_902557585.1 uncultured Pelagibacteraceae bacterium
TGAAGTTTATTGATATCTTTGGGGTTTACTCGATTTAAAAAATCATTAATAGATAAAAATTTTCCATTAGCAATTCTTTCACCAACAATATTTGAAATTGCTTCATAACCTACAGCTTTTATTCCACCTAAAGCATAGTAAAACTTACCTTCTATAGTTCTGAAATCTGCATAACACTCGTTTATATCCGGTCGGACAAGTTCTATATGTAATCTGTTTAATTCTTCATAAAATTCACTAAGTTTACTTTGATTAGAAATATCCATAGTCATTGATGCAGCGATAAATTCTTTTGGAAAATAGGTCTTTAAATACGCAGTTTGATAAGAAATTATTGCGTAAGCAGCTGCATGACTTTTGTTAAATCCATATTCTGCAAAAGGTTCAATTTTTAAAAATATTCCAGCTGCAATATCTTTTGCAATTCCATTTTTTACTGCTCCGTCAATAAAACCTTGTTTTTGTTTTTCAAGTTCAGCTCTTTTCTTTTTGCCCATTGCTCTTCTTAGCAAGTCAGCTTGACCTGCAGTAAAACCTGATAACTTTTGAGCTATTTGCATTACTTGCTCTTGATAAATAATTACCCCGTACGTTGGTTTTAAAATATCTTCAAGAAGTGGATGCAAATAATCAGGTTTTTGTTTACCATGTTTACAATCATTATATGTTGGAATGTTGCTCATTGGTCCAGGACGATATAAGGCTACAAGAGCAATAATATCCTCTATATGGTTGGGTTTCATTTGTATTAGAGCCTCTCTCATTCCAGCACTTTCAATCTGAAATAAACCAACTGTTTTGCCACTTGATAATAAATCAAAAACCTTTTGATCCTCAAAATTAATATTTTCAATATCAAAATCTTTATTGAATTTTTTAATTAACTTCTCTGTATTGCTAATTACAGTAAGTGTTTTTAAACCCAGAAAATCAAATTTTATTAATCCTGCGTTTTCAGCTGAATACATATCAAATTGAGTAGAGGGTAATAATAAATCTGATGAGCTATCTTTATACAAAGGGACAACTTCGGTCAGTTTTCTGTCTGCAATAACCACACCTGCTGCATGAGTTGCAACATTTCTATTTAGACCTTCAAGTTTAAGTGATAAGTCAGTTAATTTTTTAACTTTTGGATCTTCATTAATTAATTTTTGAAGTCTTGGTTCACCAGCAATACATTGTGTTAAATTTTGAGGTCTTGAGGGATCAAAAGGTATCATTTTAGAAATACTATCTACAAAACCATATGATAATCCTAAAACTCTGCCAACATCACGTATTACCATCCTAGCTTTTAATTTTCCAAAAGTAATTATATGAGCAACACTGTCTTTGTATTTTTTTGTTAAATATTCAAATACTAGATCTCTTTTATCCTCACAAAAATCGATATCAAAATCTGGCATAGATATCCGATCTGGATTTAAAAATCTTTCGAAAATTAAATTAAATTTTATTGGATCTACATCAGTAATGGATAGACACCATGCAACTAAAGACCCCGCTCCTGAACCTCTACCAGGACCAACCGGAATATCATTACTTTTGGCCCACTTGATATAGTCTGACACAATAAGAAAATAACTGGCATATTTCATTTCAATAATTATAGAAAGCTCATGGTCTAATCTTTTTTTATATTCTGAATAGGTTTTATCAGACCCGATATTGTTAGATTGGATTTTAAATACTTTCTCAAATTTGAATTTAAGACCATCTAAAGACTCCTTTTTTAAAATATCGTCAGCATCACCGCCCTTGTCTTGACTTATATTTGGTAAAATTGGATTAGAAAATAAAGGTCTAAAATTACATCTTAGAGGAAAATTATAATTATTTTCTAATGCTTCAGGTAAATCAGCAAATAAATCTGACATTTCAGAATTATTTTTAAAATAATGCTGATCAGTTAATTTTATCCTATTTTTTTCATTAACATAAGTTTTATTACCTATGCAAATTAGTACATCATGAGCTTCATGCATATCTTTATTTAAATAAAATACCTCGTTTGTAGCAATTATTGGAATCTCTAAATCTAAGGATTTTTTTAAATTAAATTTTTCAAAACTTGTTTCGTTTAGATCTTTATGCCTTTGAATTTCAATATAAAATCGATCTCCAAATTTTGATTTAATTTTTTTATATAAATCATGTATTTCAGTAAATTTTGCTTTTTCAAATAATTTACCAAATAAACCAAAAACAGTTCCAGAGAATAATGCAATACCATTAGAATTATTTAATAAATAATCAAATGTTACATGTGGGTCAGAAAGTTCATCATTTTTTAAATAGGAAGCTGATGAAAGATCAATTATATTTTTATAACCTATTTCATTAAGTGCATACACAGGTAGTAATCCAATGGTGTCATTAATTTTAAAGTTAATTTGTGTTCCAATAATAGGTTGTGTTCCAGATTTTGATATTTTTTCAGCAAATTCTAGAGCTCCACAAAGATTAGATGTGTCGCAAAGACCTAATGATTTTATTTTATTATTTTTTGAATATTCTTGAAGATCATCAATCTTAATAGCGCCTTCACAAATTGAATATTGAGTATGAATTTTAAGATGATTAAAATTTTGTGATAAAGACTCAGCCATTAGATGATTTTATATTACCATCCTTCATCTCCAATAGGCAATCTGCCTTTTTTCCAAAAAATCTATTATGAGTTGCAAAGATAATTAATCTATTAGATCTCTTTTGATTTTTTAATAAATTAAATATGTCTTTTGCTGTTCTCATATCTAAACTACCAGTTGGTTCATCTGCTAAAATTATCTCAGGGTCATTAATGATTGCTCTAGCAATAGCTATTCTTTGAGCCTCACCTCCAGATAATTGAGAGGGATAATAGTCAGCTCTATTGAATAAGCCGATTGCTTTTAATAATTTTTTTGCTTTTGAAATGGATAAATTTTTATCATTATTAATTGATAAGCTAGCTAAATAAATATTTTCTATTGCCGTAAAGTCGGGTAATAAATTATTTTGTTGGTAAACAATTCCAATTTTTTTGGCTCTAAGTATGTCATTTACCTCTTTTTCATCGTAATTAATTTGGTAATCGTTAAATTTAATTAAACCACTAGAAGGTCTGTCTATCAAAGAGATTAGGTTTAACAGTGTAGATTTACCTGAACCAGATGGACCCATTAGGGAGTAAATTTTACCTTTATTAAAATTATATGATAGATTTTTTATAACTTGTAATTTTTTGTTCTCTTCAAAAGTTTTTGAAATATTTTTTAATTCTAAAAATTTACTCATATTTTAAAGCTTTTATTGGGTCAAGTTTTGCAGCTTTTAATGCAGGAAATATCGAAACAACTATAGTTATAAAGATTGAACAAATTGATATTATTAAAATTGAGGTTGGATTTATTTCTGAAGGCATTTTGCTTAAGAAATAAATTTCCTCAGGAAATAAACTAATGTTAAAAGTTGAACTTAAAAATTGTCTTAAATTTTCAACATACAATGAAAATGTCACACCTAGAAAAATTCCAAAAATGGTTGCTGAAGTTCCTATGATTATACCAATTAAAAAGAAAATTTTTATTATAGACTTATTTAATACACCAATTGATTTTAAGATAGCAATATCTTTTGTTTTATTTTTAACTAATATGGTTAATCCTGAAATAATATTAAAAGCGGCAACAATAATAATTAAAGACAAAATTATAAACATAACATTTCGCTCAACTTTTAATGCTGAAAATAGAGAAGTATTCATATCTGCCCAGCTATAAACAAATTCTTGATCAAAGACTTTTTGAAATTCAAATTTTTGTTTTTCTATATTTTTTGGATTATTTAAGTAAATTTCTAAATTTCTTTGCTTTTGTTGAAAATCAAAAAATTCCTCAAGAGTAGATAAATTAATTAATGCGATATTATTATCAAATTCAGCTAAACCAGTATTAAATATAGACGAAACTATAAATGTTTTTTGCTTTGGCATGCTCCCAATAATAGTTTCAACACCAGAAGGTGACAAAATTGTTATCTCGTCTCCAATATTAATATCAAGCGAAAAACTAAGTTCATTTCCAATAGAGATTGAATTCTTATCTAAATTAAGTTTGTTACCTTTAAAATTTATATTTTTAATTATATCTAATTTTGAAAAGTCGTTACTTAAATAACCTCTTAAAACAATTCCTTTTGAGGTTTTATTTTTTAAAATTATAGCCTCTCCAGAATTACTGAACATAATATTATTGGAAATAGATTTTAAATTGTTAGTTTCAATTTTACTTTTATCAATAGGCTGGTCATATGATTTGATAGTCAAATGTGAGTTAAATCCAACTATTTTATTGATTAGCTCAGTTCTAAATCCATTCATTACTGACATAACAATTATGAGAACAGCAACACCAAGACTTATACCGATGAATGAGAAAATAGATATCACATTTAAAAACCCATCATTTTTACGGGCTTTTAAAAACCTTAGTGTAATTTCTTTTTCTAAATTAGAAATCAATTTAAATTTTTTTGTTTTTTAATAATTTCAATAATTTTAATTAAAGACAGGTTTTGTGTTTCTTTACCTATTTCTTTAAATTCAAACAAATCACCATCAGATTTTTTACCAATAATTATTTGATAAGGAGCACCAATTAAATTCATTTTTTTTATTTTTGAAGAAAAATTTTCTTCTGTATCATCAATCAAAGCATCAATATTATTTTTAAATAACTCGTTATTAATGTTAATTGCTTTATTTAGGGCAGATGTGTCGTTTTTGTTTATCATTGGTATCAAAGCAATATCATAAGGAGCAACAGACAATGGCCATTTCATGATTTCATTTTTATCGTCGTATTTAGCCTCTATAATTGCTCCAACTAACCTAGATACACCTATTCCATATGACCCCATTTTAACAAAATCTTTCTTGCCCCCAGGTAAATCAACTGAGGCATCCATTGCTTTTGAATATTTGTCACCAAAATAAAATATATGACCAACTTCTATCCCTTTTGTAATTAATCTATTTTCTTCGGACACAATTTTTTCAAACTCTTCCTTATTAAATTTTTCATCTGTCACAGAATAATATTTTTCATATTTTTTTCTCATTTCTTGCAAAGAATTTTTCTCTAATTTGGTATCGTTGCTATTTAAGTCAAAAATTCTTTTATCAGTAAAAATTTTACTTTCTCCAGTGTCGGCTAATATAATAAATTCGTGCGATAAATTTCCTCCAATTGGTCCTGTGTCGGCTGCCATTGGAATTGCGGTCAAGTCTAACCGTTTAAAAGTTCTTAGATAGGATAAAAAAAATTTATTATATGAATAAAATGCCTCTTCATCAGATACATCAAAAGAATAGGCATCTTTCATATAAAATTCTCTTCCTCTCATAACTCCAAATCTTGGTCTTATTTCGTCTCTAAATTTCCATTGTATATGATAAAGAAGTTGTGGGAGTGATTTATAAGATTTTAATGAAGATCTAAATATTTCTGTGACTTGCTCTTCATTTGTAGGTCCATATAACATCTCACGATTTTGACGATCTTTTATTCTAAGCATTTCTTCACCGTAATCCTCATATCGACCACTTTCTTTCCAAATTTCACTTGATTGAATTGTAGGCATCAAAATTTCTTGAGCTCCTATTTTATTTTGCTCTTGTCTCACAATATCTTCAATTTTTTTCATAACTTTAAAGCCTAAAGGCAACCAAGAATAAATTCCAGCTGAGGCTTGCTTAATCATGCCTACTCTTAACATTAGTTGATGAGATTTAATTTTTGCTTCTGATGGATTGTTTTTTAAAATAGGTACAAATGATTTGGATAATAACATCTTAAGTGATCATATTTCTTAAATTTAAATATTCAAATTTAATTAATAAGTAAATTATTCCAAAAATAATAGTAGTTATTCCAGTGCAATATAGGAATTTTTTAATCATTTTAGGATTTTCTGGGGATCCAGGATCTTCCCCATCAATTTTAACTGTTTTTATTCTATTTACGTCGATAGGAAGAATTGCAAAAAAAATAATCCACCAAATTATTACATAGATAATAGCTAAACCTGTTCCACTCATTAAATTCTGACTAAGTTAATATTAGTGAAAGGTTTTTTTCCAGTTTTTTCTTTTGAGAATTTTCTGCATGCAATTTTTAATGCATCAATAAGATTATGTTCTTGTTGTCTGTTTCCAATTTTAAAAGTTCTTGAAGTTTTTTCTATTTCGTCTTCCAGACCATAAACAAACTCATCTTTATCATTAATTGGCAAGCCTCGAAAAGATAAAACTGGGTTACTATGTATATTTCCTTTTGGTGTAATCATTAAAGTGACTTCTAAATAACCATTTGCACTCAAATTTTTTCTATCTTTTATAGATTGTGCATCTGGATCTACGCTCACATTACCATCAAGGTATAATCTTCCGCTTGGAGCCTTGTCATACACTTCAGGTTTTTCGCCAGGATAAAGCTTTACAATATCACCATTTTCAACCTGAATTGGGTGAGGTACCTGCATCTCCTTTGCAAAACTGATGTGCTCAATCATATGTCTGTGCTCACCGTGTACAGGAATAACACATTTTGGTTTTACCCACTGATACATATCTTTAAGATCTTCTCTATTAGGATGTCCTGAGACATGAACAAATTCGGTCTCTTCTGAAATTACTTCTATACCATCTTTGACTAATTGATTGTGAAGCTTGTAAAGTTTTTTTTCATTTCCAGGAATAATTTTAGAGGAAAATATTACTGCATCTCCCTGTTCAATATAAACATCTGGATGAACATAACTTGAAATTCTCATCATTGCTCCCATAGGTTCGCCTTGACTTCCAGTACATAAATAAACTATTTTTTCTCTAGAAAAATTTTTAGCTTCACGTGGATCGATTGGCTCAATAGTATTTTTTAGATAGCCGCATTGTCGTGCAGCTTTATATATACGGTGCATGGATCTACCAACGAGAGAAATTTGTCTTCCTGTTTGCTCAGCACAATAAAATGCTGTTTCCATTCTTGCTACATTTGAAGCAAAAGATGTAATTATAATTCTCTTTTTTAACCTAGACATAACATTTAACATACTTTTTCTAACATCAAGTTCAGATCCAGATCTTCCGGCACTGAAAACATTTGTGGAGTCGCATATCATTGCTAGTACACCTTCATTACCAATTTCCTTAAGTCTTTTATCATTGATATTCTCACCAATTAAAGGATTAGGATCTACTTTCCAATCCCCAGTATGCAAAATAACTCCAGCAGGTGTTTTGATTCTTAGTCCATTTGGTTCTAATATTGAATGTGTTAAGGTTATGTACTCAATTTCAAATGGCTCTAAGTTTATAGATCCATTCAACTCAACAATTTGTAAATCATTAGTTATATTAATTTGTTTTTCTTTAAATTTTTCTCTAATCAATACTGCTGTAAATGGAGTTGCAAAAATTTTACATTTTAATTTAGGCCATAGGTGAGCAATTGCTCCAATATGATCCTCATGAGCGTGAGTTAAGACTATACCAAGTAAATTATCCTTTCTTTCAACTATAAACCCTGGATCAGGATAAATTAGATCAACACCTGGAATAGTGTCGTCTGCAAAAGTAACACCAATATCTACCATTATCCATTTATGATTGCTTGGCTGGCCGTAACCAAACAAGTTCATATTCATTCCTATCTCTCCTGACCCACCTAATGGACAAAATAATAATTCATCTTTCATACTATTTAATTAACCTTGAAATTTTAATTAGACCTTTAAATGTTATATCTTGATTTTGAATAACTTTCGTTTTTATTGAATTTTTAAATAAACCAGAAAATCCTCCAGTAATATTTACTTTAAAAGTTTTTCTTGTCTCTTTCTTAATTAAATTAATAATATTGTCAATTAATCCGGCATATCCCCAAAAAAAGCCAGATCTAACAGCTGAGATTGTATTATTTCCAACAACTTTAGTTATTTTTTTTAGATTAATTTTTGGAATAAGCGTTGCTCTATCAGACAAAGTATTAAGTGATAGTTTAACACCTGGTGCAATAATTCCTCCATAATATATATTTTTAACCAAAACATCAAATGTTGTGGCAGTGCCAAAATCTAAAATTATAAAATTATTTTTATGATCCAT
>CACEBA010000023.1 GCA_902557585.1 uncultured Pelagibacteraceae bacterium
ATGTGTCCTAATTTTTTATTTGGTAAAGGAGCATTAGCGTCTTTCACTAAATGAGAGCCTTCAGGTAAACTGGTTTTTTTATCTAAAGGAACAACTCCGACAATCTTTTGCCTATCGCTAGTGGTAAAAGCCTCTCTATTTAATGATCTTTTTCCAATAAAGTCTTTCTTTTTGCTTATTAATCCTTCCAATGATGTATCATAAGAAATAGTTCTTCCATCGAGTTCTGACCCAGCAACATGTCCCATTTCAATTCGTAAAGTTGATAATGCCTCTGTTCCATAAGGTTGAACTTCAAATTCCTGACCTAGTTCAATTATTTTTTCCCACATAAAATTTCCATTATCAGACTCTACATTTACCTCGTAAGCTAATTCACCTGAAAATGAAATTCTAAAAATTCTAGCTTTAACTCCAAAAAGATCTGACTCCATATAGCCCATGAAAGGCAAACCTTCATTTGAAACATCGTCATTGGGAAATAATTTTTTTAATAACTTTCTAGATTTTGGACCTGCTATTGCTGCACCTGCCCACTGTTCAGTAGTAGAAATTACATTAACATTCAATTCAGGCCAAACAAGTTGCAGATAATACTCTAGATGCGAAAGTACATTTGCTGCTTGAGCTGTAGTGGTTGTCATATGGTAATGATTTTCAGATATTCTGGTTGTTGTTCCATCATCCATAACAATACCATCCTCTCTAAGCATCACTCCATATCTTGCTTTACCAACAGGCAACTTCAACCAAGCATTTGTATAAACTCTATTTAAAAATTCTGCTGCATCAGGACCTTTGATATCGATTTTTCCTAAAGTAGTAACATCACAAACTCCTACATTTGTTCTAACATTTTTAGCTTCTCGCTTTGATGCTTCAAAAAGAGTTTCATTACCCTGTTTGTAATATCTTGGTCTTAACCAAACTCCAGCATCAACAAATACAGCATTATTGTTTTGATGCCATGAATGCATTGGAGATTTGCGAGTAGGTTTGGAATGTTTTCCAACTTCTCTACCTACGATTGCTCCGATAGATATCGGGGTATATGGAGGTCTAAAAGTAGTATGACCCACTGCAGGTACAACTTTATTTTCAATATCAGATACTAATTGTAGTCCATTCAAATTACTTGTTTTACCTTGATCAGTTGCCATCCCAAGAGTTGTATATCTTTTGACATGCTCTATGGATCGATAACCTTCTTTTAATGCTATTTCGATATCTGAGACTGAAACATCATTTTGAAAGTCTAAAAATCTTTTATAATTTTTTCCTTCAGGCAAAGGTACACACCAAAACTTATCGTGTTTGGAAGATTTCTTTTCAACAACATTTGGCAAAGAAATTTTATTATCATTATTTGTTATTTTTTTTGACAAATCTTGACCAGCCATGAATGATTTTTGTAGGGTTTCTTCTAATGTAAAAACTCCATTAGCGGCACCTAAGGTTGTTTCATTCTGCTTAGACGTTCCAGGTACAAAAGCATCAATTTCCTCTTTAAATTTTGTTTTGTTCCCTGATTGTGAGGCTAAATGAATGGTTGGTGTCCAAAAACCTGAAACACAAATACAGTCACACTTAATATTTTCAATTGAACCAAGTTTCTTTTTATCATCTGAAATTTTTGCGATGTCTGCTGAGCTTACTTTTTTATATCCCTGGGCGGCTATAACAACGTAAGAAAATTTGATTTTAATACCTAGATTAACTGCTTCATCAATTATTTCTGATTTTGGGTTTACCCTAGAGTCTAAAATAATAGGGTTAATTCCATTTTTTTTAAATTCGATCGCTGTCTCATAGCCACTATCGTTATTTGTAAACACTATTGGATTTTTACCAACTAAAACACCGTATACTTTTAAGTATTCTTTTGCAGCTGAAGACAACATAACACCAGGAGTATCGTTATTACCAAAAACTAATGGTCTCTCAATTGATCCAGAAGAAATTAAAACTTCTTTTGCCCTAATATACCAAAGTCTTTGTTTTGGATGATATTTTTTTGTTTTTGGAAGATGATCACTAACTTTTTCTGACATCACTAACATATTGTGATCATAGTAACCAAAAACTTGAGATCTATTTTTAACAACTACATTTGGCATTTGTTTTAATTCAGAAATAATACTATTTGCCCAATCCTCACCTGATTGATTTCCAATATTTACATCACTAGTTAATAATGACCCACCAAATCTTGGTTTATCCTCAGCTAAAATTACTCTCGCACCATTTTTTGCTGCCGCGTATGCACTTGCTAAACCTGATGGACCTGAACCTGCAATTAATAAATCGCAATACTCATATTTGTGCTCATACCTTTCTTTGTCATGTTTTGTAGAAACGACACCTAACCCAGCAGCTTTTCTAATAAAAGGTTCATACACCCGATACCAAAAACTTTTAGGCCACATGAAAGTCTTATAATAGAAACCTGCAGGTAGAAAAATTTTTAAAAAATTATTAATCGCACCAATATCAAAGTTTACACTAGGCCAACAATTTACACTTTTGGCCTCTAGTCCTTCAAAAAGCTCCTGCTCTGTAGCTTTTACGTTGGGCTCTGTTTCATTGTTTCTATATAATTGAACCATTGCATAAGGCTCATCTACACCTGCTCCAAAAAACCCTCGTGGTCTATGATATTTGAAGCTTCTGCCTACTAAATGAACTCCATTAGCAATTAAAGCTGATGCTAAAGTATCTCCTTCGTAACCAAAGTATGTTTTTCCATTGAATTTAAATGATAACTTTTTATTTCTATTTATTAGTCCACCATTTTCTAATCTGAAATTTTGAGACATTAAGATATTTCCTCTTCAGCTTTGTATGTATTAAATATTTCGTGGGTAGCAGTATCTCTCTCTACCTTAATCCATTGTCTACATCCAGATAAGTGTTGCCATAATTCTAAATGCTTACCTCTTAAACTTTTTCTGTTATAAACAAAGTTGTCCCATTCTTCATCAGTGATTTCTTTATTAAGCTCAGGTCTTTTTACGCTAGCATCACCACCATAAGAAAATTCATTTTGTGATCTCATCCCGCAATGTGGGCATTTAATATGAAGCATCTAAGATATCCAGGTCTTCGTCCCAAGTCCTTTTTCATCAATTAAATAGCCTGTACTAAATCGATTTAAACTAAATCCAGCATTTAGTTCATGAACTCTATCTTGAGCAATTGTATGAGCAAATGTCCAACCGGATGCAGGTGTTGCTTTAAAACCTCCATAACACCATCCACAGTTTAAATACAAACCATCAATATGTGTTTTGTCGATAATAGGTGAACCATCCATTGACATATCCATTATGCCACCCCAGGTTCTGAGCATTTTCAATTTACTTAGAAAAGGCATCATCGCAATTCCTTCTGTCAAAACATGTTGAAGAGTTGGTAAATTTCCTCTTTGAGCATAACTATTATATCCATCAAGATCTCCGCCCATTACCATTTCACCTTTATCAGATTGACTAATATAAAAATGACCAGCACCAAAAGTTACTACTCTATCTAAAACTGGTTTAACAGGTTCGGAAACACATGCTTGGAGAAGATGAGTTTCTATTGGTAATGTCATATTTAGTTTTTCAGCTAAAATGTTTGTGCTTCCCGCTACACACAAACCAACTTTTCTTGTTTTTATATTTCCACGAGTGGTTCTTATTCCATTGATCTTACCTGCAGTTACATCAAAACCTGTTACTTCACAATTTTGAATTATATCAACTCCCATAGAGTCTGCCTGACGCGCGTAACCCCAAGCAACAGCATCATGTCTTGCTGTACCAGCACTTGGCTGCATTAATCCACCAAAAATTGGAAATCTAACATTTTCTGAAAAATCTGCCATTGGTATTATTTCTTTTACTTGCTCTCGGTTCAATAAAACAGCATCTATACCATTTAATCTCATTGAATTTCCTCGTCTTGCGTAGGCATTCAATTGCGCATCTGAGTGTGCAAGATTTATAATTCCCCTTGGAGAGAACATCACATTGTAATTTAAATCTTGGCTCATTTTTCTCCACAAGTTCATTCCAAACTCACTGAATAGAGCGTTTTCATCATGCATATAGTTTGATCTAATTATTGTTGTGTTTCTTCCAACATTTCCACCACCTATCCAACCTTTTTCTATAATTGCTACCTTTGTAATATTGTGTTCTTTTGCGAGATAATAGGCAGTAGCAAGCCCATGGCCGCCCCCACCAATAATAACTACATCATATTCCTCTTTTGGAGTAGGATCCTTCCAGGCTAAATCCCAGTTTTCATGATTTGAAAATGCGTTTTTTACTAAATTAAATATAGAATATTTTTGCATTAGATAATTTTATAACAAAGAATATAAATAGTTCTTATTTTTTTTATATATATTTTTTAGAAGTTTCCAAAGACATTAAAAAGAGATACTAATCTTGCAACTAAATATAAAAAAGGACTCTAATGAGCGACATTAAATCAGACATACAAATAGCTAGAGAAGCAAAAATGAAGCCAATACAAGAGATATTGGCAAAAGTAAATGTTCCAGATGAAAATCACGCCTTTAGTCCTATGGGAAGACATATAGCTAAAATAAATTTAGAATATTTAAACAACCTAAAAAATAAAGATGGTAAACTAATATTAGTAACTGCGATTACACCTACACCGGCAGGCGAAGGTAAAACTACTACTTCAGTAGGTTTGAATGATGGTCTAAACAAAATTGGAAAAAAATCGATTGTATGTTTAAGAGAACCAAGCTTAGGCCCCTCCTTTGGTATGAAAGGTGGTGCAGCAGGTGGTGGTTATGCGCAAGTAGTTCCAATGGAACAAATTAATCTTCATTTCACTGGGGATTTTCATGCAATTACATCAGCACATAATTTATTGTCAGCTTTAATAGATAATCATATTTACTGGGGTAATAAACTTAATATTGATGTCAGACGAATTGTTTGGAGAAGAGTAATGGATATGAATGATAGATCTTTAAGGTCTGTTATTGTGGATCTAGGTGGAGTGGCGAATGGTTATCCTAGACAAGATAGTTTTGATATAACAGTTGCTTCTGAGTTGATGGCTATATTTTGTCTAGCAACAAATCTTAAAGATTTAGAAGAAAGAATAGGAAATATAACCATTGGTTATACTCGTGAAAAAAAATCAATACATGCAAAAGACTTGAAAGCACAAGGTCCTATGACAGTTTTACTTAAAGAGGCTATAAGACCGAATGTAACTCAAACTTTGGAAAATAACCCCGCTATAATTCACGGTGGACCATTTGCTAATATAGCTCATGGCTGCAATTCTGTAATAGCGACAAAGGCTGGTTTAAAGCTAGCAGATTATGTTGTAACTGAAGCTGGTTTTGGAGCTGACCTTGGAGCAGAAAAGTTTTTAAATATTAAATGTAGAAAATCTGGTTTAAAGCCTGACTGTGTAGTAATAGTTGCAACCATTAGAGCTCTTAAAATGCACGGTGGAGTAAATAAAGAAGATCTTAAGAAAGAAAATGTTTCTGCATTAAAAAATGGATTAGTTAATTTAGAAAGACACATAAATAATATTAGAAAATTTGGATTACCTGTAACCATTGCTGTTAATCATTTTATTACCGACTCAGATAATGAAATGAAAACTCTACTAGATTTTTGTGAAACACAAGGTGTTAAGGCATCAAAATGTACTCATTGGTCAAATGGAAGTGAAGGAACCAAAGAATTAGCACAAAATGTGAGTGATATTTGTGATAATAAAAAAGATACATTTAAATATTTGTATGAGGATGATGTAACATTATTTAAAAAGATTGAAAAAATTGCACTAGAAATTTATGGAGCAAGTGAAGTTGTTGCTGATACTAAGATAAGACAACAGTTAAAAGATTTTGAAGAAAAAGGATATAAAAAATTACCTGTTTGTATTGCAAAAACTCAATATAGTTTTTCAACGGACCCCGGTTTAAAAGGAGCGCCGACAGGTCATGTTCTTCCTGTGAGAGAAGTGAGATTATCTTCGGGAGCTGAGTTTATAGTTGTTGTGTGCGGTGAAATAATGACAATGCCAGGTTTACCAAGAGTTCCTGCTGCAGATTCAATTAAATTAAGCGATGATGGTGAAATTGAGGGTTTATTTTAATAAGAAATATTACTAAATAAAATTTAACCAGTTTCTAAGCTCTCTCATCCTCAAATCTTTATTAGAAATTTTTATTTCATCCTCTATAATTCTTATGTGCGAAATCATATCTTCCTCATTATTAAAAGATTTATTTTGAAGAAGTCTTTCTTTTCTAAAATTGATTAAAGTTACCATTTTTTCGTACGTAATTTCAGGGTGATATTGAATGCCCCAAATATCGCTAACTTCAGTTTTAAAATTTAAACCCATTACTCTATTAACTTTATTTGATGAGAGTAAAATTGCGTCTTTTGGTAAGGTTACAACCTCATCATAATTAAATGCTGGTGTATTAAAGTTTTGTATTTTGTCTTTATACAAAAGATGTTTTAATCCATCTGAATTTATTATAATTTCATGGGCAATACCTCTGTGAGCTCCATTGTTACCTTTTTTAACTTCACCACCTGCTGCTGTAACAGCTACCTGTAGCCCCCAGCAAATTGCTAAAATATTTTTAACTTTCTTTTGGC
Source organism: uncultured Pelagibacteraceae bacterium (assembly GCA_902557585.1). The sequence goes on from CACEBA010000023.1 coordinate 6,663, forward strand.
ATTCTTTCATGAAATCTATTTGTCTTCTTATCTCGATGGTGTCACTATAAATATTTAAGCTACTTCCACCCCAAATTAATCCATCATACTTATTAAGATCTTCTACCTTATTAAAAATATCACTATCAGATGATGGATTGACAGTATCGATCTCTAAATTATTAGTAAAATAATCTATGCTCTCTCTCAAACTTTCAGTATGTGTTTTAATTCCGTTGTCGGTAAATTCTTGATTTACCTCTCTTAAATTTCCCTCAACAAGTAATATATTTTTCATTAAAAAAGATTTCCAGAAATACTATGTTCATACATTGTTTTAATATGATTTATGTCTAATTTTTTTGGCTTCCCAAAATGTTCATCAAATGAATAATCAGCAAATTCTAAACACTCTTTTGGTCCATTTGACCATAAGTATCTATACATACTATTTGGAACAGGATCTCCATATTGATCTGAACCAGTTCTCCAGCTGTAATTCCAAAGACCTCCCCAATTTTCTTGTTTTTCAAAACAAACTATTTCTGGAATTTTTTCACCCTTAGCCTCCAAATG
>CACEBA010000024.1 GCA_902557585.1 uncultured Pelagibacteraceae bacterium
CGGGGAAAAGCATCTACACACATAAAATATGGAGAGTCAACGGCGGTGCTAGCTGGTAATTCATTGTTGACAATGGCATTTGAAATTTTATCGAATAAAAATTTAGATTTAGCGGAAAAAACGAAAGTTAATCTAATAAAAAAATTATCTGAATGCTCAGGACATCTTGGTATAGCTGGTGGGCAGTACCTAGATTTGCATTATGAGAAAAAAAAAGTATCAAGAAATAAGATTATTGAAATGGAAATGAAAAAAACAGGAATGTTGTTTAGTTTTTGTTGTGTAGCCCCAGCAATAATAAAAAATAAAAAAAATTTAGAGATAAGGTTCTTTGAAAACATTGGATCGGATATAGGCTTACTATTTCAAATTTCTGATGACCTAATTGACCATAAAGGAAATTCAAAAATAGCTGGTAAAAAAACAGGAAAAGATAAAAAAAAAGGTAAAGCGACACTTATTGGTTTACTTGGTTACAATAATGCTTTTAAATATTGTGATAATTTAATTATGAATATTAATAACAAATTGCAAAAATACGGCTCTAATACAAAAAAAATAAAACAGACTTTAGAATATATTTTAAACAGAGATAGATGATAAACAAAAGCACATTTTTAAAAGATATAAATTTCCCATCTGATTTAAGAAAAATATCTGAAAAGGATTTACCAAAAGTTGCGAATGAAGTTAGAAATGAAATGATAGATGCTGTATCTCAAACAGGAGGTCATTTAGGTGCAGGTTTAGGTGTTGTAGAACTAACTGTAGCACTTCATTATGTATTTGATACACCAAATGATAAATTAATTTGGGATGTGGGACATCAATCTTATCCACACAAAATTTTAACAGGAAGAAAAGATAAAATTAGAACATTAAGACAAGGTAATGGATTATCAGGTTTTACTAAGAGAACTGAAAGTGAATACGATCCTTTTGGTGCTGCTCATAGTTCAACATCAATCTCTTCTGCACTAGGAATAGCTGAGGCAAATAAACTGGAAAATAAATCTTCAAATGTAATTGCAGTAATAGGAGACGGTGCGATGAGTGCTGGTATGGCTTATGAGGCAATGAATAATGCAGGTGCTTCAAAAACTAAAATGATTGTTGTTTTAAACGATAATGATATGTCAATAGCAAAACCAGTTGGAGCAATGAGAACATATCTCGCAAAATTATTGACTGGAAAAATATATTTTAGTTTTAGAGAGACTATTAAATTAATTACTTCTGCATTTTCTAAGAGGTTTAGTGCTAAGGCAGGAAAAGCAGAGGATTTCTTAAGATCCGCATTCACTGGTGGTACTATGTTTAATTCATTAGGTTTTTATTATGTGGGACCAATTGATGGACATGATTTATCAACTCTTATTCCAATTTTAAAAAATGCAAAGGACTCAAATCACGAAGGTCCAATTATGATTCATATTAAAACACAGAAAGGTAAAGGGTATAGTTATGCAGAAGAAGCTAAAGATCATTATCATGGAGTTTCAAAATTTAATGTAGATACTGGCGAGCAGAATAAAAGTGCATCTAATTTACCTTCATATACAAAAGTATTCGCTAATACACTTGTAAAGCACGCAAAAAAAGATAGTAAAATTGTTGGAATAACAGCAGCAATGCCTGGTGGAACAGGAATGGACATATTTGGCAAAGAATTCCCAAAAAGAATGTTTGATGTTGGTATAGCTGAGCAACATGCTGTAACATTTGCCGCTGGGATGGCAACAGAGGGATACAAGCCGTATGCTGCAATTTACTCAACATTTTTACAAAGAGCCTACGATCAAGTTGTTCATGATGTAGCCATTCAAAGTTTACCAGTAAGATTTGCAATTGATAGAGCTGGATTAGTTGGGGCTGATGGATCAACACACGCTGGTTCATTTGACATTACTTATTTATCAACTTTACCAAATTTTATTGTAATGGCTGCAAGTGACGAAGCTGAACTGGTTAAAATGATAAATACATCAGTAGATATTGATGACAGACCAAGTGCAATTAGATATCCAAGAGGCATTGGTGTTGGAGTTGAACTTCCATCAATAGAAGAAAAAATTGAAATTGGAAAAGGAAGAATTATTCAAAATGGTAGTCAAGTATGCCTTTTAAGCTTAGGCACAAGACTTGAGGAATGCAAACTAGCGGCGGAACATTTAAAACAAAAAGGAGTTTCAACTACTATTGTTGATGCAAGGTTTGCCAAACCTTTAGACAAAGAATTGATTATTAAATGTGCTAGAGAGCATGAAATTTTAGTCACTATTGAAGAGGGTTCTATTGGAGGATTTGGTTCTCATGTAAAAAACTTACTAGCTGAAAAGGGGATATTTGACAAAGGTCTAAAATTTAGATCAATGAATTTACCAGATAAGTTTATTGAACAAGATACACCTAACAAAATGTATGAAATTGCTGGATTAAACGCTTCTCAAATATCAAAGAAAATTTTAGATATCTTATTTAACAAAAACTCTATCAAAGTTGTAAAAAGTTAAATTATTCTACTGACACTGAGCTTTATTCATTAGATAGTGATCTAATAAAACACAATTCATCATTGCCTCACCAACAGGCACAGCTCTTATTCCAACACATGGATCATGTCTTCCTGTAACAGATATTGTTGTATTTTTTCCAAATTTATTGATAGTTTTTCTTTTTGCTAAGATTGAAGATGTTGGTTTAACAGCAAATGAAGCGACAATTTCTTGTCCAGTTGAAATACCACCTAATATTCCACCTGCATTATTTGAATTAAACTTTAATGTTTTACCTTTTTGTGAAATCTCATCTGAGTTTTGTTCGCCACTTAGTTGTGCAGAGTTCATTCCTGCACCAATGTTAACTCCTTTAACAGCATTAATACTCATGAAACTAGATGCTATATCAGAGTCTAGTTTTGAGTAAATAGGTGCCCCCAATCCTACTGGAATTCCTCTTGCCCTTATTTCAATCACTGCACCACATGAGGACCCAGATTTTCTCACCCCTAACAAATATTTTTCCCAAAGTTTAACCATCGATTTGTCAGGACAAAAAAATGGATTTTTTGTAATTATTTTGTCATTCCATTTTTCAGTATCGCATCCCAATATACCTAATTGAGTAACAGCTCCAATAACATTGAATTTTTTTCCTAATTTTTTTTTTAAGACCAACTTTGCTATTGCACCAGCTGCAACTCTTGACGCAGTTTCTCTTGCAGATGATCTTCCACCACCTCTATAGTCTCTAATTCCATATTTTTTGAAATACGTAAAGTCTGCGTGTCCAGGTCTAAATTTATCCTTAATATTTCCATAATCCTTAGATCTCATATCTTTATTATATATAATTAAGGATATAGGTGTGCCTGTAGTTCTACCGTCAAAAACTCCAGATAATATTTGAACTTTATCATCCTCTTTTCTTTGTGTTGTAAATTTTGATTGTCCTGGTTTTCTTTTATCAAGTTCCTTTTGTATATCTTTTTCACTTAAATTAATATTTGGTGGACATCCATCAACAATACAGCCAATTGCAGGACCATGAGATTCACCCCAAGTAGAGAAACGAAATAGCTTTCCAAACGTATTAAATGACATTATTTATATTATATAGATTATTTTGTTTAAATTATGAATCAAAAAAACTCACTTGGGCTTAATAATTGTTTTCTGGACTTAGATGATCCAATTCAATTATTTGATACCTGGATGGAAGAGGCAAAAAAAACAGAGCCAAACGACCCAAACGCTGTAGCGTTAGCAACATCAAGTAAAAACAATGTCCCTTCTGTAAGAATGGTCTTATTAAAAGACTTTGATCAAAATGGATTTGTATTTTATACAAATTTAGATAGTCAAAAAGGGCGTGAACTAAAACAAAATCCAAATGTAGCAATGTGCTTTCATTGGAAAAGTTTACTAAGGCAAATCAGGGTTAATGGCACCGTTTCATTAGTACCTAATGAAGTTGCAGATGATTACTATAATTCAAGAAGTTATGAAAGTAGGATAGGAGCATGGGCATCTAAACAGAGTAAGGAACTTAAAAACAGAGATCAGTTAGATAATTATATCCAAGAATATAAAAAAAAATATGTTGATAAGAACAAGGTTCCAAGACCAAATTATTGGTCAGGTTGGAAATTATCTCCTTCAAGTATTGAGTTTTGGCTTGATGGAGATAATAGGATTCATGAAAGATTAAAATACATAAAAAATTCTAAAGGACAATGGACCAAATCACTTTTGAGTCCTTAAAAATTTCTAGATATGCTAAATGTTGTTAGTTTTTTTAAAATTTCTTTTTCTTTGGTATCTTTAAAAACACTCAATGAATTTGAGGCAAGATTGATATAGTGCTGTGCTTTCTGGTAGCACTCATTTATAATTTTATGTTTGTTTATTAAACCAATTGCTTTATCCAAATCATCTTTATGTCTTGTATCCTTATTAAATAAATTAATTAAATTATTTTTTTCATCTGGTTCTAACTTTTGATAAAGTAAAATTATAGGTAGTGTAATTTTTCCTTCAAAAAAATCTTTTCCAATTTTTTTTCCAAATAATTTTAGCTCAGCGTTGTAATCAAGAGTATCATCAGCAATTTGGAAAGTAAGTCCAAGATTTCTGCCATAAAATTCAAGTGCATCTTTTTCTTTTTTATTACTATCAGATAAAATTGCACCAACCTTTGTAGCTGCTGCAAACAGCTCAGCAGTTTTTGCAGAAATAATTTTTAGATAAGTCTCTTCCAACATATCGACTTCACCTTTATGTTGAAGCTGTAAAACTTCTCCTTGAGCTATTTTTGATGAGGTAGATGATAATAATTTTAGAACTTCTATATTGCCATCTTCGACCATCATCTCAAAACATCTACTTAGCAAATAGTCACCTACTAAAACTGAAGAATGATTATTCCAAACTTTATTTAAAGTTTCTTTTCCTCTCCTAACTACACCCTCATCTATAACGTCATCATGCATTAAAGTTGCACTATGAATTAATTCAACGCATGCAGCTAAGTTCACATCTCTTGAGCCTTTTGTATAACCGCATAATTTTGCAGCTCCCAAAGTTAGTAGAGCTCTCAATCTTTTACCACCAGTTTCCATGTGATAGTCAGTCATTTTTTGAACTAGCTCTACATCACTAATTAATTTAGTTTTAATTTTTTCCTCAGTTAAAATAAGCTTGTCTTCAAGAGAATCCTTTAATTGAAAATAAGAATTATTTATCTGATTTCTGAGCTGAACAACCGATCCCATATTAAATTTAAACTAGTATAATTAACTTTTATTTATTACTTATCAATTGACGCACCTTATTCTTCAATTATAAGTAGTCTTTATATTCAACTAATTATTCTATAAGAAATATTTATGTTCTCTTTTTTTAAAAAGAAAAAAATAGTAGCTCATTTAAAGCTCAATGGTGTGATTGGAAATGCTGGAAAATTTAAACAGGGAATAGACTTTGCTGGCCAGGAAGAGATAATTAAAAAAGCTTTTTCATTAAAGAAAGCCAAATGTGTTGCAATTACTATAAATTCACCAGGAGGATCACCTGTGCAATCTCATTTAATTTATAGCTTTATTAGACAGCAAGCTAAAAAAAATAATAAGCATGTAATAGTATTTGCAGAGGATGTTGCCGCGTCTGGAGGTTATCTCATTGCATGTGCTGGGGATGAAATTTATGCAAACTCAAGTTCTATCATTGGATCAATTGGAGTTATCTATTCATCATTTGGTTTTACAGAATTAATAAAAAAAATTGGTGTTGATAGAAGAGTTCATACTGCTGGTAAAAATAAAAGTACACTCGATCCTTTTCTTGAAGAAAAAAATGAGGATATAGAAAGACTTAAAAATATCCAGTTAGACTTACATAAAGATTTTATTGATGTTGTTGAAAAAAGTAGAGGCACTAAATTACAAAAATCTGACATCGAACTTTTTTCAGGTGAATTTTGGTCAGGTAGTAAATCAAAAACTTTAGGGTTAATAGATGGAATAGGAAACGCTCATGAAATTTTGAAAGAAAAATATGGAGATGACCTAATAATTAAGAAATTTGAAAAGACTAAAGGATGGTTAAGTCAAAAACTTTCTTCCTCTAATCAAATAGATCAATTTGCAAATATTTTAGATGAGAGGTCAATCTGGCAAAGATATGGTTTCTAAAAATAAAAATAAAAATAAAAAAAAACAAAAACCTAAATTTCAAACCTTTCAAGAGACTATTATAAATCTTCAAAAATTTTGGAGTAAACAAGGATGCATTATTCTCCAACCATATGATATAGAAGTTGGAGCTGGTACTTTCCATCCTGCTACGACTCTTAGATCGTTGGGTACTAAACCTTGGAAAGCTGCTTATGTTCAACCATCAAGAAGACCAACTGATGGTAGATATGGTGAAAATCCGAATAGACTTCAACATTATTATCAGTTTCAAGTTTTGATTAAACCTTCTCCTGAAAATATAAAAAGGCTGTATCTAAATAGTCTTACTACAATTGGAATTCATCACAATGATCATGATATCAGATTTGTAGAAGATGACTGGGAAAGTCCTACATTAGGCGCAGCTGGTTTAGGTTGGGAAGTTTGGTGCGATGGAATGGAGATTACTCAATTTACCTATTTTCAACAAATGGCAGGTTATGAATGCAAACCAGTGTCAGTAGAAATAACTTATGGTTTAGAGAGGATCTGCATGTTTACCCAACAACAAAAAAATGTTTATGATTTGTTGTGGAATGATGAGAATGTAAAATATAGAGAGGTTTTTCATCAAGCTGAAAAAGAGTTTTCTGCCTACAATTTTGAGCACGCAAATGTTGAAAAATTATTTAAAATGTTTGAAATGCATGAGTCAGAGGCAAAATCATTAGTTGAAAAAAAGATTTCACTACCTGCGTATGATCAATGTTTAAAAGCAAGCCATGTGTTTAATGTTTTAGATGCCAGGGGAGCAATAAGTGTCGCGCAAAGAGCAGGTTACATTGGAAGAATTCGTGATATTACTAA
>CACEBA010000025.1 GCA_902557585.1 uncultured Pelagibacteraceae bacterium
TAATTTATTTTTTGAGATAGCTAGCTTGCCCGTGATAAATGGCATTTTATTTCTTCTATTAAAAAAATATGGAATATAAAATTTTTTCACTTGGTCTTTTAACAGACCTATAGAAACATTAATATTATAAGATTTTAAAATTTTATAACTTTTTTTTCTTACTCTCTTATCTGTATCTTCTATTGAATAAATTACCTCAGATATTTTTGATTTAATAATTTCATTAGTGCAAGGTGGTGTTACCCCGTAATGACTGCATGGTTCCAAAGTAACATACATTTTTGCACCATTTAAATTTTCTTTACAATTTTTAATCGCATTAACTTCAGCATGAGGTCTGCCTTTAAATGAGGTTTGTCCAATTGAAATTATATTATCATTTTTTACTATTACACAGCCAACAGATGGATTTGTTCCTGTTAATCCTTCTCGAGATTTTGCCAAGTCTAAGGCAATATCCATATATAATTTATCTTTTACTGAGAACTTAACTTTTTTTTGAGACATCAAGTTTGTCTACGAATTGTACAAAATCTTGTTCTTCTCTGAAGTTACGATACACAGAAGCAAAACGAACATAAGCAACTGGGTCTAATTCCTTCAGCCCCTCCATTACCATAGTGCCAATTGTATTAGTAGAAATTTCAGCTTGCCCTAATTCCTCTAAAGATCTTGAGATTTTACTAATAAATTTTTCAGCTGTTCCAGTATCTATTGGTCTCTTTTTTAACGCTATATAAATCGATTTAGATAATTTATCTCTATCAAATGATGATTTTCTCCCGTTTTTTTTTACTACCATCAATTCTCTAAACTGAATTCTTTCAAAGGTAGTAAATCTTTCACCACATTCGCACATTCTTCTTCTGCGTATAGCTGTGCCATCCTCTGTTGGACGAGAATCTACAACTGAAGTTTCTCCTTTTTTTTCACAGGGACAAATCATTAATTAAAGATTTTTATATATCGGAAAAGACGATGTTAGTGAAATAACTTCATTTTTTACCTCATTTTCTACTTTACTATTGTCTTCTGGGTTTTGAGATAATCCTTTAAGAGTTTTAGTTATTAATTCACCAACTGTTTTAAATTCATTTAAACCAAATCCTCGAGTAGTTGCAGCCTGTGTACCAAGTCTAATACCTGAAGTTACCATAGGTTTCTCAGTATCAAAAGGTATACCGTTCTTGTTGCATGTAATATTGGCTCTAGATAAACTTTCAGCAGCTAAGTTACCTTTGATATTGTATGGTCTTAAATCAACTAGCATAAGATGAGTATCAGTCCCATCTGAATAAATTTTAAAACCATTATTTTTTAATGTCTCTGCTAGAATTTTAGCATTTGCTAAAACAGATTTTATATAATTTTGAAAATCTGGTTGTAATGCTTCTAGAAAACCAGCAGCCTTAGCAGCAATGACATGCATTAATGGTCCACCTTGATAGCCTGGAAAAACTGCTGTATTAAATTTTTTTGCAAGATCTTCGTGATTAGTTAAAATTATTCCACCTCTAGCACTTCTAAAAACTTTATGAGTTGTTGAAGTAACAACGTGAGCATGGTCACATGGATTTGGATAACCTTTTCCTGCAACTAAACCTGAAAAATGAGCCATATCGACCATCAAATACGCTCCAACTTTATCTGCAATTTCTCTAAATCTTTTAAAATCTATTACTCTTGAGTAAGCACTACCACCAGCAATAATTAATTTAGGTTTATGCTCTAAAGCAAGTTTTTCTACATTGTCATAATCTATTAACTCGGATTGTTTGTCGACATCATATCCAATTGCATTAAACCATTTACCCGACATTGAAATTTTTAATCCGTGAGTAATATGTCCACCAGAGTTTAAACTCATTCCCAAAAAGGTGTCACCTGGATTTAGTAAAGCTAAAAATACAGCTCCATTAGCTTGCGCTCCTGAATGCGGCTGGGCATTAGCAAATTTACAATTAAATAATTTTTTAAGTCTATCAATGGCTAAATTTTCAGCCACATCTACATGCTCACATCCATTATAATATCTTTTTCCAGGGTAACCTTCAGCATATTTATTTGTTAAGACAGATCCTTGTGCTTCAAGAACAGCTTGAGATACTATATTTTCAGATGCAATTAACTCTATATGTTGTTGTTGTCTGACAAGTTCATCTTTTATTGCTTTATAAAGTTCAGGATCTTTTAAAGATAAACTATCTTCGAAGAAACTTTTATAGCTATCATTTAAATAATTTTTTTCACTAGACATAATTATATTTTCTTTATTCTTTTTGAGTGTCTGCCACCTTCAAACTTAGTATTAATAAATGCCTTTACATAGTCAAGAGCATTTTTTGTCGATAACAGTCTTGACCCTAATGTAATGATATTTGCATCATTATGCAATCTAGATAATTTGGTTGATTTTAAATTAAAACACTGGGCAGCTCGTATATTTTTATATTTATTTGCAACAATATTCATCCCTGTGCCCGATCCACATATTAATATACCCATATTATTCTTGTTAATTTTTACTTTTTTTGCAACCTTATGAGCATAATCAGGATAATCAACTCTTGATTTGTTGTGTGGACCTAAATCATGATAATTCATATTATTATTTGATAAATACTTAATTATAGATTGTTTAAGTTTGAAACCAGCATGATCAGAGGAAATAAATATTTTATTCAAATTAATTAAATTTGTAATCAAGCACACATGCAACTAAATGAATTCTATTTTCTTCTCCTCCATTAAATGCGTTGTGATATTTTGTGTTATTTGTAACCCACACTGATCCATCTGCAGGCATGTGTTTTGCAACGTTATCTATTACCATTATACAGCCAGGATTTGTAATTATGGGAATATGCAATCTTGGTTCTGGATCTCTGTGCCAACTTAATGTAGATCTTGGTTCTTTTAATAGTATTCTTACTCTTCCTAATTTATATTTAGAGCTAAGTGTATCATAAACTTCTTTGAAATAAGTGTTTTCATAGTCTTTAATAAATTCTGAATACAATGTTTCATCTATGCTTACATCTCTTGAAACTTCTTTTCCAGATTTATCTGGTTTAGTCCAATAAACACCTCTAGCTTTATTCCCTTTTATAGAATCTGGGTCCCCAGGTATTTGAGTAAGAGAGATAGCACCAAAATGAGTTACACCACCTCCATCATCAAATTTTTTAATTTTGACAATCTGATTGTAAGCCTCCTGTAATTTATCAATATCAAATTTAATATTTTGTTTTTGAAAATCACTGAAATCTAAAATTCTTTGATCTTTTTTTATATCCAAGTTAACAATTTTTGTGTTATCTATACTCATCGAAAATGTGTTGTACTTATAATAATATATATTTGTATAATACTTTTGTCGCATTAATAAAGAAAATTTAAACATGATTACAGGCAAATTTCCTAATTTAAGACTAAGAAGAAATAGAAAGGAAAAGTGGTCTAGAAGACTGATTCAAGAAAATACCTTAAGTCCAAATGATTTTATATTGCCTATTTTCTTAATTGAAGGATCCAATAAAAAAGAATCAATATCGTCAATGCCTGGCGTTTTCAGATATTCTATAAATAAGCTATCACAAATAATTGATAAAGCGATACGATTGGGTATACCGATGGTTGCACTTTTTCCTAAAACTAAAAATTCATTAAAAAATGAACTTGGCTCAGAGGCATTAAATGAAAATAATTTAGTTTGTAGAGCTATAAAAGAAATTAAAAAAAAATATAAAAATAAAATTGGAATTATGTGTGATGTTGCATTAGATCCGTATACTTCTCATGGACATGATGGATTAATAAAATCAAATCGAATTATTAATGATGAAACTATTGAGATATTAATTAATCAATCATTACTTCAAGCTGATATGGGATGTGATGTCATAGCTCCTTCTGATATGATGGATGGAAGAATTGGTAAAATTAGAAAAGCTTTAGATAAATCTAATTTTAAAAATGTCCAAATACTTTCATATGCTGCAAAATACGCATCAAGTTTCTATGGCCCTTTTAGAGACGCTGTTGGTTCAAAGAATAAACTAAAAGGAGACAAAAAAACATACCAGATGGATTTTAGAAATAGCGATGAGGCTATAAGAGAAGTTGCTTTAGATATAAGAGAAGGAGCAGACATGGTTATGGTTAAACCAGGTATGCCATATCTAGATATAATTAAGTCAATAAAAGATAAATTTAAAATACCTGTGTTTGCATACCAAGTATCTGGAGAATACAGCCTTATACAAACTGCTATTAATAAAAAAATAGTAAACCAAGATGTCATTTATGAAAGTTTAATGTCTTTTAAAAGAGCTGGAGCTAATGGTATTGTTTCTTATTACGCTGATAGAATTGATAAAATTCTAAAATAACTATTTTAAGGAATTTATGAAAATAATTCTACTATTAGGATGATTTATATTATTTGGTTTCAAAATCGTTTTATCTAAAAAATCTCCAACTAGTTTCAAGCCACTTAATAAAATATTTATATCACTTACCACTAAATTTTTTTCAATTAAAAAATTTGGCACATATTTCTTTTCATTTTGACTATTAGCAAAATATACTGTTTTGCTATCTTCTAGGTTTTTTTCAACTAAATTTTCTAACTCGAGGTCATATCCTAATAATTTGAGTAAATCTAATTCCCAAAAAATATATTCTTTTAACCAATCTTTATGGTTTAATAATTTATATAAATTTTCAATAAGTAAAAAAACATTGTTATTAGTTTGTCTTTCAGCGGTTAAAATTTTTACAAGATTCATTGCGGATGTAATGCAAGAAAGCTTTTGCTTATGATCAAAATATAGAGGGCTGTGTGCATTTAAAATTTCTATCTTTAAATAACCCATCCTACTATCGTTTTTTGAATTATAATTAACATGGAGTTTGTTTCCTATTTGAAGATAATTTTTAATTTTTTTTGAGGTACCACCAAAAATAATTCCAGAAACCTTACCTCTATTCTCAGTATATAATTCCGCAATAATAGAATTTTCACTATATCGGTTTTTACTTAATAAAAAAGATTGATCAGTCCAATTCATATTTTATAAATTTAAATTTTTTAGACACTCAATAGCCGCATTTTGCTCAGCATCTTTTTTTGATTTACCAGATGACACATGAAATTTAGTATTCGGTAGCTTAACACCCACCTGAAAAATTGGTTTATGACGAGGACCAGTATTTGAAATTATTTTATAGATGGGTAATTTTTTAAACTTTTTTAAAGCTAATTCTTGAAGTTTAGTTTTAGGATCAATTTGAGTGATAGAGCTTTTTTCAATATGACTATTCCACAATTTAAGAATAACTTTTTCAACAATATTCAGTCCCTTGTCTAGATATATAGCTCCTAATAATGCCTCACAACTATCAGAAATTATTTTATCCTCAATTTTAATATTTTTATTTTTAGGATTAAATGTTTTTATATATTTATCCAGTTCAATGCTTCTGGCTACCTCTAAACATGTTTTTTTATTCACTAAAGAGGCAAATTTTTTATCTAGAACTCCTTCATTTTCCTTTGGATAAATTTTTAAAAGTTTTTGAGAGATAACTAAACCAAGAACTCTATCACCTAAAAATTCAATTTTTTCATAATTTTCAATTTTATTGTAGCTTTTATGTGTTAAAGATTGAGACAGAAGATTTTTGTTTTTGAATTTTAAATTTAATTTTTTTTCTAAATTTTGATAATTGATTTTCATTAATTAATTTTATTAAATGTTCTTTTAAACCTAATTGATTTATGCCATTTCCAAAATTCAAAGATAGATCCAATTCTTGTATCTGACGAAAAAAAAATATATTGAGCCTTGCCAACTAAATTATCTTTGTGAACATAGCCTACACTAGTTAAATATCTGCTATCTTTAGAACAATCTCTATTGTCACCTAAAAAAAAATAGTGATCATCAGGAACAGTAAATACATCTGAATTTTGATATGTATAGTTTTCTAAATAAACTGTATGAAAAGATTTTCCGTTAGGTAATTTTTCTTCAAATTTATAAACATCTATTGAATCGTTTCCACAATAAATTTTGCTTTTTAGTGAAATTCTTGATTTTAAAATTTCACTGTTATTTAAGTACAAATTAGAATCTATAAATTGAATATTATCACCAGGTAGGCCAATTAATCTTTTTATATAATCAGTTCTATTATCTGCGGGTGTTTTGAAGACAACTACATCTCCTCGCTCTGGACTATTAAACATTACTCTTTTGCTTAGTATAGGAGGACTGAAAGGGAATGAATGTTTGCTATAACCATAGGAATATTTTGTTACAAACAATCTATCGCCTACTAACAACGTAGGTTCCATTGATGATGAGGGAATATAAAATGGTTGAACTAAAAGTGATCTAATTATTATAGCAATCACCAATGCATACAATAAAGTTTTTATATTTTCAGAAAAGAAATTTTTATCTAATTTCATGTTGACTCAATAATTGCAAAAGCTGTTGAATAATCTTTTTCATCTGAAATTGAAAGAAAAGAGTTAAATTTTTTAATTTTATATTTTCTTTGTACAATTTTTATAATTTTTTTATTTTCTGCATATTTAGGCATACCTTTTTTGTCATTTATAATTTCGATATCTTTAAAATTCAAATTTGAGGAAAATCCTGTCCCTAATGCCTTGGAAAAAGCTTC
>CACEBA010000026.1 GCA_902557585.1 uncultured Pelagibacteraceae bacterium
GCTAATAAAAAAAGATTTTCTATACCTAATTTTTTTTTCTCAAGTATTTCTATAATCTTTCTTCCAACATTTCCTGTTGCTCCTACAATTGCTATATTCATGATATTTAAGTTTTATACTAAACGAAGGGTAAATCGCAAACTGTTCCTAAGTGTATTTTTTCATCAATTTCAATTCTAAATTGGTCCTTCATATTCCAATAGGGTTTATTGATCATTGCTATTCCAACTACTTTTTTAAAAGTTGGCGAATATGCAGCTGATCTCACATATCCTACTATATTCTTATTATCATCAAATAGTGTTTTCTCACAATACATGTCAATTTTATTGTGATCAATTTTTACACCTCTTAATTTTCTTGAAATTCCCTCTTCATTTATCATCTTTAGTTTTACTTTGCCTAAGTAATTTACATCGGTATCTAAACTTATATATTTATCGAAATTTGCTTCAAAGGGATTATCTCTATTATCAAAATCATTTCCATAGGATAAAAGTGCTCCCTCTATTCTTTCAATAAGATTTGGGCATCCTGGTTTTACATCGAACTCTTTTCCAGCTTCAAATAAGGAATCATATAAATTTTGACCTGCTAAGTCATCGTCAACATATACCTCAAAGCCACCTTGTTTAGACCAGCCTGATCTAGCGATGAAATATTTATGACTTTTAAATTCGTAATAATTAAAGTTAAAAAATTTTAATTGTCTGATTTCATCACCAAACAATTTAGACATTAAATCATCTGCAAGAGGTCCTTGTACTGCTAAAATATTTACATTTGGCTCACTAATTTGAACATCAAATTTATTTCCAGCTGCAAGCCCTTTGGCAAAAAATATTACATCCGAATCAGCAATAGAAAGCCACCATTTATCCTCTGCTAATTTATTTATAATTGGATCGTTTACTAATAATCCATCGTCATCTATTATTGGTGCGTAATAGCATTTTCCAACTTTTGACATTGATAAATCTCTACAGGTCATAAGCTGAACTAATTTTGCAGAATCTTTTCCTGAGATTTGAACTTGCCTTTCAGCTGCAACATCCCAAACCTGAACAAATTTTTTTAAGTGGTGATAATCTGACTCTAGTGACTTAAAAGAAGCCGGAAGGAGCATATGATTGTAAACTGTATAGCTGCTAACACCGTGGGCTTCTATTCTATCTGTGTAAGGCGTGCTTCTTAATCTTCTAGATTTTGCTACAGGAAAATTTTTCATTTTTTTTAAAATTCAAAAACCTTTTCTCTTATTTCATATGATTTTGCAATAATAATCATATGATCGTGACCCTGAATTATTTAGAATTGTTTTCTTAATTCAAATTTTTGTATTTTTCCTGTTGATGTTTTTGGTAACTCGCAGAAAATAACTTTTTTTGGAACTTTAAACCCAGCTAATGTCTCTTTACAGAAATCAATTAATTCGTTTTCTGATACAGGTTTGTCTTTAACCATTTCAATAAAAGCACATGGAACCTCGCCCCATTTCTCATCAGGTTTAGCAACTACAGCTGCTATTGAAACTGATGGATGTTTAGAAAGAGTATTTTCAATTTCTATTGACGAAATATTCTCCCCTCCAGAAATAATTATGTCTTTTGATCTATCTTGTATTTTTACATAACCATCAGGGTGCATTACTGCTAAGTCGCCACTATGAAACCAGCCGTCTTTCATAGCTTTTTCTGTAGCATCTTTATCCTTAAAATAACCTTTCATTACTACATTTCCTCTAATCATGATTTCACCGATTGTTTTTCCATCTTTTGGTACTTCTTTCATTGTCTCTGGATCTAAAACGGTAACCCCCTCTGTATTTGGATATCTTACACCTTGTCTTGCTTTAATCTCGTTTAACCTATCTTCATCAAAATCTTTCCACTCATCGTTCCATGCACATTGCGTAACATGACCATAAGTTTCTGTTAAACCATAAACGTGCATTACTTCAAAACCCAGAGCTTTCATTTTTTTAAATATTACGCTTGGTGGAGGTGCTCCTGCAGTTAATACATAAACTTTATGTTTAAGTTTTTTACGATCGGTCTCTGGTGCACCTGTAATCATATTCAAAACAATTGGCGCTCCTCCAAAATGCGTTACCTCATACTTATCAATAAGTTCAAAAATTTTTTTTACATCAATATTTCTTAGACATACTGTTCTTCCATTTAACATTGGGATTGTCCATGGATAACACCAACCATTACAATGAAACATTGGTACTATTGTTAAAAAGTTTAAACGATTTGGCATATTCCATGCAACCGAACTTCCAGTTGACATTAAATAAGCTCCTCTATGGTGGTAGACCACACCTTTTGGATTTCCTGTAGTACCTGAGGTATAACTTAAAGAGATTGATTGCCATTCATCATCTGGCATTTGCCAATCAAAATTCTCATCCCCAGTATTTAAAAAACTTTCATACTCTAAATCACCAATTTTTTCCAATTTTGATTGATCAGCATATTTATCATTAATATCAATAATGGTAATTTCTTTATCTAAGTTTTTTAGTGCTTTCTTAACCTCTAAATGAAGTTGCCTATCTACTACTAAAACCTTTGCTTCGCTATGATTTAAAATATAGTTAATAGTATTTGCATCTAGTCTAATGTTAATTGTATTCAATACTGCGCCCGTCATTGGTACTGAATAGTGTGCCTCAAAAATTTCTGGTGTATTAAATGCCAAGAAAGATACTGTATCACCTTTTTTAATTCCAATTTTAGATAACGCACTAGCAAATTTAACTGATCTTTTGTAGACCTCAGCCCAAGTGTAACTTCTATCTTCATAGACTATTGCTTCATAATTGGGATATATTTCAGTAGCTCTTTTTAAAAAAGTTAAGGGAGTAAGCGGGACATAATTAGCTTTATTTTTATCTAAATTGGTTTCGTAATGACTCATAAAAAGTTAATTAAATTTAAAGTTCATAATATTTGAACTTCCAGATATCGCAGATTTATAGTGAAGCTCTGCTCTGGGTAATACCTTTTCAAAATAAAATTTTGCAGTATTTATTTTGTCATCATAAAATTTTTTGTTGCTATCATACTCATTGTAGCTCACATCAAGTACTTTAATCCATGAATACGCTAAGGATACAAATCCAAGTGTTTTAAGATAATCATTTGCTGCAGCACTAACATCGTCTTTATCGTCATTGTATTTTTCTTTAATCCAATCAGTAAATTTTGAGAGAATATCTAAGTAATAATTAAGTTCTTTTGAAAAAGTTTTTACTTTCCCATTTTTACCATCACACTCGGATTTAATCATTTCTAAAAATTTTCCAATTATATCTCCATTTTTATTTGTTAACTTTCTAAATACTAGATCGGCGGCTTGCACAGAATTCGTGCCTTCATAAATAGGCGTTATTCTATTGTCACGATAAAGCTGTTCTATTCCTTGGTCTTTTGTAAATCCATAACCCCCATGTATCTGCATAGCATCACTAGTAATTTCCATCGCTAAGTCAGTAAATAGTGACTTCACAACTGGTGTCATCAAAGAAACATAGTCTGATGCCTCTTGTTTTATTTTTTCGTCAGAATGATAAAGACTTACTTCTGTTTGCTGAGACAACCAAAAACATAATGCTCTTTCACCCTCTATAATTGATTTCATATTAAGCAAAGACTTCCTAATATCTGCATGCTCAATAATAAAGTCTGCACCGTTGGTAGATTTAGAATTGTTTGTCTTACCTTGTTTTCTTTCTTTTGCATAAGAAAGTGAATTTTGATAAGCAATTTCTGATATACCCAGTCCTTGAATACCAACTACAATTCTTTCTAAGTTCATCATAGTAAACATTTGACTTAAACCCTTATTTTTTGGTCCAATCATATAACCAACTGCTTCATCAAAATTTAAAACACAGGTAGCTGAACCTTTAATGCCCATTTTATGTTCTACTGATCCTGCAGAAACACCATTTCTTGGTCCAATTGATCCATCTTCTTTCACAATATACTTTGGTACGAGAAACAAACTTATACCTTTAGTTCCAGCTGGCGAATCTGATGCTCTAGCTATAACTAAATGAATAATATTTTCCGTAAGATCGTGATCACCAGATGTTATAAATATTTTTTGTCCACTAATTTTAAAAGTTCCATCTTTTTGTTCAACAGCCTTTGTTTTTAACATTCCTAAATCTGTTCCACAAACTGGTTCTGTTAAACACATTGTGCCACTCCATTTCCCTTGAACCATTTTTGGAAGATATTTATCTTTCATTTCATCAGTTGCATGTCGCAAAAGACAATTATAAGCACCAATAGTTAATTCACTATAAAGTTTAAACGAAAGTGATGTGGAAGACAGCATTTCATCAAAAAATGCACTAACTGTTTTCGGCATTCCTTGACCACCATATTTTGGATCACAAGATAATGAAATCCAACCGTCTTCAATGTACTTATTATATGCTTCTTTGTATCCTGGAGGGGTTCTAACCACTCCATTTTCTAGTTGAGCAGGATGTTCATCTCCAGATAATGCCAAAGGCAATATCAGATTTTCACTAATTTTCGCTGCTTCCCCCAAAATATCTTTTACTAAATCTGAATTAACTTCGTTATATTTTTGTAATTCATTATAATTTTTATTATCTCTCAATTTATCAAAGAGAAACAACATATCATCTAGTGGAGCTGTATAATTTGGCATTTTTAAACTTTAGAATAATTATAGATTTATTGCAATTTTGAAATTATCGCATCACCCATTTGTGAAGTCGATACCTCTTTCATTCCCTCAGATAGTATATCCTTTGTTCTTAAACCATCATTTAATACTTCTTGGACAGCTTTTTCAAGATTATCAGCTTCATTATCAAGATCTAAAGAGTACCTAAGAGCCATAGCAAAACTTAATATTGTTGCAATTGGATTTGCCAATCCCTTGCCCGCAATATCTGGGGCAGAACCATGAATTGGTTCGTACATTGCCCTCATTTCTCCATCTTTATTTTTTGCACCTAATGATGCTGAAGGCAATAATCCAAGTGATCCAGTTAACATTGATGCCTGATCTGAGAGCATATCTCCGAAGAGATTATCTGTCACAATTACATCAAACTGTTTAGGGTTTCTAAGTAGCTGCATTGCACAATTATCAGCAAGCATATGGCTTAACTCTACATCCTTGAACTCTTTATCATGAAGCTCTTGAACTTCTTCTTTCCAAAGTTGTCCTGCTTCCATTACATTTGATTTCTCACATGAAGTTACTTTGTTTGATCTTTTTCTAGCTAAATCAAATGCTATACGTGCGACTCTTGTTATTTCACTTGTCGTATAAGTATGAGTGTTAACACCTTTTCTCTCACCGTTTTCAATTGGCTTAATTCCTCTTGGTTCACCAAAATATATACCTCCCGTTAACTCTCTTACAATCATAAGGTCTAGACCAGATACAATTTCAGGCTTAAGTGTTGATGCACTAACTAATTGCTCAAAACAGATAGCAGGTCTTAAATTTGCAAATAGTTTTAATTCTTTTCTTAATTTTAATAGCGCTCTCTCTGGTTTTTTTGAGAATTCAACCTCATCCCATTTTGGCCCACCCACGGCACCCAACATAACAACTTCGCTTTCTAGGGCTTTATAAAATACTTCATCAGTAATTGGCGTTCCATGCTTATCGTATGAGCATCCACCAGCAAGATCCTCTTCAATTTCAAAGTCTAAAGATTTATTATCATTAAGCCACTTAATTATTTTTTTTACTTCACTAATTACTTCTGGGCCAATACCATCTCCAGGAAGTAAAAGAATTTTTCTTTTTTTTACTTTAATCATCAAATATCCATGGTTTTTCATGTTTTAAATTGTTTTCAAATTTTTGAATTTTTTCTGATTTTT
>CACEBA010000027.1 GCA_902557585.1 uncultured Pelagibacteraceae bacterium
TTGATCTTTCAAATACAACTGACCCTGGTGTTTTTAAAACAGATTTTGAAAAAAATTTGTTTAAAAAAATAAATGATTTAAGAAAATATTTTTCTTCTATTAATAAAGATGAAGTTTATTCTCAAACTCTAGATAATTTATTAGATACAAAAAAAGTAATTAATGATTTTTTTGATAATGTAATAGTTAATGACGTTGATCCAGGTATTCGAAAAAATAGACTAGAACTTATTCAAATCTTATGTAAAACCTTCAACAACTATGTTAACTTTTCTTTAGTAGATTCCCAAAAATGAAAAAACTGATTTTAAATTTTAATTCTAAAGACAGCAAAAAAATTAAAATTCCTAGAAATTTTTTGGGGGGAAAAGGAGCTAATCTTTCAGAAATGGGCCGAATAGGATTACCAGTTCCACCTGGATTTACTATTTCTACAAAAGTATGCGATTTATTTTATAAGGATAAAAAAAAACTAAATAAAAGTATAATCACATTAATTAAAAAAGAATTAAAGGTCGTTGAAAAAGAAGTTTCAAAAAAATTTGGTGATTTAAAAAATCCATTATTACTTTCAGTTAGATCTGGATCGAGAGTTTCTATGCCTGGTATGATGGACACAATTTTAAATTTAGGACTAAATGATAAAACTGTTAAAGCCCTAGCATCAAAAACTTCTAACGGTCGATTTGCTAAAGATAGTTATAGAAGATTTATTCAAATGTATGGCAATGTAGTGATGGGTGTTGAAGGGTATCATTTTGAGGAATTAATCGAGAATTATAAACTTACAAAAGGTGTTCTGTTAGACACTGATTTAGACGAAAATGACTGGGAAGGTCTAATTCAAGATTTTAAAAGAACAGTTAAGGAAAAAGCAAATAAAGATTTTCCACAAGATGTTAATGAACAGTTGTTGGGAGCAATCAGTGCTGTATTTTTGTCTTGGGACAGTAAGAGAGCAAAAGTCTATAGAAAGTTAAATCATATACCTGCAGAATGGGGAACAGCAGTTAATGTTCAATCAATGGTATTTGGAAACATGGGAGATAACTGTGCAACCGGCGTAGTTTTTACAAGAAATCCATCAGACGGTGAAAACGAAATTTATGGGGAATATTTAATTAATGCACAAGGAGAGGACGTTGTAGCTGGAACAAGAACACCACAATACATAACCAAAAAAGCTAGACAAATTGCTAAAGTTAAAGCTCCATCGATGGAAGAGTCTATGCCTAAAGTTTATAAACAACTTTATAAGATCCTGAACAAATTAGAAAAGCATTACAAAGACATGCAAGATGTAGAGTTTACAGTTGAGAATAAAAAGCTGTGGATGCTTCAAACACGTTCTGGAAAAAGAACCGCTAAATCTGCGGTCAAAATTGCAGTTGATATGGTTAAAGAAAAATTGATAACTAAAAAAGAGGCTGTGTTAAGAATTGATCCACACTCACTTGATACACTTCTTCATCCAACTTTAGATGAAAAAAGTTCAATAAATGTAATTGCAAATGGCTTGCCTGCTTCACCAGGTGCTGCGAGCGGTAAAGTAGTATTCACATCTGAAGATGCAGAAAGACTAACATCAATGATGCAGGACACAATATTGGTTAGAATAGAAACTTCTCCTGAAGATATACAGGGCATGCACGCAGCCAAAGGAATATTAACTGCAAGAGGAGGGATGACAAGTCATGCAGCTGTTGTGGCAAGAGGAATGGGAAGGCCTTGTGTTTCTGGATCGAGTGAAATTGATATTAGTTATGAAAAAAAGTCTTTTAAAACATCATCAACGGAAATTAAAGAGGGAGATATAATAACAATAGATGGTTCAACAGGAAGAATAATCGAGGGGAGCGTTGCTACTGTAAAGCCAGAAATATCAGGTGGTTTTTCAAAATTAATGTCCTGGGCCGATAGTTATAGAAAATTAAATATAAGAACAAATTCAGAAACTCCAAAAGATACTAAAACTGCAAAAGATTTTGGTGCTGAAGGTATAGGACTCTGTAGAACTGAACACATGTTTTTCGATGAAGAAAGAATTTTATCTGTTAGGGAAATGATTCTTTCTAAAACTAAAGAGGACAGAGCTAAAGCTTTAGATAAACTTTTACCACATCAAAAAAAAGACTTTACTGAAATTTTTAAGATTATGAATGGCTTACCAGTTACAGTAAGATTGTTAGATCCTCCACTACATGAATTTTTGCCCAGAACCAACAAAGAAATTAAAGAATTAGCAGAAATTGTTAATCTTTCGGTAAAAGAGGTTGAAACAAGAATAGAGGAACTTCATGAACAAAATCCAATGCTAGGCCACAGAGGTTGCAGATTAGCTATATCGTTTCCCGAAATATATGAAATGCAATGTAGAGCAATTTTCGAAGCATTATGTGAGTTAAAAAAAAATAAAATTAAATCTGCTTTTCCAGAAATAATGATCCCATTAGTTTCTACAGAGACCGAAATAAAAATAATGAAAGATTTAGTAATTAGGACGGCGAGCCAAGTCCAAAAAGAACAAAAATTAAAAATAGAATTTTTAGTTGGCACGATGATTGAATTACCAAGAGCAGCGATAAAAGCAAAGGAAATTGCCAAACATGCTGAATTTTTTAGTTTTGGTACAAATGATTTAACACAAACTACATTTGGGATTAGTAGAGATGATAGCGGAAAATTTTTAAATGATTATTTAGAAAATAAAATATTTTCTATTGATCCATTTGTATCAATAGATGATGGTGTCTCAGATTTAGTTGAAATAGCAGTAGAAAAAGGAAGGAGACAAAACAAAAATCTAAAATTAGGAATTTGTGGTGAGCACGGTGGGGACCCTAAAAGTATATCCTTTTGTGCTAAAGCTGGATTAAATTACGTTTCTTGCTCACCATATAGAGTTCCTGTTGCAAGATTAGCAGCAGCACAAGCAGAATTAAAAAAATATAAATGATATTGAAAAAAAAATATAATTTAAATGATAAAAAACTATTTCTTAAATTTTTTATATTAACCATTTTTTTATTGGTAAGTAATTTAGACGCTTATGCCAAAACATACAAGGTTGGTGATACGATAGAGAATGTCTTTGTTGTAAATAAAAATTTTAAATTAAGTTTACCTAAGGGTAAATGGGTTTTAGCTGAAAAGAGTGCTTATAATTTTTATATCTCGAACAAAGTTTTTACTTTGCTTAGAATTGAAAATAATAAAGTGAAAGAATCACTTTCAGTTACTGAGTGGAAAACAGCAGGTGTTCATGAAAATCTGGTAAATACTGCATTGTTAGAAATAATGTTTAAAAACAAATATGATGGTTGTTATGAAAAACCAGAATATACTATTCTTAAATTTTATAGAAAAGGTACCACTCATAATTGTTTTTGGGTTGGACATCATGATTTAATCAAGCATATTTATAATCCAGATAATCCTGAATTGAGAACTGCAAATGTAGAGTTAAAAAAATGGATAAAAGATAATCAAATTTCTTTACCAAAAGTAGCGCTATATAGTGAGCATTCATATTTTTCTAGATTAAAAATGGGAAAGTGGTTTTATGTAGTCTACACCGCAGACCCAAAAATTCTAAATGCGCCGGATAATAAGTTTATTGATGAAAATGCATCTGAATATCATAAGTATAATATTGACGATTATCCACAGCATAAAGAAATTATGAAAAAATGGATCTCGATTTCAGCTAAAAGGCATATTGATTTTGAAAATTCAATAGGAGCTTTAAAAAGACATAGATTGGAACTAAACATATTATCACCGACAACCAATTTTACTAATTTAAGTTCTTCTAGTGACATAGTTAACCAGATAAAAAAGTTAAATGATCTTTATGAGACAGGTATTTTAACTAAAGATGAATTTGAAAAAGCAAAAAAAAAACTTTTGAATTAGAGACCCAAATTTTTTGATAATTTATACGTTTATAAACTGTTCAATTAAGTTGTATTTTTTAAATAAAGTTTTTACTGCAAACTAATTTAATAAATGAGAAGGGGCGTTCTGTTGCCAGGTGCCCCATACCCCGTTTGCTTAATTAACAAAGTTAATTAGGCAGCAAGTGCGTAACTTTCGTTAGCAATTATAAATTTGCCCGTCACGGTGGAACAATCCCGAACGAAAGAATAGCCTTTAGTCACCCGTCGAATCTAGTTCACCCCCATAAGTTGTAATGGTGGAGGTGGTGGGTACTGCCCCCACGTCCGCAATGGTTATTACGAAATTCGTTTATCGTCGTAGTTGGAAAACCAACATTATTAATATAAAAGGAAATACAATAGATTCAATAACAATCATGAAACTTACCAAAGAACAAGCAGAAGAAATTAAGATTCAACAAGCTCAAAGCAATCAAACTAAAAGAGTTACTGTACCAGAGCTTGAAAGTATTCTTTACGAGGCAATTCCTGCATTAGATCATGGTTTTGTTAGGGTTGTTGATTACATGGGAGACGATACATCTATTGTTCAATCTGCAAGAGTTTCTTATGGAAAAGGAACTAAACAAGTTTCAACTGATAAAGGGTTACTTAAATACTTAATGAGGCATTGGCATAGTACTCCATTTGAGATGTGTGAAATAAAATACCATATAAAATTGCCAATATTTATTGCCCGACAATGGATTAGACATAGAACTGCTAATGTTAATGAATATTCTGCAAGATACTCTATTCTAGATAAAGAATTTTATTTACCTTCACGAGAAAACTTAGCTGCTCAATCCACTAGCAATAGACAAGGAAGAGGGGATGTCCTAGAAGGAAAACAAGCTCAGGAAGTTTTAGAACTTTTAAAAAGTGATGCCGAAAGAACTTATGAGAATTATGAAAAAATGCTTAATGAAAGATTTGATGGCTCAACTATAGATGAAAATAAAAAAGGCTTAGCAAGAGAACTTGCAAGAATGAATTTAACTTTAAATACTTATACTCAGTGGTATTGGAAAACTGATCTTCTAAATTTGATGAATTTTTTAAGATTAAGAGCTGATAGCCATGCGCAGTATGAAATAAGAGTGTTTGCAGATATAATGTTAGATACGGTTAAAAAATGGGTTCCTATAACTTATGAAGCTTTTATGGATTATAGAGTTGGAGGCACAGAAGTTTCTGCAAAAGGAAAACTAGTTATTCAAAAATTTATTAAGGGTGAAAATGTTGATGTCGATAGTTCAGGTTTATCTAAAAGAGAATGGAATGAGTTAATGAACGCTTTTGACCTTAAAGATAAGTTGATTTAATTTTATCAGCAAAATCTAAATATATTTTTGATATTTCATGATTGGGATTCGCTTCTACTAATGGTTTTCCCTCATCTGAAGTTTTGCCTACCTCTGGATTAATAGGTATCTCACCTAAAAATTCTTTTTGAAATTCTTCTGCAGTTGTTTTTACTCCTCCCTCTCCAAAAATTTTATATTTTTTTCCATCGTCTCCAATAAAAAAACTCATATTATCTACTAATCCTAAAATTTTTACTCCAAGTTTATCAAACATTTTAATACCTCTT
>CACEBA010000028.1 GCA_902557585.1 uncultured Pelagibacteraceae bacterium
AGTAGGAGATGGTACCCAAGCACAATTTGCACCAGCTTTTAAATGACCTGTTTTCTGTTCCATCATGTCTTTCATTTTATCAGGCATAGCCCACATACCTTTACCTATTTGAGCTTTACCAGAAAAACCACATTTAAGTCCAATATCAACATTTCTATTTTCGTAAGCTGTAATCCATTTTGATGACTTCATTTCTCCTTTTTTAATCATCGGTCCTGCCATCATTGATGTATGCATTTCATCTCCAGTTCTATCTAAAAACCCGGTATTTATAAAAAATACTCTATTTTTTAGGGTTCTAATACACTCTTTCAAATTAGAGGATGTTCTTCTTTCTTCATCCATTATTCCTATTTTGCAGGTATATTTTTTTAATCCCAAAACTTCTTCTACCTTTGAGAAAATAAGATCTGTAAATGCCGTTTCTTCTGGACCATGCATTTTAGGTTTTACGATATACACTGATCCAGTTCTTGAATTATTTTTTTTCTTTAAATCATGAAGTGCAGCTGCTGTTGTTATGAAAGCATCCAAAATACCTTCAGGTACCTCACTTCCATCATCTAAAATTATTGATGAGTTAGTCATTAAATGACCAACATTTCTAACTAGTAGAAGACTTCTACCGTGTAATTTTGAACCAGTTCCATCCTTAGATACGTAACTTCTATTTGGATTTAGTTTTCTTTCATATAATTTTCCATCTTTTTCAAATTTTGACTTAAGGTCTCCACGCATTAAACCTAACCAATTTCTATAACAAATAATTTTATCTTCTGAGTCGACTGCTGCTACGCTATCTTCGTTATCGCAAATGGTTGAAACTGCAGACTCTAATATTATGTCACTTATACCTGCGTGATCTTGTTGAGCAGCGAACGCTCGAGAATCTTTTAATATCTCAGCGTGCAAATTATTATTTTTTAAAATAATTGCTGTAGGATTATCACTTTCACCTCTGTGTCCTATAAATTTTTCTTCATCAACTAAATCAAAAATATCAGCTCCCTTTAAAGCCTTAAATTTTCCAAATTTAATCGCAAAACTTGTTATTTTTGTCCAGCTTAAACCAGCTAGTGGAAAATATTTGTCTAAGAAATCACGTCCGTATTTTATTACCATTTCACCTCTCAAAGGGTCATATCTTTCAGACACACTATCTTCTGATTGTTCTATAATATCTGTTCCATAAAGACTGTCGTATAAACTCATCCATCTAGCATTTGCTGCATTAAGAGCATATCTTGCGTTCATAACTGGTACTACCAGTTGTGGGCCTGCAATATTTCTTATCTCATCATCAACATTTTTTGTTTCAATTTCAAAATCAGGACCTTCATTTTTTAAATAACCTATTTCAATTAAAAATTTTTTATAATCTTGAATGTTGAATTCTGATCCCTTGTTTTTGATATGCCAATCGTCAATTTTATTCTGTAAGTCTTTTCTAATATTAATTAATTCTTTATTTTTAGGTGCTAATTCATTGACAGTTTTTTCGAAACCTTCCCAAAAATTTTCTGGTGATATTTCTGTTTCTTTTAGCAGCTCATCCTTAACAAATTGAACAAGATCGCTTGATACTTTCAAACTTTTAATATTTGTGTATTTTTCTTGCATAGCACTTTCATGACCCCATCTGTATTTTTGCCTGAGAGTTTTGCTCCTTCGGCGGAATTTAATCTCTTTCCAGAGTGTTATGCCTATATCGGTCCTTTTGCCTGAGAGTTTCCGGGGTGGTTGCTCCTTCGGCGCTAAAAAATACTTAGTCTCTCCCGATCATGGATTTTTATCTGTTAAAATTATTTAGTCAATTAATAACAATTACCATTAAAATAAGTCATCATTTTATGGCCTTTTTTATAATTTAACTATCCGATATAACTAAATAATGAAAAATTACCTTAATTTTGAAAATGAAATTAAAAATCTTGAAAATGAGATAGAAAAATTAAAGGATCCTTATAATCAAGAAGGACTATCAGAAGTTGATACTCAAAAAATATCTAGCACTCAAGCAGAGTTGGATGAAAAACTTAAGGATATTTACTCAAATCTAGATCCATGGCAAACAACTATGGTTGCAAGGCATGAGGACAGACCAAAATCAAAATTTTTTATAGACAATTTATTTGACGATTTTATTTCCCTATCTGGTGATCGTCATTATGGTGAAGATAAATCAGTATTAACTGGTTTTGCAAAATTTAGGGGAAATTCAGTTTTAGTTATTGGACAGGAAAAAGGAGAGGATTTAGATAGCAGAATCGAGCGAAACTTTGGAATGATGAGACCTGAAGGATATAGGAAAACAATTCGATTAATGAATTTGGCAAATAAATTTAATATTCCAATTATTTCCTTTATAGATACTCCAGGTGCATACCCAGGTGTTGGTGCAGAGGAAAGAGGTCAGGCGGAGGCAATTGCAAAATCAATAGAATGTTGCATGGAACTTAAGGTTCCAACAATTGCTATAATAATTGGTGAGGGTGGTTCTGGAGGAGCAATTGCTCTTGCATCGTCAAATAAAGTAATAATGTTTGAGAATGCAATCTATTCAGTGATATCTCCTGAGGGATGTGCAACTATTCTTTGGAGAGACCCAAAGAAAATGCTCGATGCTGCGAAAGCAATGAAGCTTTCAGCAAAAGATTTATTGAAATTAAAAGTTATAGATGAAATTATACCTGAACCTTTGGGGGGCGCACATAGAGATAGAGATATGATGCTTGAAAATTTAAAAGCTTCAATCACACAAAATTTAGATTACTTCAAAGACCTTTCTTCAGAGGAGATAGCAAATGAGAGAAAAAATAAGTTTTTAAAGATTGGAAGGAATGATGGATTTATAAGTACAACAGAAGATTTAAGTTCATTAACTATCAAAAAAAATCATTTTGAGAATATTTTAAAGTCGAAAAAAGTACAAATTGGTATTGGTATAGGTGTTATTTTGTTAGGTTTGATTTTTTTATTAATTTAAATTTATAAAGCTCCACAACAATTTTTAAATTTTTTTCCAGTTGCTTCGCATCTGTCATTTCTTGAAATTTTTTCATTTGGCTTCAAGATAAGTAAACATTTTGGATTATTATTTTTTTCTATATTTTTTATATTTTGATCTAAGGATCGTTCTTCTTGAACTACTTTTAAATTCATCAAAATTGTAACATAGTCTAATTTTAGTTTTTCTAAGAGATTTGAAAATAAATCAAAAGCTTCTTTTTTATATTCAACTAGAGGATCTCTTTGACCATAGGACCTTAAACCAACAACTTGTCTCAATTGTTCTAAATATTGGATGTGGGATTTCCAATTTAAATCAATGGATTGTAAAAAAATTCTTTTTTCTATATCTTTTGCATAATCTTCTCCAAGAATTTTAATTCTTTCATTTCTTGTTTTACTAAATTTAGAAATTATTTTTTCTTTAAGCTCTTCATCTTTAGATGCAATTAATTCCTCAAACTCTGTCTCTGTGAAATTTTTTCCCAGTATTTGCTTAATTCTGTTACTAAATTCTGCGCTCTTAGGGTTTGAAAGTTTTTGAATCTTAAGTTTAATTAAGTCTTCAATTATCTCTTTTAAAAATTCATCTGAATAATCAAAAATATTATCACTATTCATTGCATTTTTTCTTTGTGAAAAAACTACATGTCTTTGATCGTTCAGAACATTGTCAAATTTAATAAGGGTTTTTCTAATATCAAAATTTCTGGCCTCTACTTTTTGTTGTGCTCTTTCTAATGCTTTATTTATCCAAGGATGATCAATACTTTCTCCGTCTTTAAGCCCTAACTTTTCAAGCATATTATTCATAGACTCTGAACCAAAAATTCTCATTAAATCATCCTCTAAACTTACATAGAATACTGAACTTCCCTCATCTCCTTGCCTTCCAGATCTACCTCTCGCTTGATTATCAACTCTCCTAGACTCCATTCTTTCAGTACCTATTACAAATAATCCACCTAAAGATTTAATGTTGTCTTTATCAATCTTTAGTTGATCGTCTGGAATAGATCCTTTTTTTCCTCCAAGTTGAATGTCAACTCCTCTTCCAGAAATACTAGTCGTTATAATTAACGATTTTTCCTTACCTGCATTAGCTATAATTTCTGCCTCATTTTCATGATTCTTAGCATTAAGAACTACATGTTTAATATTTTTTTTATTAAGTAAATTCGAATAAACCTCAGATTTATTAATGCTTGATGTAAAAACTAGTATTGGTTGCCCAAGTTCGTTACGTTCTATTATTTTATTAATAATTGCCTTATTTTTTTCTTCTTCAGTTCTAAATATTAAATCATTAAAATCTTTTCTGATCATTTCTTTATTAGTAGGAATGACCACAACGGATAAATTATATATTTCAAAGAACTCTTCGGACTCTGTTAAAGCAGTACCAGTACATCCGGCTATTTTTTTATAAAGCTTAAAATAATTTTGATAAGTGATCGATGCTAAAGTTTGATTTTCTGCCTGAATATTAATTTTTTCTTTTGCCTCAAGCGCCTGGTGTAAACCATCTCCAAATCTTCTCCCTTCTAGAATTCTACCTGTCAATTCATCAATAATTTTCAAATTTCCATCTTGTACAATGTAGTCTTTCCCTTTTTCAAACAAATGATTTGCTCTTAGAGCTTGATTTACGTGATGAACTAAATGTAAGTTTTCTGGATCATAAAAATTATCATTTTTTAAAATGCCAGCATTTGAAAAAAGTTTTTCAACGTTATTAATTCCATCATTGGTTAAAAGAATACTTTTTTCTTTTTCATCAATTTCAAAATCTTTATGATTTAAAATCCTTACTAGTTTATCTATTGCTAAATACTGTGCAGTCTTATCATCAGCTGATCCAGATATTACCAAAGGAGTCCTTGCTTCATCAATTAAACAAGAGTCTATTTCATCAACAATTGAAAATGTGTGCTCTCTTTGCACCATCTCATTTTGTGAAAATTTCATATTATCTCTAAGATAATCAAATCCTAATTCACTATTTGTTGCATAAGTTATATCGCAATTGTAATTTTTTTTACGCTCTTCATCACTTTGGTTGTTATTAATAAATCCTGAAGTAAGCCCAAGAAAATTATAAATCTGTCCCATTTCTATCGAGTCTCGCTTTGCTAAGTAATCATTAACAGTTACTATATGAACTCCCTTTTCGCTTAGGGCATTCAAATAAGCAGCCAAAGTAATTGTTAAAGTTTTACCTTCACCCGTTCTCATTTCTGCTATTTTACCTTCGTGCAACACAACACCACCGATTAACTGAACATCGAAATGTCGCTCCTTTCGAATTCTTTTCGAGGCTTCTCTGACAAGCGCAAAAGCTTCAGGCATGATATCATCAAGTGACTTTTCACTTTTAATCATTTCTTTGAATTCTGATGTTTTTTTAGGAAAATCTGTATCGTCTAAATTTACAAATTTTTCCTCTAATAAATTTATCTCCTCAACAATCTTTTTAATTCTATCAAGTTCTTTTTGGT
>CACEBA010000029.1 GCA_902557585.1 uncultured Pelagibacteraceae bacterium
GCCAAATGGAGATTTTTCTTCATTACCAGATATATCAAAATGGATTTTAACTGTTGGAATGATTTTAGGTAGACTTGAGTTATTTGCAATACTAGTATTGTTCTTACCATCTTTTTGGAGAAACTAAATGATTGAGGTAAAAAAACAAACGCTAGCTGAAACTTTTTCTATTTATTATGACAAAAGAATGTTGAGAATTCTTTTGTTGGGTGCTATCTCAGGTTTTCCATGGGTTTTAATTGCAAGTAGTTTGAGTCTTTGGTTAAAAGAAGAAGGTCTAAGCAGGTCTACAATTGGTTGGGCAGGATTAATCTTTGGTGTATACGCTTTTAATTACTTGTGGGCTCCAATTATCGATAGAATTCAAATACCTTACTTAACCAAAAAATTAGGTCATAGACGAGGATGGATAGTCTTAATGCAAATTATTATTTTGCTAAGTCTAGTAGTTTGGAGCGCAATTAATCCAACAGAAAATTTAGCTCTATTAATAGGTGTAGGATTAATTATTGCTATCGCCTCAGCTACTCAAGATATAACTGTCGATGCATTAAGAATTGAACAAATTAATGAAAATGAAGGAAAATCTATGGCAGCTGGTGCTGCAATGGCTGTTGTAGGTTGGTGGACAGGTTATAAATTAGGTGGTGTTGTTGCATTATTTACTGCTGAATTTTTTGAAAATTTAGGTGTAACTGACTATTGGCAAGCTACATTTTTAATTCTAGGAATTTTAATTATTTTAATGAACATAGGTTTAATGTTTGTTAATGAGCCCATTGAAACAGATAGACAAGCTAAACAAAGAGAAACGGACCAACTAATTGGAAAAAAACTTGGATCTAATAATTTGATAACAAACTTTATTGCTTATATTACAGGAACTATTGGCGGGCCCATTATTAGCTTTTTTAAAAAAAATGGTTTTGCTATCGCAGCTGGGATTTTAGCATTTGTTTTTTTATTTAAAATTGGTGAAGCTTTTATGGGAAGAATGTCTATTGTTTTTTATAAAGAAATTGGATTTTCAAAAGGACAAATCGCAATTTATTCTAAAGGACTTGGTTGGATTACAACGGTAATGTTTACATTATTGGGTGGTTTAATGGCTATGAGAGCAGGAACAATAAAAACTATGTTCTTTGCTGGAGGCTTAATGGCTATAACAAATCTTTTATTTGCCGTTTTAGCTTGGACAGGAAAATCAGAAATTTTATTTGCAATTGCTGTAATTGCAGATGATATTACTGCAGCATTTGCAACAGTGGCTTTTGTCGCCTTTATCTCTTTATTAGTAGATAGAACTTATACTGCAACTCAATATGCATTGCTTGCTTCAATAGGTACTGCAGGGAGAACTACTTTGGCATCATCATCAGGTGCATTAGTAGACTGGCTAAATGGAGATTGGGGAACATTTTTCATTTTAACAACAATTATGGTCATTCCTTCTTTGATTTGTTTATGGTTTATAAAAAATAAAATTAAAATTGGTGAAAAATAATTTTTACTTTAGAGGAAGTTTTTCAAACATTTATAGAAAGCCTAATAGTTCATCTGAGGTAACATCTCAAATAATATATGGTGAAAAATTTAAAATTCTTTCTAAAAATAAAAATTGGATAAAAATTAAATCCACATATGATAATTATATTGGATACATCAAAAATAAGCAGTATATCCAAAATTTTAATCCAAAATATAAGATAAATGTGTTAAAGGCAAAAATTTATACAAAACCTAACTTTGCTTCAAACAGCTACCTTCCTCTGGGATCCAAATTGAGTGTAGAAAAAGAAAACAAATTTTATATTAAAATTGATAAAAAAAGATGGATCAAAAAAAAAGATGCTAAAGTAATCTCTCACAAGGAAAAAAACTTTGTTAAATTTTTTACAAAATTTCAAAAGGTAAATTATAAATGGGGAGGCAAGACTTATAAAGGTATAGATTGTTCAGCTTTATTACAAATATTTTTTTATTATAATAATTTATTTTATCCACGAGATACTAAAGATCAAATAAAGTACTCCATAAAAAAAATACCAAAAAAGTTTAAAAAGGGAGATATTATATTTTGGAAAGGTCACGTTGCAATTTGCATAAATTCTAAACAATTGATTCATGCTTATGGCCCAGAAAAAAAAGTGCTTATTATGCCAATTAAAAAAACAATCACTAGGATACTTAACACAGCACATCTTAAAGTCAGAAAAATTTCTAAAATAAAATTCTAGCTTCTACCAAAGTCTGGTTTGTTTATATCTTGTTTTAACTTAAGAATTTTTGATCGCACTTTTTTAGTTTGAATCAATTTTTTTAATATTGAATTGTTATTTTTTAAATTAATATCCTTTTTGAATTCTATTAGATTTTTGATGAATAGATCAATAGCTTTTGAAATATTATTACTATTATTAAAAAATATATCTCTCCACATAATTTCATTTGAAGCAGCTATTCGCGAAAAGTCTCTAAGGCCACCGGCGCTGAATTTAATTAAGTCATAATTTTGTTTTTTTTCAAAATCTTGCGCTGATTTTACCAAATTATATGCAATTAAATGCGGTAAATGACTAGTTATAGAAAAAATTTTATCATGTCTTTCAGTTGTCATAACAATAACTTTTGATCCCATTTTTTTCCAAAAATAATTTAAATTTTTTAGGTTATTTTTTTTTGTATTTTTTTCTTTAATTAAAATACACCAACGATCTTGAAACATATCTTCCTTGCCATGCTCAGGTCCACTTACTTCAGAGCCTGCAATAGGATGACTTTGAGTCCAATGGATATTTTTTTTCAAATACTTTTTTATAAGCTTTGAGGTCTCTATTTTAGATGATCCTATGTCTGTAATTAATGTTTTAGAGGATATGAAATTATTTATCTTCAAAATAAGATTTTTATATTCACTCATTGGGGTACAAAAAATAATAAGATCATAATTAACCGCTGCTTTATCAAGCTTATCAATAACAATACCTGGAAGTCCTAATTTTTTTATTTTTAAAATATTTGATTTTGATTTTTCGTAAATAAATATTTTTTTAGCAATTTTTTTTTTATGAATACGTCTCAATAGAGAGGACCCTAATAAACCACATCCAATAATTAAAATATTATTCATTTAATTTAGT
This sequence comes from uncultured Pelagibacteraceae bacterium, assembly GCA_902557585.1. The sequence goes on from CACEBA010000029.1 coordinate 3,141, forward strand.
ATTCCTTTTACAGCATTCATAAACTTTAAATTTTCTCTATTAGAACCTATTGTTAATCTCAATTTATTTTTAATACCATAACCATCCACCGTCGATCTTAAGATTATACCTTTTTGTTTTAGTTTTTCGTATAAATATTTTGCTGATATTTTACTTCGATCAAAATTTAAAAATAAAAAATTTGCTGAAATCTTATTTGTAGAAATATTGTAAATTTCAAGAAATTTTTTTAACTTATTTGCATAAAATAAATTATGCTTAATAGATTTACTTATAAATTTTTTGTCTTTAAGAGACTCAGCAGCTGCTAACTGTCCTATACCATTTACATTAAAAGGTGGTTTAATCACATTTAAAGTATCTATTATTTTTTTTGATCCATACCCCCATCCTACTCTTAAAGAAGCTAATCCAAACATTTTGGAAAATGTTCTTAATATAAAAACATTATCTCTGTTTCTAAACAAATCTAAACCTGAGGTATAATCTTTATTTACCATATACTCTGAATACGCGTCATCAACTACGAGTAAAATATCTTTATTTAGTTTATTTCTTAGTTCTAATATTTCTTTTTTTGTTAAATAAGTTGCAGTAGGATTATTTGGATTGGCAATAAACACCATTTTAGTTTTTTTTGTAATCTTTTTTAAAATCTCTTTTGTTGAGACTTTAAAGTTTATCTCTTTTGCAAATAATACTTTAGCGCCAACAATTTTTGCATATATTCTGTACATCAAAAAACTATATTCTGGAACTATTACTTCATCTTTTGGATTTAAATACAGTTGACACAACATTTGGATCACTTCATCAGACCCTGCACCACAAATAATTTTATTAAAATCACAATTATATTTTTTTGAAATTGCTTTTCTTAAGACCTGAGACTTTCCATCAGGATATTTATCTAAAATCATTTTTTTATTTGATATCAATCTCTTCGCCATAGGGCTAATTCCGAGAGCAGACTCATTTGCTGAAAGTTTTATAACTTTTTTTAGCTTTCTCACCTTTGACTTACCAGGTTTATAAGCTTCAATTTTAAATTTTTTAAATTTTGGAGTAACCATTTTTTTAATTTTTATGAGCTCTTTATAGATAAAATTACAAATTTTTATAGAGAATAAGACAATTTTTAAAAAAAATTGACATAATAAATAACTTCTAGTACAAAATTTATGCGCTGATTTAACTGAATTGCGAGCGCTTAAAAAAAACCGCTAAAATAGTTTTTTTTCTCACAATTCAATAAATAGCTTTATTATGAATATCGAAAATAATATTAAAACCTTGTTTGTAAAAAAACCTTTGAAGTTAGATTGTGGGAAAACTATTAATGACTTTCCGATAGCATATGAAACTTATGGTTCATTAAATGAAAAAAAGGATAATGCTATACTAGTTTTTCATGCATTAACTGGAGATCAATTTGTCACTGGATTAAATCCAATAACCAAAAAAGAAGGTTGGTGGTCTTATGCAGTTGGACCTGATAAAGCAATTGATACCAAAAAATATTTCGTAATTTGCTCAAATGTTATAGGTGGATGCATGGGTTCATATGGACCAAGCCATACTGATCCTCATACTGGGAAAGTATTTGGTACTAATTTCCCTATTCTAACTATTAACGATATGGTGAACGCCCAATTAAATTTACTTGATCATTTTGGAATAGATAAACTTTTTTCTATTGCTGGTGGCTCAATGGGAGGTATGCAAGTACTTCAATTTATCAGTAATTTTCCAGATAAATCTAAGACAGTAGTTCCAATCGCATGTACTTCCAGTCACTCAGCTCAAAACATTGCGTTTAACGAATTGGGAAGACAAGCAATAGCTGCTGACAGTAATTGGAAAGATGGAACTTATTCTTCTAAAAATAAAAATCCAAACAAAGGTTTGGCTGTTGCGAGAATGGCAGCTCATATAACTTACCTATCTAAAAAAGGTCTCCAAGAAAAATTTGGTAGAAAACTTCAGGAAAGAGAAGATGTGAAATTTGGTTTTGATGCTGATTTTCAAATAGAAAGTTATTTAAGATATCAAGGTTCAGTATTTGTCGATAGATTTGATGCAAACAGCTATCTCTATATTACAAGAGCAATGGACTATTTTGATTTATCAAAACAATTCAATGGTAATTTGTCAAATGCTTTCAAAGCAACGAAGGCAAAGTTTTTTATAATGTCTTTTACATCTGACTGGCTTTACCCAACCCAAGAAAATAAGGATATTGTCATTGCCTTAAATTCTATTGGTGCAGATGTAGGTTTTGTAGAAATTAAATCTGATAAAGGTCACGACTCTTTTTTATTGG
>CACEBA010000030.1:0-2500 GCA_902557585.1 uncultured Pelagibacteraceae bacterium
CTTTTTTTGCTCAATTAGCTATTTAAAACGTTAAAATTTAAGAAGAGAAGTGTGGACGGTTAAGGTTACCAAAAATTTGTCGTACACACTTCAACATCATATAAATTTTATTCTTAGAATTTATATGGAAGCTAGTGTGCGCCGTTTTTAAACTTGAGAGTTTGATCATGGCTCAGAACGTACGCTGGCGGCACGCCTAACACATGCAAGTCGAACGAAGTAGCAATACTTAGTGGCAGACGGGTGAGTAACATGTAGGTATCTGCCCTTTGGCCTGGAATAACACGAGGAAACTTGTGCTAATACCGGATAAGTCTTTACGGAGAAAGCTTTATGCACCATTGGATGAGCCTGCACTTGATTAGTTTGTTGGTGGGGTAATGGCCTACCAAGACTGTGATCAATAGCTGATTTGAGAGGATGATCAGCCACATTGGGACTGAGACACGGCCCAAACTCCTACGGGAGGCAGCAGTGGGGAATCTTGCACAATGGAGGAAACTCTGATGCAGCGATGCCGCGTGAGTGAAGAAGGCCTTTGGGTTGTAAAGCTCTTTCGTCGGGGAAGAAAATGACTGTACCCGAATAAGAAGGTCCGGCTAACTTCGTGCCAGCAGCCGCGGTAATACGAAGGGACCTAGCGTAGTTCGGAATTACTGGGCTTAAAGAGTTCGTAGGTGGTTGAAAAAGTTGGTGGTGAAATCCCAGAGCTTAACTCTGGAACTGCCATCAAAACTTTTCAGCTAGAGTATGATAGAGGAAAGTAGAATTTCTAGTGTAGAGGTGAAATTCGTAGATATTAGAAAGAATACCGATTGCGAAGGCAGCTTTCTGGATCATTACTGACACTGAGGAACGAAAGCATGGGTAGCGAAGAGGATTAGATACCCTCGTAGTCCATGCCGTAAACGATGTGTGTTAGACGTTGGAAATTTATTTTCAGTGTCGCAGCGAAAGCGATAAACACACCGCCTGGGGAGTACGACCGCAAGGTTAAAACTCAAATGAATTGACGGGGACCCGCACAAGTAGTGGAGCATGTGGTTTAATTCGAAGATACGCGCAGAACCTTACCAACACTTGACATGTTCGTCGCGACTTTAAGAGATTAGAGTTTTCGGTTCGGCCGGACGAAACACAGGTGCTGCATGGCTGTCGTCAGCTCGTGTCGTGAGATGTTGGGTTAAGTCCCGCAACGAGCGCAACCCTCACTTTTAGTTGCCATCATTAAGTTGGGCACTCTGAAAGAACTGCCAGTGATAAGCTGGAGGAAGGTGGGGATGACGTCAAGTCCTCATGGCCCTTACGTGTTGGGCTACACACGTGCTACAATGGTATCTACAACAGGAAGCAAGACTGCGAAGTTAAGCAAATCCTTAAAAGATACCTCAGTTCGGATTGCACTCTGCAACTCGAGTGCATGAAGCTGGAATTACTAGTAATCGTGGATCAGCGTGCCACGGTGAATGCGTTCCCGGGTCTTGTACACACCGCCCGTCACACCATGGGAGTTGGTTCTACCTTAAGGCAAGGTTTTAAACCCTTGACCACGGTATAGTCAGCGACTGGGGTGAAGTCGTAACAAGGTAGCCGTAGGGGAACCTGCGGCTGGATTACCTCCTTTCTAAGGATGAATGAAAGTAAAATTTCATTCTAAATAATATACAGGTAATGTTGACCGTCCTCATTTCTCTTCTTAATTAGTGTTTCTCTTGCATGGGGGCCGGTAGCTCAGTTGGTTAGAGCACACCCTTGATAAGGGTGGGGTCGAAAGTTCGAGTCTTTCTCGGCCCACCAATTTAAGATCATGGGGGATTAGCTCAGCTGGGAGAGCGCCTGATTTGCATTCAGGAGGTCAGCGGTTCGATCCCGCTATCCTCCACCAGAACACTTAGTTATTAAAATTGTGAATAAAAAATATAATTAATATCAATATCTATATCCGAACATTAGTAATGTTATTAACTAATGTTCAAAATAAAAATTTGATTCAACACAGAATTTTTTTCTGTGCATAAATCAAGCGTTTAAGGGCGTGTAGTGGATGCCTTGGCACTGAAAGCCGATGAAGGACGTGATATACTGCGATAAGTTTCGGGGAGCTGTATGTAAGTTTTGATCCGAAAATTTCCGAATGGGGAAACCCACCGCTTTATGCGGTACTTTAAACTGAATACATAGGTTTAAAGAGACAACCTGGAGAACTGAAACATCTAAGTAACCAGAGGAAAAGAAATCAATTGAGATTCCGTTAGTAGTGGCGAGCGAACGCGGACTAGGCCAGTAGTTTTGTTAAAAAAATTTGAATAGTTTGGAAATGCTAACCATAGAGGGTGATAGTCCCGTATGAGTAATGTTTAACAAAATTCTTGAGTAAAGCGGGACACGTGAAATCCTGCTCGAATATAGGGGGACCACCCTCTAAGCCTAAATACTCTTCAGTGACCGATAGTGAACTAGTACCGTGAGGGAAAGGTGAAAAGAACCCCTATTAGGGGAG
>CACEBA010000031.1 GCA_902557585.1 uncultured Pelagibacteraceae bacterium
TTTTGGCTCAAATGCCATATCTAACATATCCTCTTCTCCGTCTTCTTTTTGTGGTAGTTTATCTAACCAATTTTCATCAACATAAACATGGCAGGTTGCACAGGACATTCCACCACCACAGTCAGCATCTATACCTGGAATATCATTTTGGATTGCACCTTCCATCACTGTCAATCCATTTTGAACTTCGACCGTATTTGTTTTGTTGTCTTCTGAAATATATGTAATTTTTGGCATAATTTATATATAGGGTGTTCTCTAAATACAGCAAGTGAGTAAAATTCACTTAATCTATTTTAGACAGTTTTAAGAGGTGTATCTGTGTTTTTTAAACAAAAAAAAGGGCAGATATAAAAATATACCTGCCCTAATTTAAACTTTTAAGTAAGATTACTTAGCTCTTTTTCCAGCTGAAGTAGTTGCAGCAGCCCAAATTACTAGACCAAATGCAATCTTATTAATAAAGTCTGCTAAGTTGTAAACAACGTTAAGTGAGTCAGCGTCTACTCCACCAGTTAGGTAACCAAATATGTAACCTAATGGGTAAATAGCCCAACCTACTGTAACAATCATTCTCATTGCACCAAAAGCAGTTACAAGAGCCTTGCTTCCACTTTTCGCTGCAGCTTTACCAGCTTCACCTGAGAATATCTCATAAAGAATGTATACCCAACCTGCCATTCCGATTATAAATCCTAAAGTAGCGTTGATGTATCCAGCTTCACCTAAGTATCCACCGATTAACATTACTAATGAACCAAGTAACAATCTCCAGAACATTCCAGAGTTTGCTTTACCAATAGCTGCTAGAATTAAATAAAATTCTACCATCTGTAATGGTACAGTGATTAACCAGTCAATATATCTGTAAACTGTTGGCGAGTCTCCAGTAGCAACCCATACTTCTCTCATGTACATGTAGTGTATGAATGCAATACCAGTTACTAGACCAGCAACAATTACCGATGTTCTCCATGCAGATGCTACATTACCCACTTCTAAGAAAAAGAAAGCAGTTGCAGCTAACATTCCCATAGAGATAATCCAAAATGAAATACCTACGAAATCATCTTGCATCAACATCGTTGCGTCTGCTGCAATAGCTATTCCTGAAAAACCTATCAAGCCCATAGCTGCTAAAGCAAACAATTTTAGTTTATTCATAAAAAACTCCCTCTCTAGTTAGTTTTTATTTTTTAGTTTATATAAACTAGACTTAAGTTACCTCAAGTCAAAGTTGACGTTAAATAGCAAATAAAATTAGTTTTATGAAGAATAAATTGTCATTAATTAACATTGATTTTACTTAATTTTTAAAATTAAATACAATTTATAAGTTAAAAACCAACAAAATTACTAAAATCGAATCAAATTATTATGTCGGATAAATTTAACAAAATTTATGATCATTCAATAAAAAGTCCTGAAAAATTTTGGCAAGAGGCAGCAGAAGACGTCTTTTGGTTTAAAAAACCAACAAAAATTTTAAATAAGTCTAATCCTCCCTTTTACAAATGGTTTGAGGATGGTGTAACTAACACGTGTTACAATGCTTTAGACATTCATATTGATCAAGGAAGAGGGGGAAATACTGCTCTTATCTATGATAGCCCAATTACAGGAAACAAAAGCAAGTTTACTTACGAAGAACTTAGATCAAAGGTCTCAAAATTTGCAGGAGCATTGAAAGATCAAGGAGTTAATAAAGGTGATCGAGTAATTATTTATATGCCGATGATCCCTGAAGCAGTAATTGCAATGTTGGGATGTGCAAGAATAGGTGCAATTCATTCAGTTGTTTTTGGTGGATTTGCATCTAATGAACTTGCAAGCAGAATTGATGATAGTAAAGCAAAATTATTGGTAACCGCTTCATGTGGCTTTGAGCCCGGGAGAACAGTAGAATACAAACCCTTAGTTGATGAAGCTATCAAAATAGCAAATCATAAAATCGAAAAAATGATTTTATATCAAAGACCAGGTCATGAAGTAAAATTAAACCCTCCTGTTGAGATTAGTTGGGATGAAGTTGTTGAAAGTGCTAAAGATGCAGATTGTGTAGAGATGAACTCAAATGAATTTGCATATATTTTATATACATCTGGAACAACAGGGACACCTAAGGGTATTGTAAGAGATATTGGTGGTCATATTGTTGCTCTTAAATGGACTATGAAAAATATTTATAACATAGAAACAAATAATATTTGGTGGTCTGCAAGTGACATAGGTTGGATAGTTGGACACTCTTATATAGTTTATGCTCCTTTGTTCAAAGGGTGTGCGACAGTTCTTTTTGAAGGTAAGCCTGTAGGAACTCCAGATGCAGGAGTGTTTTGGAAAATTATTTCAGATTATAAAGTTAAATCTTTGTTTACTGCTCCTACTGCTTTTAGAGCTATAAAAAAAGAAGATCCGGATGGTAAATTTTTTTCTAAGTATGACCTCAGTAGTTTTGAGAGTTTATTTCTTGCTGGTGAAAGAGCTGATCCAGATACTATTAAGTGGGCAGAGAATTTACTTAATGTACCAGTAATAGATCACTGGTGGCAAACAGAAACTAGCTGGGCAATCAGTTCTAATTGTACTGGAATTGAAATGATGGAAACAAAATATGGTTCAGCATGTAAAGCTGTACCCGGTTATGATGTAAAAATAATTAAACCAGATCAATCTTTAGCAAAACCAAATGAGATGGGTGATATTGTTGTTAAGCTTCCACTGCCTCCAGGAACATTTCCAACTTTATGGAATGCAGATCAAAGGTATAAAGAAAATTACATGTCAAATTATGAAGGTTATTATCAAACGTATGATGCAGGTCATATAGATGATGATGGTTACATTTGGATTATGTCTAGAACTGATGACATTATAAATGTTGCAGGGCACAGGTTATCTACTGGAGCTATAGAAGAAGTATTATCTGAACATCAATCTGTTGCCGAATGTGCTGTGCTAGGTATAGCGGATAAATTAAAAGGTCAATTACCCATTGGATTAGTTGTTTTAAAATCTGGAGTGAACAAGGAAAATGATACTATTTCAAAAGAATGTGTGCAGATGGTAAGAGATAAAATTGGTCCTGTTGCTGCATTTAAGATAGTAATAGTAATCAAAAGATTACCCAAAACAAGATCTGGAAAAATTTTGAGAGGTACTATAAGAAAAATTGCAGATAATATTGAATATAAAGTTCCACCGACAATAGACGATCCCTTAATATTAAATGAAATAAAAGAAGATTTGATTAAACACAAAATTCTGAATGTTTAAAATCAACTAAATATCAATGGAGTGCCATCAGGATCTCCCAATATTTCACCATTCTGCATCTTAATTTTCCCAGCAATAATTGTATGAGTAGGTGTTCCTTTAAATTTATATCCATTAAAAGGAGACCATGCACATTTGCTCTCAATATTTTCGTTTTTAATTTTAATAGTTTTGTTCATATCTACTATTGTAAGATCAGCATCATAACCTTCCTTAATAAATCCTTTGTTTTTAATGCCAAAAATTTTAACGGGATTTTCACAAACAAGGTTAATTAATTGTGTTAGAGATAATTTGCCATCATTTATATGGTTTAACATTACTGGCATTAAAGTTTGAACGCCTGGCATACCTGAAGGTGAATTTGGGTATTCTTTATCTTTATTTACTTTTAAATGTGGGGCGTGATCAGATCCAATTGTGTCATTAAGATTATTTCTCACTGCATACCACAATCTATCATAATGTGATTTATCTCTAATGGGTGGATTCATTTGAGCATATGTTCCAAGTTTGTCATAACAATCTGGAGCATAAATCGTTAAATGTTGAGGAGTAATCTCAAAGGTAATATTTCCTTTGTGTTGTGATAAAAAGTCAATTTCCTCTTTTGTTGTTATGTGAAGGACATGAGCTTTTTTGTTATATTTTTCGGCAATCCTTACAATTCTTCTAGTAGAAGAAATTGCACATTCAGCACTTCTCCAAATTGGGTGCGTATGAACATCTCCATGTTTAATTAATTTTTTGTTAATTTTCAATATTGCTTCATCTTCTGAGTGAACTGCTACGACTTTTGAACTGTTTTGAAAAACCTTATCAATATCATCTTCTTCAGCAACTAATAAATTTCCAGTTGAAGATCCTGCAAAAAGTTTAATTCCACAACAGCCTTCTAAATCTTTTAAACTTGCTAAATCATCAGCGTTATCAGCTGTTGCTCCAAAATAGAATGCATAATTACAATACATTCTGTTTTTAGCGAGATCTAATTTTCTTTGAAACTCTTTCTTATTAGAAGTTGGGGGGTTGGTATTTGGCATTTCAAAAACACTAGTTATACCTCCTGCAATTGCTGCTCTACT
>CACEBA010000032.1 GCA_902557585.1 uncultured Pelagibacteraceae bacterium
TATGCTTAAAACATCTAACACTTGTATTTAGTTCTTCTATAAATTCAAGTGATGGAGAATTTAATTTACAAATGTCATCAGCAAACTCACATCTTTCATAAAAACTACAACCTTTTTTTATTGATCCAGGCTGAGGCTGACTTCCAGACATAGAGTTTGGGAGACCTGGTAAAGAAAGTTTTGGAATAGATTTTAATAAACCAAATGTATAAGGGTGTATAGGATTTTTAAGTATACTTCTTACAGGACCATCTAACACTATTTCACCAGAATACATTACTATAACTCTATCACTTACTTGAGCAATTGCTCCAAGATCATGACTCACATATACCATCGAAGTGCCAGTGTCTTTTGCGATAAAATTTAACAATTCTAAAACATGGGCTTGAGTTGTAACATCTAAACCTGTTGTAGGTTCATCTAACAATAATAATTCTGGACTACCTGCTAAGGCCATAGCGACAGCAACTCTTTGTTGTTGACCACCAGATAATTCATGTGGATACCTTTGAGCCATAGTTTCAGGTGATGGTAGTCTTACTTTATTTAATAATTCAGAAATCTTTTCATCTCTTTCGGTTTGCTTTAAATCAGTATGTAATCTTAATGCTTCATCAATCTGATATCCTATTTTTAAATTTGGTGTGAGTGATTGACCGGCATTTTGAGGTATCATAGCAATTTTTCTACCTCTTATATTTTCTAATTCTTTGTTTTTCATTTCCAGCAAATTATTAGAATGAAACATGCATTCTCCTGAGATTGTAAAAAGTCCATGTTTCACATAACCCATCATAGCAAGCGCAAGTGTACTTTTTCCAGATCCAGACTCGCCAACAATTCCAACTGTTTCCCCTTGATTAATTGAAGTGCTTATATTTTTTAATATAGATATCTGCTCCCCTTTTTGACTTTGAAATCCAATTGTTAAATTATTAATTTTTTGAACTGTGGTTTTCATTTTTAAACTGGTGCCTTTGTTGATCTGTCAATTCCTAAAGCTTTTGCAAATGCGTCAGCAGTTAAATTGATACCGATAATTAATGAGCTTAGGCCAAAAATTGGAGCCAAAACTGCCCAATAAGCAAAAGACATCAATCCTCTAGCATTTGATATCATTAAACCCCAATCAGGAGTTGGTGGGCTTACCCCAAAACCTAAAAATGATAAAGAACTAAAACCAAGTAACATCCAAGACCATCTCATAGCTCCTTCAACCATTATGGCATCTCTTACATTGGGTAAAATTTCATTCCAGATTATAGACATGTTGCTATGACCTCTGGCTCTAGCAGATACAATAAAATCTTTAGCTATAACATCATGGGTTGCTGCTCTTGCTACACGAACAATACCTTTACCATAAAAAAAACCAAGTGCTGGAATTAATACCAATGTTGTTGTTCCAAGCAAAGATACGATTAAAAGCATTGCTAAAATCCATGGAATAGATAAAAAAGCATCAATTACTCTCATTACAACATCGTCAATTTTACCACCAACAAGACCACAAAAGATTCCAAGTGATCCTCCCCACAATAATGCAATTAAGGATCCAAAAAAAGTTACGGTAAGAGCAGTTCTCCCACCTAAAATTGTTCTAGTGAAAACATCTCTTCCTAAACTGTCAGTACCAAACCAAAATTCAGACGATGGTGGGGTCAACATTAATGTTGGATCAATAGCTTTATAATCATATGGTACGTATAATGGACTTGTAATCGCTAAGATGACATGGAAAATAAGTATTGTTAATCCAATTAAACCTGATGGCTTAGATGCCATAGTTTTAATAACTTCATATATTTTTTCAAAAGTATTTTTTTGTTTTTCTTTTTTTTTGTTCATTTTACTTTTTTATTTGAAGAGATTTTAATCTAGGGTTCAACATTAAAGTTGTTAGATCGGCAATCAAATTGATACCCACATAAATTGATGCAAGAATAATTGCTAGAGCTTGAACTACAGGCAGATCTCTATTTGAGATAGACTCAATTACCAATCTCCCTAAGCCAGGGTAATTAAAAACAACCTCAGTAACTACAACGCCACCTAATAACCATGCAATTGTGAGAGCAACAACGTTTATTGCTGGCAGTAAAGCATTTGGTAAAACGTGTCTAAATACCATTTTCCAATAAGGAACTCCCTTTAAAATTGCCATTTGGACGTAATCACTTGCCATTACTTGAATTACACTAGATCTGACCATCCTAGCCATATGAGCTGTCATGATCATGGAAATTGCAATGACTGGTAAAATTATATTTGGCAGTAATTCGGATATAGTTGCGCCAGTAGGAACAATTACAATCCCAGGTAACCATTCTAGCCAAATAGCAACAATAAGAATTAATAATGTTGCACTTATAAATTCTGGAATTGTCATAGAAAATATTGTTACAGTGGAAATAATGATATCTGGAAGTCTATCTCTCCACAAAGCAGTTACAATTCCTAATAATAAAGCAATGGGTATCCCAATCAATATGGATGCCGAGGCAAGAACAAGTGAGTTTTTAACTTTTGGTCCTAGAACATCATTGATCTTCATTTCTCCACTTAGGGAGTATCCAAAATCCCATTGTAGAACTCCCCATGCCCAAGATATATATCTTTCATATGCAGGAACATTAAGCCCAAGTCTTTGATAACAAGCCTCTAAAGCTTCCCCGAACGCCTGTCTTTCAAGATAAGTTGTACAAGCATCACCAGGTAACACCTCAACTCCAGCAAATGTGATTATTGATACTATAAATAAGGTTATTAAACCTAATAGAATTCTTTTTATTACTAAAAAAAACATATTTAAATATTTATAGAATTTAAAAATTATTTTAAAGGTGAAAAATTTACAGGCCTTAAAATAAGGCCTGTAAATACTAGATTAATTTACTTTATTTTGACTTTGTGCCAACGAACAGAAAATACCTCTACTTCATCTAAATTTTTGACTGCAGAAGAAGTTACAATCAATTTAGATACATGGTAAGGGATCAAAGTTCCAGACTCTTCCCACAATGTTTTTTGAGCATTCTGATAAGCTTTTTTTCTTTTGCCAAATTTAAGCTCGCCTCTTGCATCAGCTAAGTTTTTATCAAAATCTGGATTTTTGAAATAAGACTCATTCCATTTTGCTCCACTATGATAAATTTCATGTAATGCACTATCAGCAGGTCTTTCATTCCAACGAGTCATTGCAACTGGTTTTTTCATCCAAGTTTCGTTCCAATAACTTTTTGATGGAGTCATTTTGACCTCGGCTTTAATACCAGCTTCAGCAAATTGCTGCTGCAAAACTTCTCCTATTGTTGGCCATGTAGGTTCTTTGGTAGAAACATGAATTACCATTTCAATACCATTTGGATAACCTGCTTCAGCTAAAAGCTTTTTAGCTTTTTTGATATTCTGTGGACACTTCATTTTTAGACGATATTGGTCTGATGGTGCAACAGGTGTATCACAAGATACCGTAGCAGCTCCTCCCATAACCAAATCTACAAGTTCTTGTCTGTCTACAGCTAATCTAACAGCTTTTCTTACTTTCGCATTGTCAAATGGTGCTGTGTCAGTTCTCATAACCATTCCTCTCCAGTTTCCTGTAGGTACAACTGAAACATTAAACTTGGAGTTTCCATCAAAGATTTTTTTTTGGCTGAATGGCACATATCTATTCATGTGTATCTGACCAGTTAAAAGTGCTTGAACTCTAGCTTCACCATCAGGAATAGCAATAACATGTACTTCTGCTAAACCAGGCGCGCCTTCCCAATAATCAGCATTTGCTTTTAGAACTGTTGTTCCTTCTGGGTCAAATTTATCTACTATAAAAGGACCAGTACCAATTCCAGTTTGCCCAATAGTATCACCTGAGCCTGATGGAATCATTCTTAATCTGTAATCAGTAAGCAATAATGGAAAATCTGCAAAAGATGTATTTAATTTCATTTTAATAGTATGAGCATCTACAACTTCAATATCTGTTACTGTGCTCATGCTTTTTTTTGCTGGCGAGCCTATTTCAGGATCTTGAACACGCATCAAAGAATATTTTACATCCTCTGCATCAAAGTCAGATCCGTCGTGAAATTTCACACCTTTTCTAAGTTTAAATGTCCATTCTGTAGCATCGGCATTAGCTGACCAATCAGTAGCTAGTTCTGCTGATGTAACTCCTTTAAGATCTTTTCTTACTAGACGGTTTTGAGTCATAATTACTACTTGAAACAATCTTCCTTTAGTAATTGCATCTAGATTTGTATC
>CACEBA010000033.1 GCA_902557585.1 uncultured Pelagibacteraceae bacterium
CTAATATCTTGAAATCCATAAATTGTGTCGTAACCTAGTGTCCAAAATATGGCTCCAATATAAAATATTATAGGAATAATTGAAATTTCATTTGATATTGAGATCCATGCTAAAACAAGACCATAGTTGAAAGTGATTCCTAAAAATAATTGTGGCCAATAAGTAATTCTTTTCATCAAAGGATAGGTAAATGCCAGTGGCATTGAAGCTATTGCCATATAAATCGTAAATGTGTTAAAATTTAATAAAACTAAAAAAGCTATAGCACATAATGATACTGCATAGATTGTAGCTAATTTTTTTGAAATTTTTTTAGATGCAATAGGTCTATCTTTAGTTCTTTCTACTTTTTTATCAAAGTTTTCGTCGACAATATCGTTAACAATACATCCTGCAGATCTCATTAAGATAGATCCAGATAAAAATAGTAAACTATAAAAAAAATAATTTAACAACCCTGAATTAAAGTCGTAAACTGTAGTTAGTCCCCAAAGGCATGGCCAAAATAAAAGCATAAAACCAATTGGCTTTTTTAATCTTGTGAGTTCAATGAATAAGCTTAATTGGTTCATAATTTACTTGTAAATAACAAAGGCTAGTTTCATAATCAAATTGATTCGTATGAATATAGATTATACCGTTACAGCATTAATGTTTCCCGCAATACCTTTGTTAATGGGTGTTTATAGTAATAGGTTTCACACATTAAGTGCTTTAATTAGAAAAATTCATGATGCTCATGTCTTTGAAAAACACACACCACCTGAATGGAAAGCTCAATTTATAAATCTCAATAAAAGAATAAGCCTTTTAAAATTTTCGATGGTATTTGCTGCCTTTGGCTTTTTATTTAATATGCTCACTGTATTTGGTTTATATTTAAGTGAGATTTTCATTGCTAGAATTATTTTTGGATCATGTTGCTTATCAATGATTATATCTATTATTTTTTTTATTATTGAAATTCAAGTCTCCACTAATGCTCTTAAACTTCATATGTCTGATATGGATATTTATGAATAAAATATCAGATTAAGGAATTATAACTGCTGGACCAGTAAGCAATCTGCCTTCTAAATCTTGGTGAGCTTGTTTAACTTCATCAAGAGAATATTTTTTTGAAATCTCTATTTTAAATTTACCTGACAAAACAGCATCAAAAACTTTTTTTGCCGCCTCTAATAATTCATCCCTTTCTATAGTGTAATGCGCAATGGAAGGACGAGTAAAAAATAAACCTTTAGCATTAATATGTTTTTTTACATCAATAGTGTCTACATAACCTGAGGCATTTCCAAAAGCTACCATCATACCTCTGATTTTTAGCACTTCTATTGAGCCTTCAAAGGTTTTTAAACCCACACCATCATAAACTACATCAATTCCATTTTTGCCAACAATTTTTTCTACTTCTTCAACAAAGTTTTTGTCAGTATAATTAATTACATGGTGACAACCGTTTTTCTTTGCAATCTCTTCCTTCTCTTTAGAACCGACTGTACCTATAATTTCTGCACCAATAGAATTAGCCCAAGGACATAAAATTTGTCCTAGCGCTCCAGCTGCTGCGTGGTAAAGGACTTTGTCTCCTTTTTTTAAAGGATATGCTCTATGTAATAAATATTCAGCTGTAATACCTTTTAAAGTAACACAGGAAGCAACCTCATTTGAAACCCCATCTGGAACTGGAACAAGTTTATTTTCTGGCATAATATGTTTTTCAGAATAAGCGCCAATAGGCATAGATGCGTGAGAAACTCTATCTCCTATTTTAAATAAAGTAACATCAGGTCCAACTTCTTCAATTACACCACATGCTTCAAGACCAATTCCGCTTGGAAGTGGAATAGGGTAGAGACCTGTACGGTGGTAAGTATCTATATAATTTATTCCAATGGATAAGTTTTTAATTAAAACCTCATTAGATTGAGGTGTGCCAATTTCAATGTCTTCAACTTTTAATACATCAGGACTTCCAAATTTATCTATTTTTATAGCTTTCATAATTTATTTTACAAATGTACCATTATGATAATCTTGTACAGCTTGCAAGATTTCTGCTTTGGTATTCATCACGAAAGGACCGCCTCTTGCTATCTCTTCATTAATTGGCTTTCCAGAAATCATTAAGAATTTAGCATTTGATTTAGCTTTGACTATTAAATCCTCACCTCTAGTCAATAATATTAAAGTACTATCTTTAACATTGTCGTGTTTACTACTCCCAATTTCAATTTCACCATTAATCAGATAAATAAAAGTGTTGTGAGTTACAGGTATTTTAAAGTTAAACAATTTATCTTTATTTAATTCAACATCAAAATAGATTGGCTCAACATTATGACCTTTAACAGGGCCCTCAGCGTTTTCAAATTTTCCAGCTATAATTTTAACCTGTTTATCTTTATCTTTGTGAACACTCATTTTATCTGAATCTATATAAATATATTCGGGTTTACTCATTTTTGATTTAGCAGGCATGTTGACCCATAATTGAAATCCGTGAAGTTTACCCTCTTTCATTGCTGGCATTTCAGAATGAATTATTCCACTTCCAGTTTTCATCCATTGAACATCTCCTGCAGTCATTCTTCCCTCACCCCCAGTGCTATCTTTATGTTCAAAATCTCCAGCTAACATATAGGTTACTGTTTCGATTCCTCTATGCGGGTGGGGTGGAAAACCTGCGATGTAATCCTCTTTATTTTCTGATCCTAAAATTGACGAAGCACCCGCCAAGTGTAAGCTTAAAATTGCAAAATCCATAGCAGGACCAGGTTGTCCAGCAGAGGATGATAAAGGAGGATAAATAGTCCAACCACCTCCAACTCCTGTTTGACCTGGAGGCCCATCCATAAAAATAGACATAATTAACAAAATAAAGGACGTTGGTAGCAACCAAAACGAAATATTATTCATTCTTGGAAAAGCCATATCTGGAGCACCAATCATAATTGGCACAAACCAATTTCCAAAACCACCAATCATTGCTGGCATAACCATGAAAAAAATCATAATCAAACCATGGCCAGTTACTAAAACATTATATAAATGATAATTGCCACCTAGGATACCATCTCCAGGATGCATTAATTCCATTCTCATTAAAACAGAAAATGCCGTTCCAATAACACCTGCAATAATTGCAAATATTAAATACATTGTTCCAATATCCTTGTGGTTAGTTGAATATGCCCAACGCTTCCAACCAGTTGGTGTATGATCGTCGTGTGATGCAGTCTGTGTATACATAATTATTTACTCGCTAGTCTTTTAAATTGATCCTCTTCAGTTATTTCTTTTGCAAATTTTACTTTAGCATCCATAAGCCACTCATTATATTCTTCTTCAGAAACAACTCTAACTGTTATAGGCATAAATGCATGTTTAATTCCACAAAGTTCAGAACATTGACCATAATAAGTTCCAACTTTTTCAGCTTTAAACCAAGTTTCATTAATTCTACCTGGCACAGCATCTCTTTTGACCCCAAAAGCTGGTAATGCCCACGCATGCAACACATCGTTTGCAGTAATTAATACTTTAACTACTTTGTTTACAGGTACCACAAGTTCATTATCAACAGCTAATAATCTAGGTTGGTTCTCTTTTAGGTCTTTATCTTCAATCATGTAAGACTCAAAAATTATATTTTCATCTGGATATTCATAGCCCCAGTACCATTGATAACCTACCGCCTTAACTGTAACTTCTGCTTTTGGAATAGTGTCTTGTTTATATAAAATTTTAAATGAAGGAACTGCCATTACAATTAAAATTAAACACGGAATTAATGTCCATAAAACTTCAACAGCAACATTATGTGTTCTCTTTGAAGGAACTGGATTTGCTGATGCTCTAAATCTTACACAGGCATAAATCATTAGAAATAAAACAAATACACTTATTGCAATAATAATTGGAAGCAAAAGATTGTTGTGAAAATTAACAATGTCTCTCATTCCATCAGAAGCTGGGTTTTGAAAACCTAACTGCCAGTCTTTTGGCTGATTAGCTGACACATTTGTAATTACAAATTGAGATAAGATTATAAATAAAAATTTTTTCATTTTTAATCACTATATAGATCCTCTTTAGAAAAAT
>CACEBA010000034.1 GCA_902557585.1 uncultured Pelagibacteraceae bacterium
CATTTTTAATTATAAGATCTAACATTTTAAAAATTTGTTATTATATTACATATTATGATTAATCAAATATGAATATAAAAAACGTTTACATTTTAGATGATCGAGCAATTCTTTACATCAATGGTGATGAAACAAAAGAATTTCTTCAAAATCTCATAAGTAATGACATAAATAAAGTAAATGAAGAGATAAGTTGCTTTACTTCATTGCTAACCCCTCAAGGTAAATTTTTATATGAATTTATAATAGTAAAATATAAATCTGGATATCTTGTAGACTGTGAAAAAACTCAAGCAGAAGGATTATTTAGGCAGCTTAACCTTTACAAACTAAGATCAAAAATTGAAATTCTAAATCTAAGCAATGAATTTGTTGTAGCAGGATTTTCTCATGAAAAATTTTTAACTTTTGATGGGGCAAAGGATAAATCTGGATTTACCATCAAATATAGAGAAGATCCAATTTTTTTAGATCCAAGAAATAAAAAATTAGGTGCTAGATTAATTATTAATTTAGAAAAGCTTTATTTGTCCCTAAAAAAACTAGACCTTCATGATTCAGACCTTAAAGAATATTATTCCTTAAGTCATAGCCTTGGAATAGTTCCAAAAGATTTAAACAAGTTACAAAATAAATTGTTTGGAATTGAGTGTAATTTTGAAGAATTAAATGGAATTGATTTCAAGAAGGGTTGTTATGTTGGGCAAGAAAATACTACACGGATTAAATTAAAGAACAAGCTTTCAAAAAGATTATTTCCTATAAATGTCTTAAATGGAAAATTACATGAAGGAGAAAGTATTTATAACAATGAAATTGAAATAGGTAAGGTATTAATTGATAACGATTACCCTTTTGCTTTAATTAAATACTTAAACGAACACTTTGATGAAAAAGCAAATTTTAAAACTAAAGAAGCTTCAATAAATATCAATAAACCTGATTGGATAAAAAACTAATTTCTTATTTAAATAAATAAATAATCATTAAAATTATAAAAACTATAATAATCCAAATACTTAGATTTTTAAGAAATTGCTTTAATTGAGAATTTGACTGTAAAAAACTTGGAAGAACTAAAAGCAAAACCCCGATCATAAATATTATTGAAAGTAATTTATCCATTAAAAACTCCTATATAAAATTCATTTTGGTGCGGTCGGAGAGACTCGAACTCTCATGGACTAAGTCCACACGGCCCTCAACCGTGCCTGTCTACCAATTTCAGCACGACCGCAATATGTCCCATAATAAATGAATGACAACTATCTTTCAAATTGGTAAAAATCTGAATGGAATTTACACAAGAAGTAAAGCAAGCAACAGATCCCATTTACCAAAAAATTTCTAGGGTTATGCCTGAAATTGAGTGGTCAGTTCATGCTCCGTATATTCATAAAATTAATAAATTAAAAAAAGAAAAGAACGCAGTTATTCTCGCCCATAATTATCAAACTCCTGAAATTTATCATGGTGTTGCTGATTTTTCTGCTGATTCTTTGGCATTAGCAATAGAAGCCTCAAAAACTTCAGCAGATATAATTTTGATGGCAGGAGTTCATTTCATGGCAGAAACTGCAAAATTAATGAGCCCCGAAAAAAAAGTAATTTTACCAGATATGGATGCAGGTTGTTCGTTATCCTCATCAATAACTGGTAAGGATGTAAGATTATTAAAAGAGAAATATCCTGGAGTTCCAGTTGTATCTTATGTTAATACTTCTGCAGAGGTTAAGGCTGAAACTGATGTTTGTTGCACATCTGCCAATGCTGTTAAAATTGTAAAATCACTTGGAGTTAAAAAAGTAATATTTTTACCTGACGACTACCTTGCGAAATATGTTGCTTCGCAAACAGATGTGGAAATTATTTCATGGAAAGGTATTTGTATTGTACATGATCAATTTAATGAGCAAGAGATACATGAAATTAGAAAAAATAATCCTGGAATAAAAATAATTGCACACCCTGAATGTCCTCCAGATGTTATTAAAGCAAGTGACTTTGCAGGATCTACATCGGGTATGATCAATTATGTTAAAGATAACCAGCCTAAAAAAGTAATGATGGTCACTGAGTGTTCGATGAGTGATAACATAGAAGTTGAAAATCCAAATGTTGAGTTTATCAAGCCGTGTAATATGTGTCCTCACATGAAAAAGATTACTCTTCCAAAAATTTTAAACTGTTTAGAAAATGAAACAGGTGAAATAATTATGGACAAAGAAACTATCAATAAAGCAAGAATTTCAGTTGAGAAAATGGCAGCCATCGGCAGATAATTAAGTGTCAAAAATAAAACTAAGCAAAGAATTTATTCGAAATAACGTCAAACTTGCGCTTAATGAAGACTTATACCCTTCTGGAGATATTACTTCAGCTTTAATTGAAAATAATAAAATTATTACGATTAAACTTTTATCAAATCAAAATGCTATAATAGGAGGTTTGTTATTTGCTAAACAAGCTTTTGCATTAATTGACAATAAAATTAAATTTATAATTAAAAAAAAAGATGGTTCAAAGGTAAAAAAAGGTTCTTTAATTGCTTTAATTAACGGAAATGCAAAAAATATATTAATAGCTGAAAGAGTTGCATTAAATTTTTTATCTCACATTTCTGGTATAGCTACAAAGACCAATGCATTTGTAAAACTAGCTGGAAAAAGAACAAAAATTTGTTGTACAAGAAAAACTATTCCAAATTTAAGAGTAATTCAAAAATATGCCGTTAAGTTAGGAGGTGGAAAAAATCACAGATTTAATTTAAGTGATGAATATTTAATTAAAGACAATCATATAGCAAGTTCGAACCTAAGAAATTTAGTCACTAAAGCTATTAAAAATAGAAAAGGAAGAAAAATTACTGTCGAGGTGGATAGTCTCAATCAACTTAAATCAATAATAGGGCTTAAATTTAACACTGTGTTATTTGACAATATGAGTATTAAAAGTTTGAAAGAAGGGGTCAAAATCTCTAACAAATATTACGAAACTGAAGCTTCAGGAAATATAAGTTTGAAAACAGTTAAATCTGTTGCGTCAACTGGTGTTAATAGAATTTCTGTAGGATCTATAACTCATAGCGCTGAAGCAGTTGATTTAAAATTAGAAATTTAAGATACAAATTTAGAAAGATCAGGTTTAAAATAATTTGGTCCCTTCATTACTTTGCCAGCACTGTTGTATATAGGTTTTCCATTTTCATCTAACTTGCTCATGTTTGAATTTTGAACCTCTTCGAAACACTTATCCAAGTCAACTCCAAATGCGTGCCCTGCACCATAAGTTACATACAAAATATCAGTTAGAGCATCAGCCACTTCTAATAAATCTTTTTTGTTCATGGCGTCCGTTAACTCATCTAATTCCTCTCTAATAAGATCAATCCTTAATTTATTGATTTTATCTGTGCTAAATGAGGGTTCCGTTTTGACTTCTTGGCCAAAAGTTTTCATAAAATTTCCTACTTTGCTAAAATTCGACATATTGCTCCTGTATGTTTTTAATAATTTATTGTATATTAATAATTATTTGTAACTTAGTAATTAATCAATGAAATTAAGAAAAGAATTCGACAGCATTGGAAGTGTAAACGTTCCTAATGATAAATTATGGGGAGCATCTACACAAAGATCTAATAAATTTTTTAATATTGGCAAAATTTTAGTTAATAATTCCATCATTAGATCTATTGCAATCATTAAAAGATCTGCAGCAATAGTTCATGCAAGGGATAAGTTAATTGATAATAAAATAACTAAAGCAATTATTAGAGCCTCAGATGAGGTAATTAAAGGTAAGTTAGATGACAATTTTCCATTAAAAGTCTGGCAAACAGGTTCAGGAACTCAAACAAATATGAATGTTAATGAAGTTATTGCTAACCGTTCGATAGAAATTATGGGTGGAAAAAAAGGATCAAAAAAACCTGTTCATCCTAACGATCACGTAAATAAATCTCAATCTACAAATGATGTTTTTCCAACTGCAATGCATATTTCTGTTGCAAAAGAAACATTAAGTAAGTTACTACCAAATTTAAAAATTTTAGAAAAAGAATTAAATAGAAAATCTAAAGAATTTAAAAATA
>CACEBA010000035.1 GCA_902557585.1 uncultured Pelagibacteraceae bacterium
AGAGGGAAGAGTAAAAACCCTTCACCCAAAGATACATGCTGGAATTTTGAACAAGAGGAATAGTAAATTACATTCAAAAGATTTAAAAAATAATAAGTTTGAAAATATAGATTTGGTAATTGTTAATTTTTATCCTTTCGAAAATACACTAAAAAAAACAACTGATCATAGAAAAATAATAGAAAATATTGACGTGGGGGGTCCTACAATGGTCAGATCTGCAGCAAAAAATTATAAAGATGTTACTGTGATTACTTCATCAGAACAATATAAAGAATTAATAAATGAAATGGATAAATATAAAGGATCTACATCTTTAAATTTTAGAGAAAAACTATCAAGAATAGCTTTTACTGAGACAGCTTATTACGATTCCGTAATTTCGAGCTATTTTAATAAAGTAACAAATACTAATTTTCCAAAAAAAAAAGTGTTACATGGTAACTTAATTGAAATACTAAGATACGGCGAGAATCCTCATCAGGAAGGTGGTATTTATTCAAGAAAATCAAAAATGAATATAAAACAAATCCATGGAAAACAGCTAAGTTACAATAATTATAACGATATTTTTGCAGCTCTAACAATTTCAAAATCACTACCTACTGATACAGGAACAGTAATTGTAAAACATGCAAATCCATGTGGAGTTTCAATTAAAAAGAACCATCTTGAGAGCTATAAATCTGCATTGGAATGTGACCCAGTCAGTGCTTTTGGGGGTATAGTTTCTTGTAATTTTAAAATAACAAAACTTTTAGCTCTTGAGTTAAGCAAGCTATTTCTTGAAGTAATTATTGCTAATAAGTTTGACACTAATGCTTTGAAAATATTAAAGAAAAAAAAAAATTTAAGATTAATAGATGCTTCAAACTACATAATTAATGACAGTTTAAAACATGTATCAATAGGTAACGAAATGTTAATACAATCAGAAGACCAAAAAAAATTTACTGCTAAAGATTTTAGAATTGTATCTAAACGAAAACCAAGTCTAATAGAGATGAAAAATTTAATTTTTGCATTTAATATTTGTCGATATGTTAAATCTAATGCAATAGTTCTTGCTGCAAATGAGTCAACGGCAGGTATTGGCTCGGGACAACCAAGTCGTTTGGACAGCTGCAAATTAGCAATAAAAAAAATGAAAAAATTTAAAAAAATAAATGAAAGTTTAGTTGCAGCCTCAGATGCATTTTTTCCATTTGTTGACGGTGTTGAAAAATTAGTACAATCTGGTGTGCAAGCCGTCATTCAACCATCTGGATCAATAAGAGATAAAGAAATTATTAATTTTGCAAATCAAACAAATACAGCACTAGTTTTCTCTAAAACCAGGCACTTTAAACATTAATTTTATCGATTTTTGCTGCAAGAATAAAATCATTTTCTGAAAGTCCCTTAATTGCATGGGTGGTTATTCTTATTTCTGCGTATCCCCATCCAAATGATATTTCGGGATGGTGACCTTCATCCTCTGATACTTTTCCTACTTTATTAACAAATTCTTGGCTTTTTAAAAAATTTTCAAACTTAAATTTCTTACATAAAAAAAATATTTTTTCTTTCCCTTCTGATATGTCCCATCCGTCTACTTTTTTCTGATATTTGTGAATTTCTGAAATATCAAATGGGATTACACCACCTTCACATGGTGCACATTTTTTGCTCAACAAATCTTCACTCATTTTAATAACCTAGTTCCTCTAATTCTTTATTTAATTTTTTATTAATAGCAGTTTTTATATCAGATGGTAAAAGTTTCTGCCAGCGATTATTAAATCCTAGATTAAAAAAATTTATTTTTTTACCAGTTATTTTTGAATACACACTTTCCTCAAAACCTTCATTAAGTTCTTTATTTTTTAGATTATTAAAATTTGTAGTTTTAATTGAATTTAAAAATTTTTGTTCATCAATATAAGTATCATCTTTCATTAATTTTTTTATAAATAGGATAATTTTCCTAAAAGTTTCTTCTTTATTATTTTGAAAATCTTCAAATTTAACAAATAAAGTTTTAAAAATTGAATTATTTTTCCAGGATTTGTAATGGTTAGCCCAAGAATTTAAATAAGTAAAATTACTATAATCATCATCAGCTGTAGTTTCTAATAGAGAAGACTCTTCATTGGTCATATGATGTAAAGCTTGTTCGTAATTTAATGAATAATGATGTGTAAGCGACGTTATTACATTTCTTGGGTCTCTAACTATGTAAATAGCACCTAAGGATAAGTTGCTTGAAGTAAACTGGTTTCCCTTAAAAGGATAAAGACAATTATGCGTCTTTGTTAAATTAAAAATCTCTTTTTTAAAAAACTCATTTTGATTATATATCCAATTTTGACTAGCCTCCTCCTTATTACGCGCTTGAAATTTAGAAAATTTTAAATTTGGAAACTGTTTTATATTTGAAAGATAATTAAAATTAAATTTTCCCTTTTCTGAGTAATAATAACTTGCAAGGAATGACCTCAAATATGTGTTTCCACTTTTAGGATATGATGCTATCCAAATAATCATGATAAATTCTCAATTAATGGAGCGGGCAAAGGGGGTCGAACCCTCGACCTTCTCGTTGGCAACGAGACGCTCTACCACTGAGCTATGCCCGCTTGTTCTATCAGTATTTAAAGTATTAGTTTTTTTAAAAATTAGCAAGGGACTAATTTGCAAAATAAGCTTTTCTAATTATTGTAAACTAGATTATTTTTTTATAACAATTATATCTTGTTAGAACTTGGCTTTAAAAACTATCGAATTATAAACATTATCAAATTCATCTGCAACATAGCTTCCACCAGCTGATGTTGTTCCGCTACCGCCCTTCACTTCACCAAAATTAGAATGCTTAAATACTAATTCGTATGTGTCAGATCCAAATCCTAATATATATTGATATCCAAAATTCCAGTTTCCTTCATCACCTTTAAATGTTGTGCTACCACTATTATAGTCTGTATCAACTATTGTATAACCAAACCCGATACCTCCTCCAAATATTCCATAATACGCATCGTCACCTGGTGTAGCCATTAAATTTAACATAGATGTAAAAGTAGACACATCTACAGTAACATCTGAGGTAAGTTTTTGAGATACCTCTGAATAATAACTAAATTCACTTTCAAAAGCTGTGCCATTCGCACGTTCACCTGAAAAATAGCCAATTATAAACCCATTCTCCTCAGGATCAGAAAAATAAGTAGTTCCACCTGAATCATGTGGGTCCTCTGCAATATGCTTAGTATATCCAATTGAAAAACCTTCATACTCCTCTGCTATTAAAGGGCTAACAAAAATAAGAATTATAAATAAAATTTTGTAAAAAAATTTCATAACAAAACTTATAATAAATAATCCATATTTAAAGAATATAATTTATCGACAAAGAGCTATATTAAAATGAGTTATAATACTTGAAATTAAAGGCTTTTTTAAAATTTAGCAAATATCACTTTAAATGAATTTTATCAAAACTGTTGACTTGGTTGTAATTAATGTTTTTTGATCTATGTTTTTAATATCATGCGTATTATTAAAAAAAGAATCTTAAGTTATGTCTCTTGAGTTGGGAAAGCAATTAGTCCAAAAAAAACAATATAAAAAAGCATTTGTTGTTATTCAAAATTTACTCAAAAAAAGTCCCTCAGATTTTAGAAATAACTTTCTTGCAGGACAAATGTATTACAGATTAAATCAACTTGAAAAAAGTCATATATTTTTTAAAAAATGTGAAGAAATTCAGCCCAATACTCCAAGTGTGATTTTCAACTTGGCACTAATTTTACAAGCTCAAGGAAAAATTAAAAATGCAAAAGAAAAATATCTAAATCTAATTTCAATAAATAATA
>CACEBA010000036.1 GCA_902557585.1 uncultured Pelagibacteraceae bacterium
GCATAGCTTTAGCAATTGAGAACATTGTAATACACATAAACAAAATACATAAAATTGAAGGAGTTAGCTTAGTAAATCCCTCAGAAATTTTTGCTAAACTATTAGATGCAATTCCAAAAGAAATTCCAATAGCTAAAAATAAATACCCCAATAATGGTTTCATGATTATTGGTTTCCTAGTAAATTAACCAATAAAACACCTATAATTATAAAAGCCAAACCTATCATTGAATATAAATTCGGAACTTGATTATATTTGATGATTCCAACTATAACGGTCGCAATAATTGTTAGTCCCGCAAATGAGGCATAGGTAATTCCCATAGGAATATTCTTCATCACTAATGAGAGAGCGTACATACAAAGCACAATTGTAACAGCTGTAATTATGCTAGGAACTAGAAGTGTAAATCCCTCAGCAGTTTTTGCGAAACTGTTTGAGGTGACTCCTAAAAAAACTGCAATTCCTAAAAATAAATAAGAAGTAGCAAGACTCATTTAAAAATATCTTAAATCAATTTAAATTGAATTTATATAATTATTTAAGCGACCAACTAATAGCATCTTCCATTCTATCATCACCCCAAAAGAGTTCATTTTTAACGATAAAAGATGGACTACCAAAAATTTTATTTGCTCGAGCTGAATTTGTATTTTCAATATATTTTTCTTTTATTATTACCGAGTTTGCTTCAGAGATAATTTCATCTTTTTTTAAATTTAATTCTGTACAAACTTCAGAAATACTAGGTTCAATTGCAGGTTCTTTGCCCTCTTGAAACCATTTTTTATAAGTAAGAATAACAAATTTTTCTCCCCAACCTTTTTCAAATCCAAGAATTGCTATTTGATTAGCTAAATCAAACTCTGATAATGGATAGGGAACTGGTGTTTTAGCAAAAAAACCATAACCTTCTGCTCTTCTTTCAATATCTCTCCACATGTAATTGACTTTATTAATTTTTTCTTTTGGAAATGGAATATTATTCATTTCCTTCATAATTGCTCTAACTGAAAATGGTTTCCAATTGAATTTTACTTGATGTTGTTTTTCAACATCAAGTATTCTTGTGACAGATAGATAGGTGTAAGTACTTCCTATCGAAAAATAAAAATCAATATTACTCACTTACTTTGGCATTGGTGTTGCACCAGTTTCTAGACTTGCTATTTTTCCATCCTTATATTTATAAACTGCCATCACTGCTTCAACATTCCCATCAGCAAATGTTACAAAAGCATGGTGAATACCTACTTCATCATTTTCATAAACGATTCTCGTATCTCTTTGGTTAATGTCACCGCTCATTGCCCATTTCATTACATCAGATTTACCCAATGTATTACCAGATTTATGCATGGTGAATTTAAAATCATCATGTAATAGTTCATTCATTGTAGCTTCATCTTTATTTTTTAATGCAGCTTCGTATTTTTCTAATATCGACATTTTTTCTCCTTTATATTCCTTCAATTATCATCCCATTAGAATCTGCGTTATCTAATCGAATGTTTTTTATTGGTTTGTATTCCTCAGAGTTATACCACTCCATGGCCTTATCGTACGAGGGAAATTTTATCACAACAGTTCTTGGATGTTGCCATGATCCCTCTACAATCACATTTTTACCACCTCTTACAAGATATTCTCCACCAAATCTTTCAGCAGTTGGCTTAACTTTTTCTACGTATTCGTTATAGTTTTCAGGATTATTTACATTGATGTTAAAGATTGCATATCCTGGCATGATTACTCTTTTACCATATTACATATCCACCTTTGTTAATTCCCAAGCAGTCATTTTATTTACACACTCATCATAAATCTCCTTACCAACTGGATGTGTACCAGAAACTAATTCTTTCATTTTTTCCTCATTATGAACAAACACCTTAAACATGACACCACTTTTATCTGGTTTTACTGCTCCAATAGTTTTTTCTGGATAAGCTGCTGATTTTCTTACACTCATTCCTTCATCTGATTGCATCCATCCCATAAATTTTTCTAATTTACCTTCTTTTAAGTCTGCGATTACTAACATTTCTTTTTCCATTTTTTCTCCTTTTTTAATTAATATATCCCTGATTTTATTAATTTGTCTATTTCATTTTTTGAATTAGGGATTAATTCAAAAATATAACTATCACATTCGCTCGTAGTACTTTCTTCATACGGTTTTCCATAACGAGCATCAACCACTTTAATTAGTTCTTTATTAAGATTATCCTCGTTAACACCTTCTTTTACCAAGTAAGAACTTAAAAATTTCTTAGCTGCAAATGAGTGCACAATTTTATCTAATTCAAGCTCTGCTTGTGGTATCATGCTATTTGCATAATAAATTCCAGCACATTCAGTAACTTTCTTTTTTTGATCTTCAGTCAAATGCCCATCTGCAAAACCAACAATTGGAATAAATAATAGCAGTAAATAAATAAATATTTTTGTCATATATTTTTCTTTTTATTGAAGTGTACCACGTAATTTTTCAATATCCTCTTTAGATCCGGGAATAAGTTTGTAGATAAATGAATTACACTCATCATTTCTTATTGTATTAAAAGGTAGACCAATTAATTTATCTAATTCCTCAATAGTACCTTTATTAATTTCGTCCTCTTTCACTTTTTCATTCAAAAGATAAGCTTTAACTATTTTAAATGAGGCCAATGCGTATTCAATTTGGATAGCTTCAACTTCATTAGCAGGGATAAAAGTAATTGCTGTATAGTGGCCCAAACATTTTATAGCCTCTTTTTTATCCTCATCTGTGATGTGTCCACCTGCAAAAGCAATAGTTGGACTAACTAGTAATAAAATAGATATAACTAAATTTCTGATGTTAATATAATGTTTGGACAACTTTCTTTACTCGTTCCTCTCCATCAGGGATAGTTGAATTAACAAAATCATGACAAGCTTCAGTTTTAGCTTTGTCGTATTTTGAACCATAATGTTTGTCTACTGCTTTATTTACTCCTTCATCCCATTCACTCTCCGGAATACCAATTTCCAAAGCATAAGATTTAAGAACTTTTACTGTGGCCATTGACTTTTCCTTCATACTATACTCAAAAGTTTCTCCTGATGGCAAAAAGTAATTAGCCATATATATACCGCTACAATCCCAAGCTTTAGACTTATCGTTGTCTGACATTCCAGCATTTGCTGTTAATGAAAAAAAGATGCTGATAATAATTATTAATGCTGTTCTCATTTGTTTTTCCTCTTTTGTTTTTTAATCTGAGCAAACGCTCATTACTGTTGTTTCTTGTTTATGTCCTGATTGTTCAATTATTTTGGAATTTTCAGGACTCTGCATAAATTTCTGCATTGTATCTGCTGCAGGAGTTTCCATAACAAAATGTACCTTGTTAGGGTTTTCTAACTCATTCCCTACATATATTGTTTTAATGCCAGCTGATTCTCTAGGCTTAGAATGCTCGTCGAACATTTTTTTCCAGTGAGTCCAATCATTAACCTCAAAGCTCCCAACTATTTTTACCATATTCCTATTTCTTCATTGCATTAAACATGCTTAGAGTATCATCAAATGTCATCATGACTTTGGTTTTACCTTCATCAGTAACTTCAAAATAATGACCAAACATTGTATCCATATTATCAGCAGTGGCATGAACTCTCGCAAAAACTTTATTACCCTCGCTTATCATATCTAAAACTTTTAAAGAAAAATTTGGCCATGTTGCAGGAATTTTAGACATTGTGGCCATCATAGCTTGTTTCCCTTTGTGAACTCCTGATAACGGGTGAACACCTT
>CACEBA010000037.1 GCA_902557585.1 uncultured Pelagibacteraceae bacterium
CTAATCCAGAAAATGTTGTTGTAATGAATATTGAATGTGGAGATGTAATTATTGAATTATTTCCTGATATATCTCCTCAATCAGTCAAAAGATTTAAAATTT
This sequence comes from uncultured Pelagibacteraceae bacterium, assembly GCA_902557585.1. Next base: position 103 of record CACEBA010000037.1, read on the forward strand.
TGATTGAAAATAAAAAATATGATGGATCTGCATTTTATAAAGTAGTTGAAAAAACTTTTGTTCAAGCTGGAGATATTGAATTTGGAAATATTGATAACCTTGATTATTCGAAAATAGGTAGTGGAAAATCTGGTCTAGGAATATTAAAATCTGAAATAAGTGATGAATTTAAATTTATCGCAGGTAGCGTAGGTCTTGCTCGATCTACTAAGTTTGATACTGAGGATAGCGAGTTCTTTATTACCTTAAAAGAAATTCCTATTTATCAAGGAGAGTATACTCCTATTGGGAAAGTGATTTATGGCCTAGATATTTTAAGTAAGATTAAAATTGGAAATAAAGGTATTTACGTTTTAAGACCTGATTATATAAATACTTTAAGAATTTTAAGATCTAATTAACTAACGGCTTTCCAGTTGATAAAGTGTGATTTATTCTCTGTTGAGTTTCTTTAGTTTCAATTAATCTCATAAATGAGTCTAATTCTAATTTATACAAATCATCTTCAGATAAAATTTTATCTATTGTAGTTTCACCTCCACTTAAAACATTTGCAAGCTCTGTTCCAACACGCATTCCATGATCTAATATAATTTTATCATTATATAATTTTTCAAGTAACTTAACCATTTTATCTTTTAGAGGTTTTCCAGATAGTTTGAAGTTCGCCTCTACTGGAGAAGAAAAATCTTTATTTTCATCAAGAATTGATCTTGAAACTTGCAATAAACTATTTCTACTCATAATTTTTTTATCTTCTGGCATTAAATATTTCAGTGGTTCTGCTTCTACCGGCGATGTTGCGGTTTTACCATATCCAATTATATCGAAAACTTTAAGCGGAGCATAATCTGGGTCTTTCTTTGCCTCCTCAGTCTGTGACCATCTCCATAACATTTCTTTGCATCCACCACCTGCAGGAACTAATCCCACCATAGTTTCAACAAGTCCAACAACAATGTTAGTATGTGATGCAACGAAATTACTTTGAACAAGTACTTCAAATCCTCCACCCAAAGTTAATCCTGACGGAGCTGAAACGACAGGATATTTTGAATATTTAAGTTCTTTGCATGTTTCTTGAAAATATTTCACAAATTTTTCAATAGATTGATAATCTCCTTTATCTGCAAAATTCATTGTATAAGTTAGATTTACTCCTGCTGAAAACTGCATACTTTCATTTATAATTATTAAAGGTTTATCGGTGGCATTCTTTAAAGCATCCATAGAGTCGTAGTCTAGAGCATTGGCTTTTGTAGTAAATTCAACAATATTAAAATCTTTAAATCTATAAATTTCGGCTGAATTATTTTTGTCTAGCTTTAGAGCTTTTGATTTAATTTTTCCAAGTGTCTCTATTTCAGTATATTTTTGTCTCTCACCATAAAAATTTTCATCTTTTGTGTTAGATAAATCCTCTAAAAATTTATTATTTTCAAAATTATCTATTTTTTCAAAAAAATTATTTACACCAATTTCTTTCAGCATTTCAAATGGTCCTCGTGACCAATTAAAACCAAGACGCATTGCTTCATCAATATCATTAAATTTGTCAGTTATCCCAGGAACAAGTGACGATGCATACTTAATTATTTTTGAAATTACAGCCCATGCGTAATCTCCATATTTGTCTTCTCGATTTATTAATTTTAATAAATCCACTTTTTCAGACTTAATATCAATTTTTTTTGTGGGAAGATATTCACCTGTTTCTAAATTTATTGCTTCAAGAATTTTTTTATTTCCATCCTTGTTCATCCTGTAAAATCCACCTTTACCTTTTCTGCCAGTGTACCCTGTTTCAATAAGTTTTTTTATTAGAGGTATTTCTTTTGCTACTATTTGAAAAGCATCAATTTGAGGTAATTCCTTTATGAAACTTTTTAATACATCGGCCATAAGATCAATTCCAATTAAATCGTATAATCCAAACACTCCTGTTTTAGGTATTCCCATAGGTCTTCCAAAAACAGCGTCGGCTTCTTCTATGGATAGTTTCATTTTAAAAGCCTCAGTCATTGCAACTTGCATTGCATAAACTCCTATTCTATTTCCTAAAAAGCCAGGTGTATCATTACATACAATTGCACCTTTGCCTAAATCAACTTCACAAAATTTTTGTAATTGATTTATTTTATCCAAATCAGTTTTTTCATTTTTTACAATTTCAAGTAGATCCATATACCTGACAGGATTAAAAAAATGCGTAATACAAAAATCTTTTTTGTCTACCTCTGTCATTTTTTCTGAAAGAACACTAATCGGTATTGAGGAAGTATTTGATGAAACAATTGAATCTTTTTTTCTTTCTTTAAATATTTTATCGTAAATTTCATGTTTTATGTCTATTCGCTCAACAACTGCTTCAACAATCCAATCCGCTTCAGATACAACTTTAAAATCATCTGAAATATTTCCAACTTTAATTCCATGAATTTTTGATTTATCAATTAATAATGGAGGTCTTGATTTTTCAATTCTCTCTTTAGCTTTTTGGCTAATCTCTGTTTTTAAATCTAATAAAGTTACCGGTATATTTGCATTACATAATTGTGCTGCAATCCCACTACCCATAGTGCCAGAGCCAATAACAACTACATTATTTATTTTCATAAAAAACTTTTATAGTTAAATTTACTATCTGATGTAACAAAAAAATTAACCTAATTAGAAATTTGTTGATTTTTTAAATCCTTTATTTTGATATGACATCTAATTGAGTTTCCATTTTCACCTGTTTGCCATGGTGGCACTTCGTTTTTACAAATATCTCCCAGTATTCTTGGACATCTTCCTTGAAAAGAACAGCCATTTTCTGGTGGTTTTTCCTCAACAATATCTTCTGCAACTAGCTTAGGTTTAATATCTGGATCTGGCTCTAAAACAGCCCCTAAAAGAACTTCTGTATAAGGGTGTGAAGGAAATTTATAAACATTGCTAGATGGTCCAATTTCGCACAAACGCCCTTGATAAAGAACCGCAACTCTATCACTGATTGCTCTCACTACTGCTAAATCATGAGAAACAAAGATATATGTTGTTCCAAAATCTTCTTTTAATTCTTGAAGCAAATTCAATACCGCAGCTTGAACAGAAACATCCAATGCAGAGGTCACTTCATCACATAAAATGATATCAGGTTTTGCAGCAAAAGCTCTTGCAACTGCAACTCTTTGTTTTTCTCCTCCTGAAAGTTGTCTTGGATATCTTGTGAGATAAAACTCTCCTAATCTAACTTTATCTAAAACTTCAATTATTTTGTCCTTTAATTCCTGTCCTTTTAAACCGAAATACAACCTAAGGGGTTGAGAAACTATTTCCTCAACGGTGTGATTAGGATTTAGAGACTCATCTGGATTTTGAAAGATTAATTGTATAGCTCTTAAAAAACTAGGATCTCTTTGTCTTAAATCATTAGATAAAGTCTTGTCTTTTTCAAATTTAATATTTCCATCT
>CACEBA010000038.1 GCA_902557585.1 uncultured Pelagibacteraceae bacterium
AGCAACTGATCACGTAGTTTGTTTAAATGGTCATGTTTGTTGTTCAGGCTCACCTTTAGATGTGGCAAAAAATAACGAATACAAAGCTTTGTTTGGTGAAAAAGCTTCTCAAATTTTAACAACATACGAGCATAAACACGATCATGTTCATTCTGATGAAGGGGAAATAAAGAAAAATTAAATGTTTGATGATTTTTTTATAAGAGCACTAGTTGCAGGTATTGGAATTGCGTTTGTAACTGGTCCACTTGGATGTTTTGTAGTGTGGAGAAGATTGTCTTATTTTGGAGATACCCTTGCTCATTCAGCTTTGCTTGGTGTTACAATGGCTTATACTATTGATTTAAACATTGCAATTTCAGTGTTTTTAATTTCATCAATAATTGCTTTATTATTAATCCAACTTCAGAAAAGAACTAATTTACCAGGTGATGCATTGTTGGGGCTTTTAGCTCATTCATCATTGGCTGTTGGATTAGTAGTTATTGGTTTTCTAACATTTATAAGATTTGATATTATGGGTTTATTATTTGGTGACATATTAGCGGTAACCACCGATGATTTATTTGTGATTTGGACAGGGGGAGCTTTAATTTTAATAGTACTTAAATTAATTTGGAAACCTTTACTTGCTTCAACAGTTAATTATGAATTAGCTGAGGCAGAGGGATTAAACCCCGATAGAGCAAAAGCTATTTTTACAATATTAATGGCAGCGGTCATTGCTATTTCTATCAAAATGGTCGGATTATTGTTGATTACAGGAATGTTAATTATCCCTGCTGCAATGGCTAGAAATATCTCTGATAGTCCTCAGAAAATGGTTCTATTTTCTATAATAGGTGGCTTATTATCAGTTATCTTAGGACTATATTCTTCATTAGAATTTAATACATCTTCTGGACCCTCAATTATTGCAGCGGCGTTGATATTGTTCATATTATCTTTGTTTAAAATCAAACAATCGATTAAATTAAAAAACTAAGTGGAAATTTAAAAATGGAAAAACAATACAATCTTTCAAAAAACCAAAAAATTATTTTTGATTTAATTGATAAATCTCCTGAGCCGTTAAAAGCATATTCAATTCTTTTTAACGTGCAGAAAAAAGGTATCAATGCACCTCTACAAGTTTATAGAGCATTAGATAAATTAGTTGAAATAGGTAAAATCCATAAAATTGAAAGTAGAAACGCCTTCATTGCATGTCAGAATTCTAGTTGCCAAATTTCTAAGGCTACAGCATTTTCAATATGTGAAAGTTGTGAAAAAGTTTCTGAAATAAGTAATACTAAACTATCAAAATATTTATCAAACTTTGCTGATGAAGCGGGGATGAAATACAGTAAATACAATTTAGAATTTTTTGGTTTATGTAAGAAATGTAAATCAAAATAATGAACACTGTTTCATTAACCCTAGACGAAATTAATAATTTAGCAAAAAAAACTCTCTTAGCAAATGGATGTGATGAGGATACTGCATCAATACTTTCAGAATTAATTACAAATGCAGAAAGAGATGGTTCACTTTCTCATGGTCTATTTAGATTACCAGCCTATGTTTCAGGATTAAAAAGCGGCAAAATAAATGGTAAAGGAAAACCTGAGATTAACAAAATTTCACCATCTGTAATTAAAGTTGCAGGAAATAATTGTTTAGCTCCTGTGGTATTAAATAAAAGTTTACCAGAATTAAGTAAAGCTGCTAAAGAAAATGGTGTTGCTGTTTTAGCAATAAATAATTCTCATCATATGGCTGCTATGTGGCCTGAAACTGAAAAATTAGCTGAAGATGGTTTAGTAGCTTTTGCATGTACTTCTTATAAGCCTGCTGTTGCACCTGCGGGTGCAATTAAACCTCTTTTTGGAACAAACCCTATTTCATTTGCATGGCCTAGACCTGGAAAGACACCTGTAGTTTATGACATGGCAACTGCATCAATGGCTATGGGAGAAGTTCAGGTAGCAAAAAGAGAAGGGCACAAGGTTCCATTAGGAACAGGACTTACCAAGGAAGGTAAAGAAACTACTGATCCAGGACAAATTGCTGATGGTGGCGTACTTCTTCCTTTTGGTGGCTACAAAGGTTCTGCAATTGCAATGATGGTAGAATTATTAGCTGGTGCTCTCGTTGGTGATAATTTTAGTTTTGAAACAGCTGCAAAAGATAACAATGATGGTGGTCCTCCAAGTGGTGGCGAATTTATTTTAGCAATTAGTCCAGATAAAACATCAGGAACCGATTGGCAAAAACATGCAGATGAATTTTTTGATAAAATGAAGTCTATGGGTGAAGTAAGACTTCCAGGTGAAAGACGACATAAAAACAGATTAGACAAAGGTCCAAGAAATATTAACGAGGAATTAGTTAATAAAATTAAATCTTTAAGCTAAGTTAATCTCAATTGGAGTGTGATCCGAAGGTTTTTCTCTTCCACGAGGATCTTTATTTATATTAATACCTTTAATATTATCAATTATTGAGCTTGATACTAAAAAGTGATCAATTCTCATGCCGTTATTTTTTTGCCATGCACCTCTCATATAATCCCAAAAGGTATAGCCTTCTTTGTCTTCATTAAAATGTCTGTAAACATCACTAAATCCAAGATTTAACATTTCTCTAAATTTTTTTCTTATTTCAAGTCGATACAAAGCATCATCTTCAAAACTTTTTACATTATAAACATCTTCTGCAGCAGGAATAACATTAAAATCACCAGCAAGTATTATGTTAGAATTTTTCTTTGATAATGATTTTAATTGTTTGATTAATTGATCCATCCAATTTTTTTTATAATCATACTTTTCTGTATCTACTGGATTTCCATTAGGAGTATAAATATTTATTAATTGAATATTTTTTTTCTTATATTCAACTTCAGCAGAAATAATTCTAGATTGCTTTAATTTATCCTTAATTAAATCAGTCCTAATGTTAGTTAGTTTTTTTTTTGAAATAATTGCTACTCCGTTGTAGCTTTTTTGGCCAAACACATGACTTTCATAATCCATTGAGGAAAAGTCGTCATAGGGGAAATTAATATCCTCAGTTTTTATCTCCTGCATCATTAAAATATCTGGTTTATATTTTAGCAGATAGCTTTTGATATTTTCTATTCTTGCTCTAACAGAATTTACATTCCACGATGAAATGAGCATTAAAGAGAGAATGAAACTCCACATCCACAAGAAGATTTTGTTTGTGGGTTGGAAATTTTAAACGACTCACCAATTAATTCAGATACATAATCAACTTCAGATCCTTTTAATAAGTCGGCGGAAGCTTTATCGATTAAAATTTGTTGATAATTTAGATCATCATCTTGTTTTGATTTATCAAAAGTAAATTCATATTGGAAACCAGAGCAACCACCACCTTTAATAGCGATTCTAAAAAAAGAACCTTCGTCTTTTT
>CACEBA010000039.1 GCA_902557585.1 uncultured Pelagibacteraceae bacterium
CCAATTTTAAAAGAGGTTCAGTTAGATGAGATTTTAAAAATAACTGAAGAAAATTTTGTAAATAAAATTAATCCTATTTATAAAATGATAAATTATGTAAGTAAAAATGAACTTATTCAAAACAAGAACACTATCGGTTTTGTAGGAGCGCCTTGGACATTACTTGTTTATATGATTAATCTACAATCTCCAAAAAAAGGTTTGAAGGAAGATTTTTTTAAAGACAATCATTTAATAAAAAATATTTTACAAATTATTGATAAGTTTTTAAAAATACATCTAAAAAATCAAATTGAAAATGGTGCGAACGTTATTCAAATATTTGATAGTTGGGCCGGTTTATTAGAAGAAAAAGATTATCAAAATTATATATATGAACCAACTATTAGCCTAGTAAATTATGTGAGGTCTTTTAAGGTCCCGGTTATTTGTTTTCCAAGGGAAATTAAAAATTATCAAAAGTTTTGCGAAATTGTAAAACCGGATGCTGTTAATATCGATTATAATGTAGACCCCTTGACTGTAAGCAAAACTATAAAAATTCCAGTTCAGGGCGGCCTAGATCCCAAAATTTTGTTGACTGATAAACAAACTTTAGAAAAAGAAACAATTAAATATTTAGATATTTTCAAAGATCATCCATATATATTTAACCTTGGACATGGTATTCTGCCAGAAACTAAACCTGAAATGCTCGAACATTTGGTTAGAGTTGTAAAAAATTATTAAATGATAAATGAAAATAATCATCCAACAGTAAAATTTGGTAAAACAGGTGTACTGGTTATTAATCTTGGTACACCTGATTCCACAAATTGGTTTGATATCAGAAAATATCTAAAAGAATTTTTATCAGACAAAAGAGTAATTGAAGTAAATCCTATACTTTGGCAAATAATTTTGAACTTATTCATTTTAACATTTAGGCCCTCTAAGACAGCCAAGGCCTACAAAGAAATATGGATGAAAGATGAAAATATGTCGCCTTTATTATATTATACTCAAAAACAGTCACAAAAACTTTCTGAGTCTATTTCAAATGAAAATTTAATTTTAGATTTTGCTATGAGATATGGGAACCCAAGTATCAAAAGTAAAATATATAAACTTAAAGATCAAGGTTGTGAAAATTTAGTAATACTTCCTCTTTATCCTCAATATGCAGCGGCCACTACGGCAACTGTTTGTGATGAAGTATATAGAACTTTAATGGACATGAGATGGCAGCCTTCTTTAAAGATAATACCTCACTATGAATCTGAACCACTTTATATAGAAGCACTTGTAAACTCTATAAGTAAAAAAATTAGTGAATTAAAATGGAAGCCTGATTTAATAATTGCCTCATATCATGGTATACCAAAGAAATATTTTGATAAAGGAGATCCTTATCATTGTTATTGTCACAAAACGACAAGGCTTATAACTGAAAAATTTAAATCTATTGAAATCAAAACAACTTTTCAATCAAGGTTTGGACCACAAGCATGGCTCCAACCTTATACAGACAAAACTCTAGAAAGCCTCCCTAGTGAAGGGAAAAAAAATATTCTCACTATATGTCCCGGGTTCTCCTCTGATTGCGTTGAAACATTAGAGGAGATATTAATTCAAGGAAAAGAAAGTTTCCTTAATGCTGGAGGTGAAAACTTTGATATGATTCCTTGTTTGAATGATACTGATGACCATATAATTTTGCTCAAGTATTTAATTGAGAAAAATATTTAATATATGAATACTTATTTGTTATTTAAGTCCTTACATTTAATTTCTGTAATTTCTTGGATGGCGGGGCTTTTGTATTTACCAAGAATTTTCGTTTATCATGCAGAAAATAATTCTGAATCAAGGGTTTCCGAAATATTTAAAGTAATGGAAAGAAAACTTTATTTTTATATCATGACACCCGCTATGACATTGTCTTGGCTATTTGGACTTTTATTAATTCATAGCATAGGCTTTCAACAATTGGGCCAGACTTGGATGATTTTGAAATTAATATTCGTAGTTATTTTAACGATTTATCATTTTTATCTTGGAAGCATCTTAAACCAGTTCAAAATAGATAATAATAAATATTCACATAAATTTTATAGATATATTAATGAAATACCGACTATATTGCTGATTTTAATCATTTTTGTTGTTATTTTTAAACCAATCTAGGGTTGAAAAAAACTACTAAGTATATATATTGTCGGTATCTGATAAGTCCTTATCAAAAATTGAATCATGAACATCCAAGAATTAAAACTAAAATCATCTGAACAGCTTATTACTCAAGCAGAAGAGTTGGGTATTGAGAATGCAAGCACCCTAAGGAAACAAGAAATTCTTTTTGCTATACTAAAAAAGGTTGCCGAGAAAGAAGAAATTACTGGTGTCGGTGTTTTACAATTATTGCAAGATGGATTTGGTTTTTTAAGAGCAATGGAGTCAAATTATTTACCTGGTCCAGATGATATATATGTAAGCCCAAGTCAAATCAGAAAATTTGGATTAAGGACAGGTGATACAGTTGAAGGTCCTGTTAGAGCGCCAAAAGAAGGTGAAAGATATTTCGCGTTACTTCAAGTTAGTAAAATAAATTTTGAAGAGCCAGAAAAAGCTAGACATAAAATAGCATTTGATAACTTAACCCCTTTGTACCCCGATAAACAATTGGTTATGGAGGTTGAAACTACAAAGGTTGAGAAAAAACCAGATTTAACACCAAGATTAATTGACTTAGTCAGCCCAATTGGCAAAGGACAAAGATCAATAATTATCTCTCCTCCTAAAGCAGGCAAAACTATGATTTTGCAGAGCATTGCAAACTCAATCGCAAAAAATTACCCAGAATGTTATTTAATTGTTTTATTGATTGATGAGCGTCCAGAGGAGGTAACAGATATGCAACGGACAGTTAAAGGAGAAGTAATTAGCTCAACGTTTGATGAGCCTGCCCAAAGACACGTAGCTGTTGCGGAAATGGTTATTGAAAAAGCTAAGAGACTAACAGAACACAAAAAAGACGTTGTCATACTTCTAGACTCGATTACTAGATTAGGACGAGCGTATAATGCAGTAATACCAAGCTCTGGAAAAGTACTTACTGGAGGTGTCGATGCTAATGCACTCCAAAGACCAAAAAGATTCTTTGGTGCAGCAAGAAATATAGAGGAAGGTGGATCTTTAACTATAATATCAACTGCCTTGATTGATACAGGAAGTCGAATGGATGAAGTAATTTTTGAGGAATTTAAGGGAACTGGAAATAGTGAGACTGTTCTGGATAGAAAAATTGCTGACAAAAGAATTTACCCTGCAATCGATATAACTAAATCTGGCACAAGACGGGAGGAATTACTTTTTGACAAAAGTGATCTTCAAAAAATGAATGTTCTTCGAAGAATAA
>CACEBA010000040.1 GCA_902557585.1 uncultured Pelagibacteraceae bacterium
TCTTTTTGCATTTAATGATCTTCTTCTTTCTTCTGTATCTTCAAGAGTAAGAAGGATTTGAGAAATATTAAGTTTAAATTTAGCAAATGTTTGTGAAAATAAGTTCATTAACTCCATCTGACCTATAGATGCAATAGCTTGACTTTGATCTAACTTAATATTTTTTTTATTATAATTCATTTTTTTACAACCCAGAGCTATTGCTCCTGAACTCACAATTACAACTTTTTGATTTTTATCCCTTAATTTTTTGATATCGTTTGCAAAACTAGATAGCCATTTCTTTCTAATTTTTTTATTTTCATCTACAAGAAGTGAAGAACCAATTTTAACAACAATTATTTTAGAATTTTTAAGATACATAAGATAAAAGTTTAGCTTTTATTTTAGATATAGAACTTTTTTCTAAAGTTGTCATAGTCAATATCTCACATTTTTTATTTTTAGAAAAATCATCAATCACCTCTTTTGCAGTATCTTCATCAATTAAATCAATTTTATTAAGAACTATAAGCTCTTTTTTATCTAATAATTTAGAACTGTAGCTCTTTAATTCATTTTTAACCTGATTATAAGATTCGTTAAGATCAATATTTGTAATGTCAATTAAATGTAAAAGTGATTTACATCTTTCAATGTGTTTTAAAAATTGAATTCCAAGACCTACACCCTCATGTGCGCCTTCCACTAAACCAGGTATATCTGCAATTGTAATTTCTTTATCGTCATAAGAAGCAACGCCAAGATTAGGATTTAAGGTAGTAAATCTGTAATTTGCTATTTTTGGATTTGCATTTGTAAGTGCGGCTAGCAAACTAGACTTGCCTGCATTCGGCAAACCAATTATACCAATGTCTGCAATTGTTTTTAGTTGTAGCCAAATTGTAAAATCCTCCCCAATAGTTCCTTTAGTAAATTTTCTTGGAGCTCTGTTCGTTGAACTTTTAAATCTGGTATTTCCAAGACCACCTTTACCACCATTTGCTACAATAAATTCCTCTCCTTTTTTACTAAAATCAAAAAGTAATGTCTTATTGTCTTCTTCAAAGACTTGTGTCCCTAGAGGAACTTTTAGAATTAAATCATTTCCACTTTTTCCAGTCCTATTTTGTCCTGCACCATTTTCACCTCTTTCTGCTTTATGATGCTGCTGATATCGATAATCAATTAAGGTATTTAAATTTTCCTCAGACTTTAAAATTATTGACCCACCTTTACCGCCATCTCCACCATCTGGACCTCCAAATTCAACATACTTTTCTCTTCTGAAACTTGGGGATCCATCTCCTCCATTACCAGCTTTAATGTAAATTTTTACTTGATCTAGGAATTTCATAATACAACATTTACTTTGGTTGTACTATTAATTGGGCTTTACTGAAACGAAAGTTCTATCTGCTTTTGATTTTTTGAATACAACTTTACCTTTAACTACTGAAAAAATAGAATGATCTTTGCCCATACCTACATTCTCACCAGGAAAAATTTTAGTTCCTCTTTGTCTTACAATTATGTTTCCTGGTACAACTGTTTCACCACCATATTTTTTAACACCCAATCTTCGCCCGGCGCTATCTCGTCCATTCCTTGATGATCCACCTGCTTTTTTTGTTGCCATATTTTACCTTATCCTATTTATTTACCGCTTCTTTAGTCTCTTCTTTTTTTGGTGTTTTAGAAATCTTTTCTGCTTCAGACAAAACTTTACCATCTTTTGAAAAAATTTTATTTATTCTAATCATAGAATACTCTTGTCTATGTCCATTTTTTCTTCTTGAATTGTGTCTTCTTCTTTTTTTAAAAATTAGTATCGTTCTATTTTTACTATTTTTAATTAAATCAGCTTCGACTTTTGCTCCAGTTACATGGGGAGCTCCAACCTCGATAGATTTATCATCACCATATGCAAGGATTTCATTAAATTCGATTTTTGTTTCAGGTTTAGAATCTGGTAACTTTTCTACTTTAAGAATTTCTCCAGACTTTACTTTGTATTGTTTTCCACCTGTTTTTATTACTGCGTAAGACATAGTATGAATATTTATTTAAGTAATCGCAATATAGTTGTAGCAAAGTTTTAGTCAAGCCGAATTAGCTAGAAATTATCCTTTAAATCTCGCAGTTTTGAAAAGGTTTTAACATCTTTTGCTCTTAGAAAAATATTACAATCCAATTCTTCTTTAAGTGTAGACGGAACTGTGGGCAAGCTATTATTCAGTTTCATTTCAATATTATGTATTTTTTTTTTAAGACTTAAATTTTCAGGATCGTATTTGATACAAAATTTTGAGTTATTATGAGTATATTCATGTCCACAATAAATTTGAGTATCAAGGGGCATAGCCTTAATTTTGTTTAAAGAATCAAACATCTGTTCATAAGTGCCTTCAAAAATTCTTCCACAACCAAGTGAAAAAAGTGTATCTCCAGTAAAGAGTAATTTTTCATTATAAAAATGAAAACAAATATGACCTTTGGTGTGACCTGGCACATGAATTATTTTGGCTTCAAAGTTATCACTTTTCCATATTTCATTATTTTCTAGACATATATCAATTTCTGGAATTCTTTCTGAGTCATCCTTATAGCCAACAACAATACTATTAAATTTTTTTTTTAATTCTATATTTCCTCCAATATGGTCAAAATGATGGTGAGTATTTAAAATATATTTTAGATTGATATTTTTATTTTTTAGATAATTAATTACTGGTTGAGCCTCACTTGGATCAACAACACATGCCAAATTATTAGTTTCGTCAATAATTAAATAACTATAATTATCCTGGAGACATGAAATAATTTCGACTTTCATTTTATTTCTCTATTAAAAATATTCCTAGGTCTGCAATAAGATTCTTGATTGGCAAATTACTGTCTTTTATTATTGATACATTCTGATTGCTTACAGCTAATGATTTAAAAATTTTAATATCCTTTGATTTTACAAAGTGAAAAAAATCCTTTATCGAACACATATGAACATTAGGGGTATTGTACCATTCATCTGGCAATCTTTTAGTAATTGGCATTGTTCCTTTTAAAAGTAAATGTAATCTTACTTTCCAATAACCAAAGTTTGGAATAGTTACAATCGCCTTTTTTCCAACTCTTAAAAGTTCATTTATAACTAGCTCAGGATTAAAAAAAGCCTGAAGAGTTTGACTTAGAACAACATAGTCGAATGATTTGTCTGGAAATTGTTTTAGATCTTTTTCTGCATTTCCCTCAATCACTGTTAATCCTTTCGCAATACACTCTTGGACTTTACTTTTTG
>CACEBA010000041.1 GCA_902557585.1 uncultured Pelagibacteraceae bacterium
TAGAAATGTTTCAAAAATCTCAATAATTGGTGTGGGAATGATTACAACACCAGGAATAACTTACAGAATGTTTCAAGCATTAGCTTCCAAAAAAATAAATATTTTAGTCATTTCAACGTCTGAGATCAAAATTTCAGTTTTAGTATCAGCAAAGCACGCAAAAAAAGCAATTGCATCTTTACATAAAGAATTTAAGTTAGATTAATTAAATGAGTGTTAGACCATTTAGAGATATCAAAAGAAGAAAAACAAAAGTAATAAACGTTGGTGATGTTAAAATTGGCGGAGATCACCCAATTTCTGTTCAATCAATGACTAACACTTTAACAACAGATGTTAAAGCGACAATAAATCAAATTAACAATATTGCTGAGGAGGGAGCTGATATAGTCAGAGTTTCATGTCCGGATGCAGAGTCAACTAAAGCCCTTCGAGAAATAGTTAAACATGTATCTATTCCAATAGTTGCTGACATTCATTTTCATTATAAAAGAGCATTAGAGGCAGCAGAAAACGGAGCCAAGTGTTTAAGAATAAATCCAGGAAATATTGGTGAAGAATCAAAAATTCATGATGTACTTAGTGCTGCTAAAAATAATGGTTGTTCGTTGAGAATAGGAGTAAATGCTGGATCATTAGAAGATGATATATTGGATAAATTTAAAGAACCTTGTCCAGAGGCTCTAGTTGAAAGCGCTATAAGAAATATAAAAATATTAGAAGACAAAGATTTTTTTAATTTTAAGGTAAGTGTTAAATCCTCTGATGTTTTTTTATCAATTGCTGCTTACAGACAATTATCTAAAGCATGTGAATATCCTCTTCATTTAGGTATTACGGAGGCGGGAAGTTTTGTATCTGGAAGTATCAAGTCTTCAATAGGAGTCGGCAGCCTTTTAATGGACGGCATTGGTGACACAATAAGGATTTCCTTATCTGATAATCCTACAAAAGAAGTAACAATAGGAAATGAAATTTTAAAATCTTTAAATTTAAGGAATAGAGGAGTGAAAATTATATCTTGCCCCTCTTGTGCAAGACAAGCTTTCCCAGTAATTGACACTGTAAAAATATTAGAGGAAAAACTATCTCACATAAAAGCTCCCATAACTCTGTCAATAATCGGGTGTGTTGTAAATGGACCTGGAGAAGCAGCTATGACCGACATAGGAATTACTGGAGGTGGAAAAGGTAATAATATGCTTTATTTGTCTGGGGTTCAAAATCAGAAGGTATTAACTAAAGATATTATCGAAAGAGTTGTATCAGAAGTTGAAAAAAAGGCATCAGAGCTGGAAAAGTAAACATGATTCCCAATAAAACAATTGAAGAACTAATATCTAGACACTCATCATTAGAAAAAGACTTATCAGCTGGAACAATAGACAAAAAGTTGTTTGCAGAAAAGTCAAAAGAATATTCAGATGTAAATGAGATTATTGAAAACGCAAAAAATTATATTTCATTTGACAACGACAAGAGAGAATTAGAAAAAATATTAAATGATAATTCATCGGATCAAGAATTAAGAAATATGGCTGAAACCGAGTTAAACGATTTGCAAAAACGACATGAGATAAATGAAAAAAAGTTAAAATTATTTTTACTTCCTAAAGATGAAGCAGACAAAAAAAATGCAATTATTGAAATAAGGGCAGGTACGGGTGGATTAGAAGCAAGTCTGTTTGCTTCTGATCTGTTTAAAATGTATGAAAAAGTTAGCCATAAAAAAAATTGGATGTTAGAACTTATTTCAATATCAAGAAGTGATGCAGGTGGTTTAAAAGAAGTTATAGCATTAATTAAGGGAAATAATATTTATTCAACACTCAAATATGAGAGTGGAGTTCATAGAGTACAAAGAGTTCCTGATACTGAGACTCAAGGGAGGGTTCATACTTCAGCAGCAACTGTTGCCGTATTACCTGAGGCGGAAGAGGTAGATTTAAAGATAAACGAATCTGATTTAAGAATAGATGTTTTTAGAGCGGGCGGTCCTGGAGGTCAATCAGTAAACACTACTGATAGTGCTGTTAGAATTACTCATGTTCCTACGGGACTATCGGTTTCTCAACAAGATGAAAAATCTCAACATAAAAATAAAGCAAAAGGAATGAAAATACTTAGATCACGTTTATATGAGTTAGAGAGATCAAGAATTGATCAAGAAAGATCAAAAGATCGTAAAACTAAAATTGGAACAGGAGATAGATCAGAGCGTATTAGAACTTATAATTTTCCCCAAGGAAGAGTAACTGATCATAGGATAAATTTAACATTGCATAAATTGCAAGAGTTTTTAGATGGTGAAGCCTTTGATGAAATGATTGAGTTATTAACATTACAAGCTCAAGAAGAAAGCCTAAGTAATTTAAAATAATGAATATTAATTCAGCAATAATCCAGGGTGCAAAAGTTTTAAAAGATAGTTTTATAAACAATCCATACTTAGACTCCGAGATATTAATGGCAAAAGTAATCAAGAAAGATAGAAAATATATTTTGCTTAATTCTGAGACTAATCTTGGCAAAAGTGATTTAAATTCTTTTCAAAAATTAATAAAGAAAAGGTCAATCGGAAAGCCAATTGCATACTTAATACATAAAAAGTTTTTTTGGGACTCAGAATTTGTCGTATCAAATAACACACTAATACCTAGACCAGATACAGAATTAATTATTGAGAATGTATTAAAGCTAACTACACATAAAAAGAAACTTAATATATTAGAAATTGGTATTGGATCAGGATGTATTATTTTATCTATATTAAAAGAAAGAAAAAGTTTTTATGGGACAGGAATTGATATTAGCAAAAGTTGTTTAAATATAAGCAAATTAAACGCGATTAAGCTTAAATTAAGCTCTAAACTTAAATTGTATAAATCTGATGTTGACAAATTCACTTTAGGCAAATATGATTTAATTATATCTAATCCTCCATATATTAAAAAAAGTAAGATAAAATATTTGGAAAAAAATGTTGCTGAGTTCGAGCCCAAGATAGCTTTAGACGGTGGACTAGATGGATTATCAGAAATCAGAAAAGTAATTAAAAAATCATCTGAGCTGATTAAAAAGAATGGCAAATTTGTTTTAGAGATCGGTTATGATCAAAAAAATAGAGTAATTAGATTATTAAAAAAAGAAGGATTTTATATTAATAGCATAAATAAAGATTTTGCTAACAATGATAGATGCGTAGTCTCTACAAAAATATAGTTTTTAATCATGGTA
>CACEBA010000042.1 GCA_902557585.1 uncultured Pelagibacteraceae bacterium
AATCAAGAAAAACATTGGGAGAAATCCAGAGGTTTGCTGATGATTACGTTAGCAATCTGGTTTGTATTCTCAATTGGCATCTTCCTTTTTGGAGCTGAAATGAACGAGGTCACTGGACCTTTCGGTTATCCGTGGACATATTGGTTTACATGTCAGGGATCTCTTGGAGCATTCGTAATCCTTATTTTCTGGTTTGCGAATAGACAAGAAAAGATCGACGAAGAGTTCGGCTTTAGCGAAAGAGAGGATGAATAATGAAAAGTACTAATTTCATTGATAACTTGCCTAAAGTTTATGGGATCTATACCGGAGGGTTTATAGGTTTCATAATTATTATGGCAATTGCAGAACAGATGGGTATGACTGCTAAGGCGATCGGTATCGCTTTTGTTGCATTTACTGTATTCATCTATGCATTAATCGGTTGGCTATCAAGAACAGCCCAAGCGGATGCATATTACGTAGCTGGAAGGCAGGTACCAACAGTATTCAACGGAATGGCCACGGCAGCAGACTGGATGTCTGGTGCTTCATTCGTTGCAATGGCTGGAGGTATTTACTTTAAAGGTTACGGTTATATGGCTCTACTTGTTGGTTGGACTGGAGGTTACGTGTTAGTTGCATCTTTATTAGCACCATACTTGAGAAAATTTGGCTGTTATACAGTTCCAGATTTTATAGGTACAAGATACGGTGGTAATTTAGCTAGGTTTAGTGCAGTAGTGGTTTTAACCGTTGCTTCATTTACTTATGTAACTGCACAAATTAACGCTACAGGTACTATTGCATCTGTTGCACTTGATATCCCATTCCAATACGCAGTTTATATTGGACTAATAAGTATTTTATTATGTTCAATGTTAGGTGGTATGAGAGGGGTAACTTGGACACAGGTTGCACAATATATCGTTCTAATTATAGCTTACTTACTTCCAGTATTCTGGATCAGTAACAAAATGGGTGCAGGTTTCTTCCCGCACTTTATGTTAGCTGATGAAGTAGCTAGAATTGGTGAGTTAGAGTCACAGTTTGGTTTTGTTAAAAACTCTGCTGCTGATTTAGCAACGGTACCTAAAGGCCTAGCAGGAATAACTAAAGCTCACTCTGCAGTTAACGCAACACCTTGGGCATTTATTTCATTAGCATTGGCGATGATGATGGGAACAGCTTCATTACCTCACGTGATGATGAGATACTTTACTACTCCAAGTGTTAAGGCAGCTAGAAAATCAGTAGGTTGGTCACTATTCTTTATCTTCCTACTTTATTCTTCTGCTCCAATGTTAGCTACACTATCTAAGTTGTCATTGATCGATCCGACATTATCAACTGGTATTATCGGTAAATCAGTAGCAGATGTTCAAGCGATAGATTGGTATCAAAACTGGAACCAAGCAAACTTAATGTTTATCAGCGACTTTAACGGAAATGGAACTGTTGAATTAAACGAGTTCTTCATGGGTGGTAAAGCCGTTGTATTAGCAACTCCAGAGATAGCTGGATTACCTTATGTAATCTCAGGTCTAGTTGCCGCTGGAGGTATGGCAGCTGCCATGTCAACAGCTGATGGTTTGATTCTAGCAATTGCAAACGCTATATCACATGATGTTTACTATAAGATCATTGATCCAAAAGCGGAAACTGCAAAACGACTAGTTGTTGCAAGGGTATTACTTGTAGTAATTGGTTTTGCTGGAGCAACGATTGCGGCAATGGAGATCCAAGGTATCTTAGGTTCGGTTATCTGGGCATTTGACTTTGCGATGTCTGGATTGTTCTTCCCACTTGTACTTGGTGTATGGTGGAAGAGAGCTAACAGACAAGGTGCTATTGCTGGTATGTTAGGAGGTCTAGCTGCTGGTACTTGGTACTTAGTTTGGGTACGAACTGGTGGAAGTGGTTTCCTAGGAATTACTCAATTAACATTTGGTATCTTCGGATCAGCTGTTAGTTTGGTTGCAATGGTGGTTGTGAGTTTAATGACTCAAGAGCCAGACAAAGCAACTCAAAAAATGGTTGATGAAGTACGTGTTCCAAGTGGTAAAACAATTCTTGGAAAACAGTAAATAAACTTTATAAGGGGCGATTAATTTCGCCCCTTTTCTTTTTTTTCTTTTTCAAATATAAATCTTAAATGTCAGCAAACTTTCATCCGTTTATATATTTTATTGATTATTTTTTTGGAATAATTATGTGGACATTAATTGGTCGAGTTGCGATGAACATCTTTCAAAGAGAAGACTCTCAATTCTTTTTTATGAGAGTGTTTGTTAAATACACAAATCCGTTGATCAGACTATTTAAGCCAATTACACCATCATTTATTATAGGTCCGCTTGTGCCCTTATATGTAGCATGGTTTTTTTATATGATTAGATTTTACTTAATGCCTTGGATATTGGGTTATTCTGTCATGGGTATGCTATCATTTCCTCTTGAAAGTGAAATATCTAGACAAATTTATCAATTTTTTAATTCAATTAAATTTTAAAAATTGATACTAGTAAATTTAGTTATTAATGAAAAATATACAAATTTCTCCATCAATTTTATCTGCTGACTTTAGTCAATTAGGTGAAGAAATTAAAAGACTTGAAGAGGGTGGCGCAGATATGATCCATGTGGATGTTATGGATGGTCATTTTGTTCCAAATTTAACTATTGGTCCTCCAGTAATTAAATCCTTAAGAAAACACAGTTCTCTAAAATTTGATGTACATTTAATGATTTCACCAGTCCATAAATACATAGAAGCTTATGCGAATGCTGGGGCAGATATAATTACAATCCACCCAGAAGCTACGCAAAACTTGGCTGACTCTATTAAAGCGATTAAAAAATTGAATAAAAAAGTTGGGGTTTCCCTTAATCCAGAGTCAGAAGTTGAATTAATTACTGAATTTTTAGATCAAATAGATTTGGTTTTAATCATGAGTGTTAATCCAGGTTTTGGAGGTCAAAAATTTATGCCAGAAGTCCTTGATAAAATAAAACAACTCAAAAAAATTCAACAAGAGAAAAAATTGAACTTTGATATTGAAATAGATGGTGGAATAAATTTTGAAAATTGCAAAATTGCTATTGATGCTGGAGCAAATATTCTTGTTTCAGGTACAACTATATTCAAAAGTAATGATGGAGATAT
>CACEBA010000043.1 GCA_902557585.1 uncultured Pelagibacteraceae bacterium
ATAGATTCTTCTTAGTCTAGTCAGGATAATTTTGAATAAACTACATAATGATTTAGCAAATTGCATTAGATTTTTATCAATAGATGCAGTTCAGAAAGCTAATTCTGGACACCCAGGTATGCCAATGGGTATGGCGGATGTTGTAACCGTACTTTTTAAGAATTTTTTAAAATTTAATCCCAAAAATCCAAATTGGATGAATAGAGATAGATTCGTTTTGTCTGCAGGTCATGGATCAATGCTTTTATACTCTTTACTGTTTTTAACTGGATATAAGAGTGTTTCATTAAATAGTATAAAGAATTTTAGACAGCTAAACTCAATATGTGCCGGTCATCCTGAATACCATCCAAATTCAGGTATCGAAACAACAACAGGACCTCTTGGACAGGGAATAGCAAACGCAGTGGGATTTGCAATCGCAGAAGAAATTTTAAAAAAAAAATTAGGAAATGATTTAATTAATCACAAAACTTATGTTTTAGCTGGAGATGGGTGTTTAATGGAAGGAATAAGTCATGAGGCAATGAGTTTAGCGGGACATTTGAAGCTTAAAAATTTAGTAATGCTTTTTGATAACAACTCAATTTCAATTGACGGTCCAACTGATCTTGCTGTTTCAGATAACTTTAAAAAAAGATTTGAGGGTTATGGTTGGGATTATATTTTAATAAATGGACATAATGAAAAAGAAATATTTAAAGCATTAAAAAATGTTCAAAAAGCAAAAAAACCAACTGTAATTTCTTGTAAAACAAAAATTGGATATGGCTCACCAAATAAATCAGGTAAAGCTTCCTCACATGGAAGTCCCCTAGGTTTAGAAGAAATTGAACTTGTTAGAAAAGCCCTAAATTGGAACAATAAACCTTTTAATATTCCAGATAAATTTTTGAAGGAGTGGAGAAAAATTGGTCAAAGATGTGAAACTCAAGAAAAAAAATGGATTAAGAGGTTTAACAAAAACAAAACAAAATTTAAAAATATAAAAAAAAATAATTTAATAAGTATTTTAAAAAGAGAAAAAAGAAATGCGATTTTGGAACCTAAAAGTATGGCTACAAGAAAATGTTCTGAGATAACACTTAATGCATTAACAAAACAAAATCATAACCTAATTGGTGGCTCTGCTGATTTAGCAGGATCTAACAATACAAAAACAAAACATCAAAAAATAATCAAGCCTGGAGATTTTAGTGGAGATTATATTCACTACGGGGTAAGAGAGCATGGAATGAGTGGAATAATGAATGGTATTGCACTCTATGGAAATTTAATTCCATATGGTGGAACTTTTTTAATTTTTTCTGATTATTGTAAACCTTCAATTAGGTTATCTGCGTTGATGCAAAAAAGAGTGATATACGTAATGACGCATGACTCTATTGGACTTGGAGAGGACGGGCCAACCCATCAGCCAATTGAGCAGCTATCAGGTTTACGATCAATTCCAAATTTAAATGTTTTTAGGCCAGCAGATAGAGTGGAAACAATTGAATGTTGGGAACATGCCTTAAAAAGTTCTAAAACACCAAGTATTTTGTCTTTAACAAGACAAGGCCTAAATCCGATAAGAAAATCATTTACAAATATAAATAAATGTTCCTTAGGAGCATATGAAGTTTTGAGAACTAATAATAAAATTAATTTAACAGTATTTGCAAGCGGTTCAGAGGTTAATTTGGCAATTGAAACTAGTCATAAATTAGCCAAAGATAAAATATACTGTAAAGTTATATCAATGCCATCTATGGAGCTTTTCGATCTACAATCAAAACTATATAAAAATAAAATTTTAAACGAAACAAAATTTAAAATTTCAATAGAGGCTGGAGCAAGTGATTGTTGGAAAAAATATGTAGGGAGTTCAGGTCTAACATTTGGAATTGATGAATTTGGTAAGAGTGCACCCTACAAAGATATTTTTAAACATTTTGGACTAACAGTTTCAAATATTGCCAGTAAAACTAAAAAAATGATAGGAAATTAAATATGGCAATCAAAATTGGAATTAATGGAATGGGTAGAATCGGTCGTATGATTGTTAGAGCAATTTTTGAAAGTCGAAATAAAAATTTAAAGATACAGCATATTAATAACAGATCAAATTCAGAAGCTACAAGTATATTAATGAGATACGATTCTATCCATGGAAAATTTGATGCTGATATTAAATTTGATGAAAATAATTTGATAATAAATAAACAAAAAATTTCATTTTCTCAAGAGCCTAAGATCGAAAAAATTAATTGGAAAAAGTATGATGTTGACTATGTTTTAGAATGTACGGGTAAATTTAATTCAAGAGAAAAACTTAAAGCTCATATTAAAAATGGTGCAAAAAAAGTAATTGTATCTGCTCCATGCAAAAATGCAGACAAAACAATAGTTTTTGGTGTTAACGAAAACACCTTATCTAAAAAAGATAAAATAATCTCAGCTGCCTCATGTACTACAAATTGTTTGGCACCAGTTGTAGATGTCATTCATAAAAAATTTGAAATTGAAAAAGGTTTTATGACTACGATTCATTCATTTACTAGTGACCAAAGAATTTTGGACAATTCTCATAAAGATCCAAGAAGAGCTCGATCTGCAAGCCAGTCGATTGTTCCTACTTCAACCGGGGCATCAAAAGCAATAGGTGAAATAATTCCAAGTTTGAAAGGAAAATTAGAAGGTGTGGCGATGAGAGTACCTACACCAAATGTATCTCTTGTAGAATTAGTTTTTTGCACGAAAAAAGAAATTAATATTAAAAATATAAATAATGAATTTAAATTGGCTTCAAAAAGAGAATTAAAAAGAATTTTAGAAGTTACGTATGAAAAATTGGTTTCTGTTGATTTCAATCATCATTCAGCCTCTGCAATCGTTGATACGTCTTTAACCAGTGTGGTTGGAGCAAATATGGGTAAAATTTCAGCTTGGTATGACAACGAATGGGGTTTTTCTAACAGAATGTGTGATATAGCTGAAAATTTATATAAAATCTCTTAATGAGAAGTATTAAAAATGAAACAAATCTTCGTGATAAAAAAATATTACTAAGATTAGATCTAAACGTTCCTATAGTTAAAGAGAAAATAAGTGACACAACTAGA
>CACEBA010000044.1 GCA_902557585.1 uncultured Pelagibacteraceae bacterium
ATACAACTTACCTATCAAAATCTTTATACTTAACAATCAGTACATGGGTATGGTTAGACAATGGCAAGAGCTTTTACATGAAAAGAATTATTCAGAGAGTTACTCTGAAGCACTTCCTGATTTTTTAAAAATGGCAGAAGCTTATGGTTGCAAAGGAATTAAAGCAGAAAATCCCTCGGAATTAGACAAAAAAATACAAGAAATGATTGATTATCATGGTCCAGTTATTTTTGATTGTCATGTTGATCCAAACGAAAATTGTTTTCCAATGATACCATCAGGAAAACCACATAATCAAATGATCCTAGGACCTAATGATCAAGAAGATAACAAAATCAAGGGAAAAGGCAAAGCCTTAGTCTAATTATAATGCCAAATTCAAAATCAGCTTACAGTGTTCCAACTAAAAAACAAAAATCCGATACTTATATATTTGTAGTTTGGGTTGATAATGAAGCGGGTGTACTTGCAAGGGTCGTAGGATTATTTTCTGGACGTGGTTACAATATTGAGTCTTTAGCAGTAGCTGAAGTTGATGCTGTTAAAAATATTTCTAGAATAACTATTGTTACAACTGGTACACCCCAAGTAATTGATCAAATTAAACTCCAATTAGCTAAGTTGGTGCCTGTACATAAAGTTGCAGAATTTAAAAGAGAAGATAAAAACGTTATATTTAAGGAAATGGCATTATTTAAAATTGTAGGAAAAAAAAAGAAAATGGAAAAATGCTTAAATGTTTGTAAAAAATTTGATTTGGTTATTTTAGATGAGACTAAAACATCTAAAGTCATACAGATAACTGCACTGAGAAGAGACATAGATAAAATCAGTAAGAAATTAAAACCCCTGGGACTTATAAGTGCCTCAAGAACAGGTGCAGTTGCGATGACAAGAGGGGCTCAAATATTTAATTAATTATAAAGGAGAAAAGAAATGAAAATGTTTTATGAAAAAGATGCAGATGTAAATTTGATTAAAAATAAGAAAATTGCTATTTTTGGTTATGGTAGTCAAGGACATGCGCATGCTTTAAATCTAAAAGATAGTGGAGTAAAAGAAATTGTTGTAGCTTTAAGAGAAGGTTCATCAAGTGCTGCAAAGGCAGAGTCAAAAGGATTACAGGTTATGAATTTATCTGATGCTGCTGCTTGGGCTGATGTTGTGATGATTTTAACACCGGATGAATTACAGGCAGAAATTTATAAAAATCATATTGAGCAAAGGGTTAGAGAAGGAACAAGTATTGCATTTGCACATGGATTAAACGTTCATTATGATTTAATCAAAGCGAGAAAAGATTTAGATGTATTTATGGTAGCTCCCAAGGGACCTGGTCATTTAGTTAGAAGCGAATTTGAAAAAGGTGGAGGAGTACCATGTTTGTTTGCTGTACATCAAAATGGATCTGGTAAAGCTAGAGATTTGGCCTTATCATATGCGTCAGCTGTAGGTGGTGGAAGATCTGGGATTATTGAAACCACTTTTAAAGATGAAGTTGAAACAGATCTATTCGGAGAACAAACTGTTCTTTGTGGAGGTTTAGTTGAATTAATTAAAAATGGATATGAGACACTGACTGAAGCTGGTTATGAACCTGAAATGGCATATTTTGAAACCGTCCATGAAGTAAAACTAATTGTAGATTTAATTTATGAGGGTGGAATTGCAAATATGAATTATTCCATATCAAATACAGCTGAGTACGGTGAGTATAAATCTGGACCTAGAATAATTAATAAAGAAGAAACAAAGAAAAAAATGAAAGAAGTATTATCTGATATTCAGTCTGGTAAATTCACAAAAGAGTGGATGGAAGAATGTAAAAACGGCCAAAAGAACTTCCTTGCTACAAGAGCAAAATTAGCAGAGCATTCTGTAGAAAAAGTTGGTGCAGAATTAAGAGCTATGATGCCGTGGATTAGTAAGAAAAAACTAGTTGATAGTGATAAGAGTTAAATTTTAATATAGACCCAAAGAGGTCATTCAATTATAAGAAAAAAATAACATTTATTTTGCAATCTCACTTATAGATTGTATTATAACATTTCTATAAATTTAGTTATGAGCAAAACTGACAGAGTTATAATTTTTGATACGACAATGCGTGACGGTGAACAATCACCAGGCGCTTCAATGAGTTTGGAAGAAAAAATCCAAATTGCTAGAGTGTTTGATGAGCTAGGTATTGATGTAATAGAAGCTGGTTTTCCAATTGCATCACCGGGAGACTTTGAGGCAGTCACAGAAGTAAGCAAGATATTAAAAAACTCTATCCCAGCTGGTCTATCTAGGCACTCAAAAAAAGATATTGATAGAGCTTATGAAGCATTAAAACATGCTCCAAGATTTAGAATTCATACCTTTATTTCCACAAGCCCATTGCACATGAAACATAAACTAAATATGTCACCAGAAGATGTATATGAGTCAATAGGACAGCATGTTTCTTATGCAAGAAAATTTACAGATGACGTTGAATGGTCTTGTGAGGATGGAACTAGAACAGATATGGACTATATGTGTAAGACTGTAGAGCTTGCAATTAAAAATGGTGCAACAACTATTAATATTCCAGACACAGTTGGTTATACAATTCCATCTGAGTTTACTAAAATTATAGAAACTTTGTTAAATAAAGTTCCAAATATAGATAAAGCTATTTTATCTACTCATTGTCATAATGATTTAGGATTAGCAGTTGCAAACTCTTTAGCAGGAGTACAAGCAGGAGCTAGACAAATAGAGTGTACTATAAATGGTTTAGGAGAAAGAGCTGGCAATGCAGCACTAGAAGAAGTTGTTATGGCGATAAAAACTAGACCAGATTTGATGCCCTATGAGACAGGAATTAATACAACACTTTTAAGCAAAGCTTCAA
>CACEBA010000045.1 GCA_902557585.1 uncultured Pelagibacteraceae bacterium
ATGATTATCAGTTATTGTTTGAATTTTTTTTTCATTTTTTTTTTCATCATCTTCACTAATTTCTTTGGTTTTTAATAATCTTTTTGAATCCTCATTTGCATCTCTTCTGATATTTCTTATTGAAACTTTACATTTTTCACCAATTGATTTTATAATTTTTTTTAATTCAGTTCTTCTTTCTTCGTTAAGTTCTGGTACGGGCAATCTTATTATTTGTCCATCAATCTGAGGATTTAAACCTAAATCTGATTTTTTAATTGATGCATCAACTAATGCAACATTGTTTACATCCCAAACCTGTATATTTATCATTCGTGGTTCTGGTGTTGTTATACTGCCTACTTGATTAATAGGCATTTGTTGGCCATATACATCTACTTTTATAAGGTCTAGCATTGCAGCATTGGCTCTACCAGTTCTTAATGAAGCTAACTCTTTGGAGAGTACCTCTATGGCTTTATCCATCTTAAGGCTGTATGATTTTTCATCAAACATTTATTCTCCTATTTTAATTCTATAGAAATCTTTAATTTTAAGGTCACTAATAGAAAGTTCTTGCAATATATCCTTTACTTTTTTTTTAGGCTCCATAACCCATGCTTGTGTTAAAAGAGCATTTTCTTCTCTAAATTTGTTCATCTTGCCTAAGCTTATTTTATTAGCAATTTCTTCAGGTTTGCCAGAATTTTTTAATTCCTCCGCAACAAGCTCTTGCTCTTTATCAATTATATCTTGATCAATCAAACTAGACTCTAAAGCTAAAGGGTTAGAAGCTGCAATATGCATAGACAACTGTTTACTAAATGTTTTTACTTCTTCTGACTTTTCATTAGTTTCTAAAGATACTAAAACAGCTAACTTAGCTACATTATCCTTAACAACTGTATGAAGATAGTGATTATTTACACCTTTGGTATTTTCAAGTGTTCTTGATTTTCCTATTGTTATTTTTTCTCCAATTTTAGCGATTAAAGAAACCAAATTTTCATTAACTGTTTGTCCATTATTCATCATTGATTTATTTAATTCATCAATATTAGAATTTTTTTGATTATTTAATTCACTAAGTTCTTTTACAAAATTAATAAAGTCCTCGTTTTTCGCTACAAAATCTGTTTCACAATTTACCTCAATAATGGAAGTTTTTGTTTCATTTCCGCTAACAACAACAACTCCTTCTTTAGCATCTCTAGACATTTTTTTTGAGGCCTTAGAAATTCCTTTTACTCTAAGGATCTCAATTGCTTTATCTAAATCTCCATTTGACTCTTTTATTGCTAAATTACAATCTTTGAAACCTGCTCCAGTTACTTCTCTTAATTTTTTTACACTCTCAATGTCACTCATATTAGTTTAACGTCCCCTTAGTTTCTTTAGAAAACTTCTGTTCTAGTTTTTCTCTATCAGTCTCTTGAACAGTTTTTAAATTATCATCATTTTTTTTATTATCTTTAATTGAAACTTGTTTTGTTTCCTGAGTAGGAATTGAACTTTTAGCATTTTCAATAGTTTCTTTAATTAAATTGCAATAAAGATCTATTGCTCTTCTTGCATCATCGTTTCCTGGAATGGGATAATCAATGTTATCAGGATTGGAATTACTGTCCAATATTGCAACTATTGGTATTCCTAATTTGACTGATTCTGCAATAGCTAATGATTCATAATTTGTGTCTATAATAAATACTAAATCAGGTGTCTTTTTCATTTCAGAAATTCCACCTAAAGATCTTTCAAGCTTATCTTTTTTAACACTCATTTTAAGAAGTTCTTTCTTAGTAAATCCTCTATTTTCAGCAACAAGATCCGCTTCGTATTTCTTCATTTTTTTTATCGAGCCCGATATAGTCCCCCAATTAGTAAGCATTCCGCCTAACCATCTATAATTAACAAAATATTGATCTGTTTCTTTTGCAACTTCTGCTATTGCCTCTGATGCCTGTTTTTTTGTCGATACAAATAAAATTTTTCCGTTATTTGCTATTGTGTTGTATACCTTCTCTAAAGCCACTTTAGTTAATTCTAGTGTCTGTGTTAAATCAATAATATGGATTGAATCTCTTTTTCCAAAAATATATTTTTTCATTTTTGGATTCCATCTCAATGTCTTATGCCCAAGATGAACTCCAGCTTCTAATAATTGTTGTATAGTAACGTTAGGTATTTTCATATTTATTCCCGGTTAAGCCACCACAGTAATTTCCAATTAAGGACCGGAGGTATAAAACCAACAACTGTGTGCGTGTTAATTTAATTAAAGCAGTGTTTACAAATATTTTATGAATTTAACAAGTTTTTTTTATGAAATGATAGCTTGTATTTGTTGTTTTCTCAGTAAATTTAGTGATTTTCTATCTAAATTTTTTGAATTTTTTAGTCTAAATTGAAGAATATTATCCTCAGTATCTAAATTAATATTAACCAATGTTTTCCCATTTTCTTCTAGAATTTTAGATATTGCTTGAAGCTGGTCTTTGGAACTAACCTTAAAAAAAACTTCTTTGATTGGGTTATTAAACAACTCTTTTAAAGAGGATATATTTTGAACATTAATTCTCTTAAACCGATTTTCATCATCAGATATATTTTTAACTAAATTTAATATTAAAGAGTTACCCTCTTTCAAAATTTCTCTATTTAATTCTAAAACATCAGAAAATATAAAAAGTTCAAATACACTTGATAGATCTGTTAATTTCAAAACTGCATAAGAACTTCCTTTTGCAGTTTTTCTCTCCTGCAACTTTAGTAAAGTAGCGGCTATATTAGA
>CACEBA010000046.1 GCA_902557585.1 uncultured Pelagibacteraceae bacterium
ATTATTTATTGACCTGAGAGATAATTATGGAATTACACAGTGCATAATAGATAAAGAAAATAAAAATTTCAAAGAATTAGAAAAGACACAGCTAGAGACAGTGATCAAGGTAAGTGGCAAAGTGGTAAATCGTTCTGATGAAACTAAAAATAAAGATATTGAGACTGGTGAAATTGAGATAGTAATATCTGATTATGAAACATTAGGAACTTGCAAAGAATTACCAATGCCAGTTTTTAGTGATCAAGAATACGCGGAGGAAATAAGATTAAAATATAGATTTTTAGATTTAAGAAGAAAAAAAATTCATGATAATATCATATTAAGATCTAAAGTTATTTCACACATTAGGAGTGAGATGACTAACTTGGGTTTTTTAGAATTTCAAACTCCAATTTTAACTTCTTCAAGTCCTGAAGGAGCTAGAGATTTTCTTGTACCTAGTCGTTTAAACCCAGGAAAGTTTTATGCATTACCTCAAGCACCACAACAATTTAAACAATTAATAATGGTATCAGGTTTTGATAAATATTTTCAAATAGCTCCGTGCTTTAGAGATGAGGATGCAAGGGCCGATAGAAGTCCAGGTGAATTTTATCAACTTGATTTGGAAATGTCTTTTGTGGAGCAAGAAGATGTATTTAAAATTGTGGAAAAACTAATGGTTAATACTTTTAAAAATTTTTCTAATAAAAAACTTATGCACGATGTATTTCCAAAGATCCCGTATTCTGAAGCAATAGTTAAGTATGGAACTGACAAACCAGATTTAAGAAACCCACTTATTATAAACGATATTACAGAAATATTTATTAGAGATGACGTCTCATTTGATATTTTTAAAAAATTAGTAAAATCTGGTTCTAGAGTAAGATCTATTACGACTAAAGATACAAAAGATAAACCCAGAAGCTTTTTTGATAATATTGATAAATGGGCTAAAAATGAGGGTGCTTCAGGATTAGCTTATTTTACTTTTGAAAAAGATAATAAAATTTTAGCTAAAGGACCAATAGGAAAATTTTTTTCTGAAGAAGCACTGTTAGAAATAATGAAGATTACCAAATCTGAAGTAGGAGATAGTATTTTTTTAGCTTGTGGAAAACAAAATGAATTAGAAAAAATAACAGCACTGGCAAGAGATAAAATTGCAAAAGATTTAGATTTAATAGATGATAATATTTTTGCTTTCTGCTGGATAGTTGACTACCCGATGTTTGAAAAAGATGATTTAACGAATAATATTAAATTTAGTCATAACCCATTTTCTATGCCACAAGGAGACTTAAAAGAAAAAGATTTTGAAAATCCTTTAGATATTCTTGCTTTTCAGTATGATATAGTTTGTAACGGTATAGAGCTATCTTCTGGAGCAATAAGAAATCATAAACCTGATCTTATGTATAAACTTTTTTCAATTGCAGGTTACAATAAGGCAGAGGTAGATGAAAAGTTTAGTGGGATGATTAACGCTTTAAGTTATGGCGCACCACCCCATGGTGGTATTGCACCTGGAATAGATAGAATTGTGATGCTTTTAGCAAATGAAAAAAATATAAGAGAAGTAACTATGTTTCCTATGAATCAAAACGCTCAAGATTTGATGATGAATGCACCATCAGAGATTAATCAAGAACAGTTAAAAGAATTAAATCTTTCTATAAAGACCAAAAATTAAAAACTATTTTTTTCCTTTCAAGCTAATTTTAACATCAGATAAATCTACTAGATTTTTTTTGTAATTATTTCTTACAAATCCTTTACTTGTGATATCTTTAACAATTTTTAATAGTTGATTTTGATCATCTGAATGCTGTTCATCTAAAGTATTTGCGTCGTTTCCACTTATAGAGGGTGTGTGAGCAAGGTCTTCTCTATTTTGATAAGAAATTGCTAGTTCCCTAAAAATATAATCTAAAATAGAAGTGGCACTTAATATTCTATCATTTCCCAAAACTTTCCCTGATGGCTCAAATTTAGTGTCAACGAATGCACTTATAAATTCATCTAAAGGCACTCCGTATTGAAGCCCTAAAGAAACTGCAATTGCAAAATTATTCATTAATGCTTTTACTAATTCACCTTCTTTACTTGTATCGATGAAAATTTCTCCAATTTTTCCATCTTCATACTCTCCAGTGTGCAGATAAACCTTATGATCTCCAATAGTTGCCTTTTGGATGTATCCTTTTCTCCTATCTGGCATGCTAAATCTCTTTCCACCTTTTTCTACAGCATTAAGATTTGTAACTATATTTTCTTTGCTTATTTTATCGGCGTTTTCACTCTTACTTAATATTCCAACTTTGTTATTTTCTATAACTTTATTATTTTTTGGATCAAGGTTTTTAGTTTTTCTATTATCTAGTTTGACTTCTAAAACTTCAAATTTACCATCATCTCTTTTTTCTAAATTCTTTAGCTCTGTCTCATTTATATCGTCTAAGTAATGATTTACTTTAAAAGTACACGTGTAATATGTTTCAACTAGATATTTTGCCATTTGACCTCAATTTAAAATTAAT
>CACEBA010000047.1 GCA_902557585.1 uncultured Pelagibacteraceae bacterium
GAGAAATCACCTTCTTATTATCATCCAGGCAAATCTGGCTCATTATATCTTGACAAAGACGATATTGATCCAGTGGCTTATTTTGGAGAAATTCATCCGAATATTATAAAAAAACTTGATATAAAAACTGAAGCACTAGTTGGTTTTGAAATTTATTTAGATTTCTTAAAAAATAACAAACATAAACTCAAAGACTCAAAACCTAAATTTAAGATCTCAGACTATCAAAAATCAGACAGGGACTTTGCTTTTGTAGTTGACAAACGTTTTAAAGCACAAGATTTAATAGAAATTATATCCTCAATAGATCAAAATCTGATTAAATCAGTTAAAATTTTCGATGTTTATGAAGGTGAAAACATTCCTAAAGATAAAAAATCTATAGCCCTCAATGTAACCATTCAATCCTCAGAAAAGACATTAGAAGAAAGCGATCTTGAAAAAATTAATAAATTAATAATTTCAACTGTTGAGAATAAATCAGGTGCAAAAATTAGATCCTAAATGTCCAGTGAAATTGATAATATAAGAAATTTTGCAATTATTGCACATATTGATCATGGAAAATCTACAATTGCTGACAGAATAATTCATAGCTGTGGAGGATTAACAGAAAGAGAGATGAAAGCCCAGGTTCTTGATTCGATGGATATTGAACGAGAAAGAGGAATAACTATTAAAGCTCAAACTGTAAAACTAAATTATAAAGCTAAAGATGGTAAAAAATACATTTTAAATATTATAGATACCCCAGGTCACGTAGATTTTAGTTACGAGGTTAGCAGGTCTCTTTATGCATGCGAAGGTTCAATTCTTATTGTCGATAGTACACAAGGTGTTGAAGCCCAGACGTTAGCAAATGTATATCAAGCATTAGATACTAATCATGAAATTGTTCCAGTATTAAATAAAGTAGATTTACCTGCATCTGATTTAGAAAAAACAAAAAAACAAATAGAAGATGTTATTGGGATCGATACTGATAATGCTATTCCATGTTCTGGTAAAACTGGCGAAGGTATTGAAGATATTTTAGAACAAATAATATCTACTCTCCCACCCCCAAAAGGAGATAGTGCATCAGACTTAAAATGTTTACTAGTGGATAGCTGGTATGACACTTACTTGGGTGTGGTAATTTTGGTTAGAGTGATTGATGGCAAATTGTCAAAAAATATGAAAATTAAAATGATGTCAACTAATCAAGAATATATTGTTGAAAAAGTTGGAGTTTTTACACCGAAACCGATGGATGTAAATGAGTTAAGTACTGGGGAAATTGGATTTATAACTACTGGAATAAAAGTTCTTTCGGAGACGAAAGTTGGTGATACAATTTGTGATTCAACGAAACCTCTAAAAGATGTTTTGCCAGGATTTAAACCTAGCAAACCAGTTGTATTTTGTGGTTTATTTCCAGTTGATAGTTCAGAGTATCAAAAACTTAAAGATGGATTAGCTAAACTACAATTAAACGATGCAAGCTTTTCATTTGAACCGGAGTCATCTTCAGCATTAGGGTTAGGATTTAGATGTGGTTTTTTAGGATTATTACACCTTGAAATTGTGACAGAAAGACTTGAGAGAGAATTTGATGTAAACTTGTTAACTACAACTCCTGGAGTTGTTTATAAAGTTTATTTAAATAATGAAAAAATAGTTAATTTACAAAATCCATCCAGTTTACCAGATCCAACATTAATTAAATATATCGAAGAACCTTGGATTAAAGCAACAATTATAACTCCAGATCAGTATTTGGGATCTATAATTAAAATGTGCCAGGACAAAAGAGGAATACAAACAAATCTTACTTATTCAGGAAATAGAGCAGTCGTAAACTATGAACTACCACTCAATGAAGTAGTTTTTGATTTCAACGATCGTCTTAAATCTATGACAAGTGGATATGCTAGTTTTGATTATGAAATTATCGAACATAGAGAAGGTGATTTAGTAAAACTAGGAATTTTAGTTAATGCAGAACCAGTAGACGCATTAGCAATGATGATCCATAAAGATTTTGCCCAAAGAACAGGAAGAGAGGTTTGTGAAAAACTAAAAGATTTAATTCCTAGACATAATTTTATGATACCGGTTCAGGCTGCGATAGGTGGTAAAATAATAGCCAGGGAAACTATTAAAGGTTTTAAAAAAGATGTTTTAACTAAAATTCATGGTGGTGGAGCGACAGATAGAAAAAGAAAGCTTCTTGAAAAACAAAAAAAAGGTAAGGCTCGTTCAAAACAGTTTGGACGGGTAGAAATACCTCAGGAAGCATTTATAGGCGTACTAAAGATAAGTAAAGATAGTTAGATGAGTTCGTTTTCAAAATTAACTGTAATAATTCCAACATTTTATCCAGGTAAAATAATTCTAAAGTGCTTAAGATCATTACCAAAAGAATCTGAAATAATTA
>CACEBA010000048.1 GCA_902557585.1 uncultured Pelagibacteraceae bacterium
TTGCCAGCCTTACCTGTTGGAGCTAATATTCTTATGTCAAAGTACAATATCCCTGAAGGCAAAGTTTTAGGAAATAAATTGAAGATGATAGAAGAAATTTGGGTTCAAAACGGTTTTCAAATTTCAGATAAACAGGTTCAAAAAATTGCTGAGGGTTAAATATATTTTACGTCTTTAATCTCAAAATTTTTCATTCCTGAAGGAGTAGTAATTTCAACTAAATCTTTTTTATTTTTTCCAATTAAACCTTTGCTGATAGGAGATTGAAAAAAAATCAATTTTTGTTTTAAGTCAGCCTCATCTTTACCAACAATTTTATAATTTATTTTTTCTCCTGTATCTAAATCTTCAAGATAAACAGTAGAACCAAAAATTACTTTACCATCATTATTTAATTTAGTTACATCAATTACATTTGCTCGGGCAATTATGTCGTTGATTTCTGTTATTCTTCCTTCACTGTGTGATTGCTCCTCTTTTGCAGCATGATACTCGGCATTTTCTTTTAAATCTCCGTGAGATCTAGCTTCTGCAATTGCTGCTACTATTTGAGGTCTTTTTTTTTCCTTTAAATAAATTAATTCTTCTTTTAACTTATTTAGGCCATTTAGTGTAATTGGTTCTTTATCCATTTTTTATTTCCATTTTGCAATTGGAGGTAAGGACATTAGTATTCCCTCCACATTACCACCAGTTTGAAGTCCAAATTTTGTTCCCCTGTCATACAGTAAGTTAAATTCTGCATAACGACCTCTCTTAATATATTGTTTTTCCTTTTCTTTTAAAGTCCATTTTTTAGAAACTTTTTTTCTTACAATATTATTAAATAACATTTGAAATGTTACACCCACATCCCTAACAAATTTAAAATCTTTTTCAAAGTTATCTTTTTTATAATCAAAAAAAATACCACCTATTCCCCTTGCCTCATCTCTATGTGGTAAGTAAAAATATTCATCACACCATTTTTTATACTTAGAATAATATTTTTTATCATGTTGATCACACATAAGCTTTAATCTTTTATGAAAATTTTTTTTTTCATTTTTATCTTTAATGGTCGGCGTAACATCCATGCCGCCTCCAAACCAATTTTCTTTTGTACAAATGAACCTCGTATTAAAATGCATTGCAGGTATATGTGGATTTTGCATATGCATTACAATAGATATTCCTGATGCCCAAAAATTTGGATCTTTTTTAGCACCTAGAATATTTTTCTGAAATTTTTTGGAAATTTTCCATACACTTTCAAATGCCATATCAGCATGAGCGATGTAATGCATCGCTAAAGTTAAACCTGTTATAATTTGAGTAATTAAACAAAATGTTAAAATTCCACCAAATGTCCACCAGTAGTTTAAATTTTTTGGCGTTGGATAATCAGTTAAGTGATTTGCCAAAGTAAGTAATGGCAATCTATCATTAAACCATTTACCCGCTTTTGACTTTGGTGTGTATTCGTGATCACTCATATATTTTATCCAATTTTAATTGTGTTAGCGTTAACAAATTCATATTTTGGAACTTCCATGTTCCATGGCGCTGGGCCTTTTCTTATTCTTCCAGATGTATCATAATGTGAACCATGACAAGGACAAAACCATCCATCATAGTCTCCTTTATCATTTAAAGGCACACATCCTAGATGAGTACATACACCTAACATCACTAGCCATTCAGGATTTTTTGCTCTGTCTTCATCCTTTTCTGGGTGTATCAAATCTTCCATTTTAACAGACCTTGCCTCGGCTATTTCTTCCTGGGTTCGTCTTCTTATAAAAACTGGTTTTCCTCTCCAAAGCACGGTAATTGTATTTCCTGGCTTTAAAGAACTAACGTCAACTTCAGTACTAGCTAACGCTTTTACAGACGCATCAGGGTTCATTTGGTCCACTAATGGCCAAACTACTGCTGCAACTCCAACAGCTCCGACAGCATAAGAGGCTGTAAATAAGAAATCTCTTCTTTCTGGTTTTTTATCTGACACGATTAGTAACTGTTTATATTGTCTGTTTTGATTTAAATTACTTAATATACGAATTCATATAATATAAAATATTAATTTTACTACTGATAGAATGACACATAATTCAACCATTTCAGGGCCAAAAATTGCATTATATGAGCCTGATATTCCACAAAATACTGCAGCAATAATAAGAACTTGTGCTTGTTTAGGTGCAAAACTGGAAATTATTGAGCCATGTGGTTTTCTTCTGTCAGATAAAAGGTTTAAGAGAGTTGTCATGGACTACATGGACCTTGAACAGATCAAATTTTATCAAAGCTCTCAGAAATTTTTTGAGAAAAAGCAGAATCAGAGAATTGTTTTAATGACAACCAAGGGATCCATATCTTATACTGAATTTAAGTTTAAATCAGATGATACAATTTTA
>CACEBA010000049.1 GCA_902557585.1 uncultured Pelagibacteraceae bacterium
TCTTTGAGGCTGGATTAATTCCAATGTTTTTAATAATAGGTATTTGGGGAGGTCCAAAAAGAGTTTATTCAGCATTCAAATTTTTTCTATACACATTGCTAGGATCCGTTTTGATGTTGGTTGCAATAATCTCTATCTACTGGATATCGGGGACTACTGATGTAATTAAACTTTACGAGCTAGGCATTGATGTAAAATACCAAAATCTTTTATGGCTTGCTTTCTTTAGCTCTTTTGCTGTTAAAACGCCAATGTGGCCAGTTCACACATGGTTACCAGATGCGCATGTAGAAGCTCCAACTGCAGGATCTGTTCTTTTGGCTGCAATATTGCTCAAAATGGCTGGCTATGGTTTTATTCGATTTTCTCTTGGACTCTTTCCTGTTGCTTCGGAAGTTTTTACACCTTTAGTTTATACTTTGAGTGTAATAGCTATTATTTTTACTTCTCTAATAGCCCTGATGCAAGAGGATATGAAAAAGCTCATTGCTTATTCATCAGTTGCACACATGGGATTTGTTACTTTAGGAATTTTTACATTACAACAACAAGGCATTGAAGGCAGTATAATTCAGATGCTAAGTCATGGACTTGTTTCAGCTGCTCTTTTCTTATGTGTTGGTGTTGTGTATGATAGAATGCATTCAAGATTAATTAAATCATATGGTGGTATAGTCACAATAATACCGAAGTACTCTATTTTATTTATGTTATTTACATTAGCGGCTCTTGGTTTACCTGGGACATTTGGATTTATTGGAGAATTTTTAATTTTAATGGGAGCCTTCAAGGATAATTTTTTAGTAGCAGTTATCGCGAGCTTTGGAGTAATTTTAGGTGCCGCATATATGCTGTGGCTTTATAAAAGAGTTGTTTTTGGAAAATTAGTTAATGAAGATTTGAAACAAATGTTGGATTTAAACAGATCAGAGTATTTAATATTATCATGTTTAGCGGTTCCAACATTATTTTTTGGATTTTATCCAGAACCATTATTCAACACAATAGAAGTTTCTGTTTCAGATTTAATCAACATGCATAATTTAAATATAGCAAGCAAGTAGTATGTATAATCTTAATTTACTATTACCTGAAATATTTGTCTCTATATCTATAATGTTCTTATTGATCCTAGGTGTTTTTAAAAAGAATAGTTCACAACTAACTTTTAATCTTTCTTTACTGACATTTTTAATTGCAACAATTTTTGCTATTAATGAAACTTTTTCAGTGGAAAGAATTACATTATTTAATGGAAGTATGGTTATTGATCATTTGGCCTCACTTATGAAAATCATTACACTTATTGGTGGTTTTTTAGTTTTAGTGATTTCGTCAAGTTATCTCAAAACATTTAAAATTTTTAAAATTGAATATCCTATATTGATATTAAGCTCTGTATTGGGAATGATGATCATGATTAGTTCAAATGATTTAATGGTTTTTTATATGGGACTAGAATTACAATCTCTTGCTTTATATGTTTTAGCAACTTTTAATAGAGATCAATTGAAATCATCTGAAGCTGGATTAAAATATTTTGTTCTAAGTGCTTTATCTTCGGGTTTACTGTTATACGGTTGTTCTTTAATTTATGGATTTTCTGGATCAACAAATTTTGATGTAATAGCAAATCAACTTAACTCAAATGAATATGCTCTAACTTTTGGAATAGTTTTTATTTTAGTTGGACTAGCATTTAAAATTTCTGCAGTTCCATTTCATATGTGGGCACCTGACGTTTACGAAGGATCCCCAACAACTGTAACTCTTTTCTTTACAATGGTGCCTAAAATTGCAGCACTCACAGTCTTTATAAGATTTTTATATGTTCCTTTTTTAAATTTATTAGAACAATGGCAAATGATCATTGTCTTTCTATCAATCGCTTCTATGATTTTTGGAGCTATTGCTGCAATAGGTCAAACAAACATCAAAAGGCTTATAGCTTATAGCTCAATTGGACATATTGGGTATACATTAGCTGGTTTAGCCACAGGATCAAACGATGGGATTCAGAGTTCGATAATTTATATCTCTATATATGTGATAATGAACCTAGCTTTGTTTTCATGCTTGTTGATGTTAAAAAGAAAAGATCAATATTATGAGAGCTTAGATGATCTTTCAGGTCTGTCAAAAAACCATCCATTACTATCATTGTCATTACTTATAATATTATTTTCACTTGCAGGTATTCCACCGTTAGCTGGGTTTTTTGCAAAATTTTATGTTTTTAAAGCTGTAATCGAACAATCTATGTATTTTTTAGCTATAGTAGGATTACTTTCAACAGTGATCGCTGCCTTTTATTATCTAAGAATTATTAAAATAATTTATTTTGATAAAGAAAAAGAAAAATATGACACCGATCATAGTATG
>CACEBA010000050.1 GCA_902557585.1 uncultured Pelagibacteraceae bacterium
GAGTGAATAAATTTAATGCAACGGGGTCTTTTGGATTAAGATTATTGTAATTCCAATAACTTTTATTTCTTATTGAAGTAACTGAGTTTTTTGTAATGCCAACTAATTTTGCAATTTGAGAGTCTTTAAGCATGTTGTGTTGTTTTAAAAGCCATAAAGCAGAATCTGGTTTATCTTGTCTTTTGGAAAGTGGAACATATTTTTTAATCTTTTTTTCAGAATTTGATATTTCAATATCACTACTTTTAATTTCTAAAGGTCTGTTTTCATCTTTAGAAGATAATTCAATTTCTTCTCTAGAAAGTTGACCTGATATAATAGGGTTGTAAGCTTTAATACCTTTTGCTACTTCACCGTCAGCTATTCCTTGAATTTCTACTTCATGCAACTTACAAAAATTTGCAATTTGCTTGAAAGTTAAAGTTGTATTTTCAACTAACCAAACAGCTGTAGCCATTGGCATTAAAGGTGCATTTGACATTTAATTTTTCTGTTCTGATTTAAAATTTTGGAATTTTTTATTAAATTTGCTTATTCTACCCTTATCCATTAATTTTTGTTTTCCACCTGTCCAGGCTGAATGAGATTTTGGGTCAATTTCTAACTTTAATAAATCACCCTCAGAACCCCATGTAGACTTAGTCTCAAATTGAGTTCCATCAGTCATTTCCACTTTAATAGTATGATAGTTAGGGTGTATGTCCTTTTTCATAACGAGACTTATAACAAAAGAAATTTAGAACACAATTAAAAGTTCTCTAATTTTTTTAGCATTATGTCGTTAATTCCATCATTTGAAGCCCTAATATCGATAGAATTGTTATCAAACTTATATATATCATTTACTACCCCTCCGGCTTCTCGCACCATAAGTGATCCTGCTGCTACATCCCAAAGATTAATACTATTATAAAAAAAACCATCTAGTCTTCCAGCTGCTACGTATGCTAGATCTAGAGCTGCACAACCCGTATATCGCATATTAAAAGAACTAAATTTTACTCCCTCATGATTACTTGAAAATAAACAATCTTCAAGAATATTTTTTTTTGAAACTCTCATTCTTTGATTGTTTAAATAGGATCCTTTATTTTTCTCTGCAAAAAACATTTCATCTTTGATTGGATCAAATATCAACCCACTGATTATCTCTTTTTTAGATTGCAATGCAATACAAATTGCAAAGTGAGGAATACCATGAAGGAAGTTTGTAGTTCCATCAATTGGATCAATGATCCAGATATTATCTTTGTCTTTATTATTTATTTTCCCAATTTCCTCTGAGAGGAAAGAATAATTTTTTTTTGTTTTACTAAGTTCCTCTATAATAATATTTTCGACGCGTTTATCTGTCTTAGTAACAAAATCTCTGGGACCTTTTTTAGATACTTGTAATTTTTCAACCTCTCCAAAATCTCTAATAACCAACTTAGATGCTTTCTCTGCAGCCTTTATCATAACATTAAGATTTGATGATATTGAAATCATATAATTAAATTTTTTTTATGTATTCTAAATTTCTTGTATCTATTATTACCTCATCTCCTGACTCAATAAATGGCGGTACTTGAATATTTAATCCATTATCAAGAGTTGCAGGTTTGTATGATGATGAAACTGTTTGTCCTTTTAAAGCTGCATCAGTGATTTTTATTTTACATTTTATCTGGTTAGGTAGCTCAACTGAAATTGGATTTTCATTATAAAAATTTACAGAAACTTCAAGATTTTCTGACAAAAGTTTACCTTGATCTCCAATCAAATTTTTTTTAATTTCGACTTGCTCAAAATCTTTTGGGTTCATAAAAAAATAATAATGTTCGTCCTCATATAGATAATTAAATTTTGTTTCCTCTAACGAGGCTTTTTCAACAGTTTCACTTGATCTAAATCTTTCATTTAACTTTGTGTTTTTTCCTACACTTTTCATTTCAACTTGTGCGAAAGCACCCCCTTTACCCGGTTTAACATGCTGCGTTTTCAAAACTTGCCATAAATCATTCTTATACTCTAAAAGCATTCCAACTCTTATTTCACCAGCGTTAATTTTCATTTTAATCTCTCTAAAGCTTCTAAGGGTTTGTATTTTGTATTATTCCAGATGTAGCCTGAAATAGCTAAAAAATTTGCATTGTTCAATAACAGATTTTTATAATTTTCTGAATTAATCCCTCCAATAGCTACAATTGGTATTTTAGTAATTTTTTTAACTTTGTTTAAAATTTTAATATTAGCTAAATGATTGGTTCTTTTAGTTTTAGAACTATAAAAAGCTCCAAATGCTAAATAATTTGCTTTTGCTTTAATGGCTCTTTTTGCTAAATTTAAGGAATT
>CACEBA010000051.1 GCA_902557585.1 uncultured Pelagibacteraceae bacterium
TTATTGGTATATTTTTAAATAGAAAAAATATCATTGTTATTTTGATGAGTATCGAATTAATATTATTAGCTGTTAATATCAATTTAGTCTCTTTTTCAATTTTTCTAGGAGATTTAACTGGTCAGGTATTTACGTTATTTATCCTAACTGTAGCCGCAGCTGAGGCAGCAATAGGACTTGCCATTATTGTTGTTTATTATCGTAATTCAGGAACAATTAGAGTTGAGCATATAGATGAGCTGAAAGGATAAGGATGGAACTTTCAATTATATTCCTTCCGTTGATCGCTTCAATAATATCAGGTTTCTTTGGTAAATTTATTGGGGACAGAAATTCAGAAATACTTACGAGTGCTTTAGTTTCAATTTCAGCCGTATTATCCATTTATGTTTTATATCAAGTAATTGCTAATCAATATGAAGAAAACATAGTGATTGCTACGTGGATCAATTCAGGTTCTTTAAATGTGAACTGGTCAATGTTAATAGATCCTTTATCAGCTGTAATGCTGGTTGTTGTTACTTCAATATCTTCTTTAGTTCATATTTATTCAATTGGTTACATGTCTCACGACCCCCATAAACCAAGATTTATGGCATATTTATCTTTATTTACATTTGCAATGTTAATGCTTGTAACTTCAGATAATTTTGTTCAATTATTTTTTGGATGGGAGGGAGTAGGTTTATGTTCATATTTCTTAATTGGTTTTTGGTTTAAAAAAGAAAGCGCTAATGCAGCAGCAATAAAAGCATTCGTCGTAAATAGAGTAGGAGATTTCGGTTTTGCTTTAGGAATCTTTTTAATATTTTATTTATTTGGTACAGTAAATTATTCTGAGGTCTTTCAACAAATACCTACAGTTATTGATAAAAAATTATTATTTCTAGGATTTGAAATAAAATCAATAGATTTGATTTGCTTACTTTTATTTATTGGTGCAATGGGAAAGTCTGCTCAAATTTTATTACATACTTGGTTACCAGATGCAATGGAAGGGCCAACACCAGTATCTGCATTAATACACGCAGCTACCATGGTAACTGCAGGTGTATTTCTAGTAGTAAGGTGTTCACCTATTTATGAATACTCGCCGTTAATATTAAATTTAATAACTATTGTTGGTATGACAACAGCCTTCTTTGCAGCAACAGTAGCTTTAGTTCAAACCGATATAAAAAAAATTATTGCATATTCTACATGTAGCCAATTAGGATATATGTTTTTTGCAGCTGGGGTTGGTGCGTACAACGTTGCAATGTTTCATTTATTTACTCATGCTTTTTTCAAAGCTTTACTTTTTTTAGGATCTGGCTCTGTCATTCATGCTTTTAAAGATGAACAAGATATTAATAAAATGGGCGGTGTTTGGAAAAAATTGCCTTACACTTATGCTTTAATGATCATTGGCACACTAGCATTGACTGGTTTTCCTTTCTTATCAGGTTTTTACTCAAAAGATGCAATTATAGAATTTGCATATCTTAAGGGCAATACAACAGGTTACTACGCAGCTGGTGTAGGGATACTAACAGCACTTTTAACATCAATATATTCTTGGAGATTAATATTTAAGACTTTCCACGGAGAATATAACAATAAAGAAATTAAAATAGAGGAAACTCACGAATCCCCAATCGTAATGCTTATTCCTTTATTTATTCTTTCTATAGGTGCAATTTTTGCTGGTGTTTTATTTAAAGGATTTTTTATTGGTAATGGGGGTGAAAATTATTTTTGGGCAGAGTCTATAAAGTTTTTAGAACCTTTAAGCACTGATCATCCACCTACATGGTTTTTACTTTTAACGCCTTGCTTAGTAACAATATCAATTCCTATTGCCTATTATCTATTTGTTAGAAATAAAAAAATTCCAAGTGGAATAGTATCGTTGAATAAACCTTTATATAAGTTTTTACTTAATAAATGGTACTTCGATGAATTGTATGAGGTTTTGTTTATTAAATCATCAAAACGTTTAGGTTTATTTTTGTGGAAATTTTTTGATGGCACAATAATTGATGGATTTGGCCCTGACGGAATATCATCTTTTATAAAAAAATGCTCAATTAAAGCAAATAAATTTCAAAGTGGATTTATTTATCAATATGCATTCGTAATGCTTGTAGGTTTTTCTGCTTTTTTAACCTTTTTAATAGTTAGATAATGAATTTTCCCATTCTATCATCTTTAATATTGTTACCAATTGTTGGAGCAATTTTTTTATTTTTTACTAAAGGTAAAGATGGAAATAATTTAACAGCAAAATATGTAGCTATATTCACAACAATAGTGAATTTTTTAATTTCAATTTATCTATGGATAT
>CACEBA010000052.1 GCA_902557585.1 uncultured Pelagibacteraceae bacterium
TGGGTTACGCAAGTAACTTTATATAATTATTTAAAAACTCGAATGGGAACAAGATATGTCCTCCATTTTGATAATGATGAATTCATGGGATCCGTCAATCTTGCTAAATGGAACATTTATTCTGTAGCACTTCAAGATTTATCGTTTTTTACTTTCTCTTATTTGAGGGTAAATTTTAATTTTCGAGATACCGATAAGGCAAAAGAGATTTTTAATAAAATATTAGACGATGAAATTTCCAATAAAATGCCATTAGATATTGTTGACCAAGCTAGACTAGATTTTGATAGTAGATTTCAAAATATTAATTGGGATACTTATTATACAGATTTACCATTTAATCCA
The DNA here is from genome assembly GCA_902557585.1 of uncultured Pelagibacteraceae bacterium. The sequence goes on from CACEBA010000052.1 coordinate 346, forward strand.
AGTGCACTCTCATTATATAAATGGGCACCAATCGCTGAGGAATTAAAAACCTTAGATCGTAAAATTGTCTTAAACTCTATGATACTAAAGTGGGATGTTATCAAACAAGAATTTCAAAACTTAATTCAGTTTTAAATATTTTTTCTATTATCAACTAAACTATCAACAACGCTCGGATCAGCTAAAGTAGTGGTATCACCTAATTGTCCATGTTCGTTTGCAGCGATTTTTCTTAAAATTCTTCTCATTATTTTACCTGATCTAGTTTTTGGAAGACCCGGTGTAAAATGTATCAAGTCAGGAGTTGCAAGTGGTCCAATTTGTTTTCTGACCCAAAGTTTTAAATCTCTTTCAAGATCTCCAGTTTCCGTTTCACCTGCATTTAAAGTGACATAACAATATAGACCGTTTCCTTTAATATCATGTGGGTAACCAACTACCGCTGCTTCAGCAACTTTTGGATGAGCAACAAATGCACTTTCAATTTCGGCTGTACCCAAATTGTGTCCAGATACAATAATTACATCATCAACCCGTCCAGTGATCCAGTAATATCCATCTTTATCTCTCCTGCATCCATCACCAGTAAAATATTTTCCATTAAACTGAGAAAAATATGTGTCGATAAATCTTTGATGATCTCCATAAACAGTTCTCATTTGACCTGGCCATGATTGAGCAATACAAAGTCTTCCTTCTCCTGCGCCTTTTATCTCTTTTCCGTTTTTATCAACGATGACAGGCTTTATTCCATAGAAAGGTTTTGTTGCCGAACCAGGTTTTAATGGGATGGCTCCTGTTTGAGGAGCTATCAGTATTCCCCCAGTCTCAGTTTGCCACCAAGTATCTACAATTGGGCTCTTAGAGTTCCCAACTGTTTTGTAATACCACATCCAAGCTTCAGGATTAATTGGTTCACCAACAGTGCCAAGTAATTTTAACGATTTTCTAGAGGTTTTTTTAACCGGTTTATCACCCTCACGCATCAAAGCTCTTATTGCTGTGGGAGCGGTGTAGAAAATATTAACTTTATATTTATCAACTATCTGCCACCATCTTGAAGTGTCAGGATAATTAGGAATTCCCTCAAACATTATTGTAGTTGCACCATTAGCAAGAGGTCCATATATAATATAACTATGTCCAGTTACCCATCCAATATCAGCAGTACACCAATAAATATCTTTTGGTTTATAGTTAAAAATATATTGATGGGTCATTGATGCATAAACCATATACCCACCAGTAGTATGAAGAACTCCTTTTGGTTTACCAGTTGAACCTGAAGTATATAAAATAAATAACGGATCTTCAGCGTTCATTTCTTCAGGCTCACAATGATTAGGAACATCTTTAATTAAATCATGATACCAAACATCTCTTTCTTCATTCCAATTTATGTAATTTCCAGTTCGTTTAACAACAATACATTTTTTTACATTTGGACAACTTGTTAAAGCCTCATCAGTTGTATATTTTAATGGAATAGTTTTTCCACCTCTAACACCTTCATCAGCAGTAATTATATATTCGGACTCACAATCATTAACTCTCCCAGAAATCGATTCTGCAGAAAAACCACCAAATATTATTGAATGAACCGCACCGATTCTAACACATGCCAGCATTAAAATTGCAAGCTCTGGGATCATGGTTAAATAAATTGTTACTCGATCACCTTTTTTAATTCCAAGTTTTTTCAAACCATTTGCAGCCTTTGAAACTTTTTGGTGTAATTGTTTGTAAGTTATTTTTTGACTATCTTTTGGATCATCGCCAACCCAAATAATTGCAGTTTTATCTTTTTTGTCTTTTAAATGTCTATCGATACAGTTTGCAGAAGCATTTAAAGTTCCATCTTGATACCATTTAATTTTTACTTCTTTAGTACTGTATTTAACG
>CACEBA010000053.1 GCA_902557585.1 uncultured Pelagibacteraceae bacterium
GTTGAGGTTTTTACAGGAAAAAAAAATTTTACTGCATATACGATGGATTTTACAAAAAAATATATTGAAATAAATGCAGATTATAGAAGTTAAAGCATATTGAAAATTTTTATCTAATAGTTATTTATAATTGATGATAAAGTATAAACTCATATGTAAAGACTGCGAAATACAATTTGATAGCTGGTTTGCATCATCAAGTGAGTATGAAAAGCTTAAAAAAAGAAAATTTCTGACTTGTCATAATTGTAATTCAACAAAAGTAGATAAAACTTTGATGGCGCCTCAATTAATTAATACGAAACTTAAATCAGAAATAAAACTCGATGCAGCAAAATATAAAAAAATAAAAAAAACTATTAAAAGTTATCAAAAGTTTATTAAGAACAACTTTCAATATGTTGGAGATAATTTTGCTCACGAAGCAAGATCAATTCATTACAATAACAAAAAAAAGTCAAAAGGCATTTATGGAAGTGTATCCAATCAAGATCTTAAAGAGTTAAAAGAAGAAGGAATTGACACCCAAGTAATACCCTGGATAGAAGACAAAGATAATTAACCTTTTAAAAATTTTGCAATATAATTAACAGATAAGTCTTTTGAAATCCCCCACTCATCTTTAATTATATTAAAATGCATTCCATCTAATTTTTTTAAAGATAAATTGTTTTTGGCTAAAATTTTTTTAAGATCTTCTGGATTAACAAATTTTTCCCACTCGTGGGTTCCTATTGGCAACCATCTTAAAATATATTCTGCTCCAACAATAGCAAATACATAAGATTTTAAAGTTTTATTAATTGTTGCAACAAACATTAATCCATTTTTTTTTAGAAGGTTAGAACATGATTTTAAAAAGAAAGAAATATCTTCAACATGTTCAACAATTTCCATATTAAGTATAACATCAAATTTCTTACTATTTTTTAATTTTTCAGGAGATGAACAGATATAATTAATTTTAAGCCCATTTTTTTTTGCGTGAAATTTTGCAGTTTTAATATTTTTTATAGAAGCATCGATTCCTGTAACGTTAGCACCTAATCTACACATTGGCTCAGAAAGTAATCCTCCACCACAACCAATATCTAAAATATTAATTCCGGATAAAGGTTTATTTTTATTTTTCGTGTTAAATTGGTTAATTATATTTTCTTTGATATATTTAATACGTATCGGATTGAATTTATGCAAAGGTTTAAATTTGCCATGGGGATCCCACCATTCATCCGCCATATTCGAAAATTTTTCTATTTCTTTTTTATTTACACTATTCATGCAAGATAATTAGTTGACATAGCAATTAAGATGTATTTTATCAAATATAAATTAAATAATTATTATTCAACTGATCATGAAAACTGTAGTACTTAAATTTGGTGGAACTTCTGTTGGTAGCATCGATAGAATTAAAAAAGTATGTAAAATTATAGCTTCTTATAAAAAGAAAAAATATAGAGTGGTTGTAATTTCTTCAGCTATGAGTGGAGTTACTAATGAACTGGTAAATAAATCGAAGTCAATTAGTAATAATTTCGATTTAGCAGAATATGACGCACTATTATCTACTGGAGAACAAGTTTCATGTGCGCTTATAGCAGGAAGATTGAAACATATCGGATTAAAATCAAGATCTTGGTTGTCTTGGCAGCTACCCATTATTACGGAGGGAAATTATTCAGGTGCTCGAATAAATAAAATTAATATTAAGGGTTTATTTAAATTTATAAAAACTGGTGGCATTCCAGTAGTTACTGGTTTTCAGGGTGTCAATAAAAATTATAGAATAACCACCATTGGAAGAAGTGGATCTGATGCAACAGCAATAATGTTAGCTAAATATATTAAAGCTGATGAATGCATAATCTTTACTGATGTAGAAGGTATTTATACTACTGATCCACGACAGCACAAAAAAGCAAAAAAAATTAAAAAAATTTCTTACGACGAGATGCTTGAAATGGCATCATTGGGTTCAAAAGTTATGCAACCAACTTCTATACAGGATGCAAAACTTAATAAAATAGATATTAAAGTTAAATCTTCTTTTAAATTTAAACCGGGAACTTTAATTACAAATTCTAAAAAATCATTTAGCGACCAAATAATAACTGGAATTTCATCAACTAAAAATGACTCTAAAATTACAATAG
>CACEBA010000054.1 GCA_902557585.1 uncultured Pelagibacteraceae bacterium
TTCAAAAAAAATTGATTATTATTGCTACAGTTTTAAGGATTTTCAGGGAGAAATTGATGTAAAATATGAAAATATACCTTATTTGTGTGACAAATTTAAAATTAAAAAAAATTTGATTAATCCTCTTTATTTAAGTTAGAATTACATAATGTCAGAAACAATTGAGCAAAAATGTAAATCAAAAGGAGTAAAATTAACCGACCAAAGAAGAGTGATTGCCCAGGTTATGTCTCAGTCATCAGATCATCCTGACGTTGATGAGTTGTACAATAGAGTTTCTAAAATTGATCCCAAAATCAGCATTGCAACAGTTTATAGAACAGTAAAGTTGTTTGAAGAGTCTGGTATTTTAACAAAGCATGAATTCAAAGGAGGCAAAGCCAGATATGAGGAGCTAAATGAGGGACATCACGATCATTTAATTGATGTAAAGTCTGGAGAAATTATTGAGTTTGTAGACAATGAAATCGAAATACTTCAAAAAAAAGTCGCTGAAAAATACGGATATACTTTAGTTGACCATAAACTTGAATTGTATGGAGTAAAAAAAAAATAGAGTGAGTTTTCAAATATTAAAACCATTTGGACCTTCAATTGTAAAGACAATTATTCCTGAAAATATTATCATTGAAATGAATAAATATGTTGATGATATTATCAATGACACAGCAGAAATGAATAAACTTAATCATGGCAAAAACTTAGCAGGAAACGTTACCAACGAATTTAGATTAGATATTGAATTCATGAAAAAAATTAAATGGCCTGAATTCCTAGGAAAGTCATGTCAAAAATGGTTATTAGATGAACACAATATTTCACTAAAAAAATTTGATCTTGTTGCATCTTGGATTGTTAGACAGTTTAAAAATGAATATAATCCAATTCATTATCATACTGGCCAAATCTCAGGTGTAGGTTATCTTAAAGTTCCAGATAATATGGGTGAAACATATCAAAAAGAAAAAAATTTTAACCATAATGGCAAATTAGTTTTAATTGATGGATCAAAAAAATTTGCTTGCACGCCAACATATGTTATCACCCCTAAGCCTGGTGATTTCTACTTTTTTCCAAGCTACATGATGCATACAGTATATCCTTTTTCAGATACTTCAGAAGAGAGAAGATCTGTTTCTTTTAACGCAAAAATTGATGATGATTCAGCAAAACTTAAATAATTTAAAAGGTAAAAAAAAAATATTTATTAAAACATTTGGATGTCAAATGAATGAGTATGATTCAAATAGGATTTATGACTCAATTAAAAAAATTGGTTATGAAAAAACTGATATTTATGAGGAAGCAAATTGCTATTTATTCATATAAGAGATAAAGCAAAAGAAAAAGTTTATCATGAAATTGGTAGAGTAAAAAAAACATTTAGATATAAAAAAAAACCACTGGTGATTATTGCGGGATGTGTGGCACAAGCAGAAAATGAAGAAATGATTAAAAGAGAGCCCTATATTGATTTAGTAATTGGCCCTCAAGCTTATCATAAAATAAATGATACAATTTTAAATTTTAATGAAAAAAAGAATAAAATCGAGGAAACAGAATTTGATGCGGTTTCAAAATTTCAATATTTGAGCAAATTTAAAAATAAAGATGAAAAAGTTTCATCTTTTTTAACTATACAAGAAGGTTGTGATAAGTTTTGTCATTTCTGTGTGGTTCCTTATACACGTGGACCTGAGTACTCACGCCCATTTAAACAAATTTTAGATGAAGCAAAATGTTTAGCTGATAATGGTGTAAAGGAGATAATTTTACTTGGTCAAAATGTAAATGCATACGATAATGAAGGTTATAGATTGTCAGACTTGATAGTAAATATTGAAAAATTGTCAGAAATAAAAAGAGTAAGATATACTACTTCTCATCCAAAAGATATGACGGATGATCTCATTGAAGTTTATAAAACTTCTAAGAAGTTAATGCCACTCGTTCATTTACCAGTTCAAAGTGGCTCTAATAAAATTTTAAAATTAATGAATAGAAAACATAATGTCGAAGAATATTTAAACACATTTGATAAGTTAAAAGAAATTAATTCAAAGATATACTTTTCAAGTGATTTTATAATAGCCTATCCTGGAGAAGAAAATCAAGATTTTGAAGATACTTTTAATTTAATTCAA
>CACEBA010000055.1 GCA_902557585.1 uncultured Pelagibacteraceae bacterium
ATTTTAAAATTAGATAAAAATATATTTCTAAATTTTAGAACTCCAGAGGGAAGGGGGGATATAACCAAAATTAAAGTAAATAAAAAAATTATAAATTTGATTGATGAAAGTTATAATTCAAATCCATTATCTTTAAAGACTGCAATTTTAAATTATGACAGGATCAAAACAAAAAACGCTAAAAAGTATCTTATACTTGGTGACATGTTGGAGCTGGGGCATCATTCAAAAAAACTTCATGAATCTATAGCACCAGTAATTAATAGAACAAATATTGATAAAGTTTTTGTCAAAGGGAAGGAAATCTTCTTATTATATAATAAAATTTCTAATCTTAAAAAAGGTTCAGTTTTAAAGAATAAATTGCAAATAAACGATCTAATTGAAAATAATTTTGATAATGATGATTTCTTAATGATAAAGGCCTCAAATGCGACAGGTTTCAATAAGATAGTAAAAGAATTAAAAGGTACAAATTAAATGCTTTATCAATTTTTACTTAACTTTGTTGACACATTTGGTTTTTTAAATGTTTTTAAATATATCACTTTTAGAACTGGATTGTCTCTATTTACATCATTAGCTATTGTTCTAATTATTGGTGGACCTTTTATTAAGTATTTTTCTAGCCAAAAAATTTTAAATCCTATTCGAGATGATGGGCCCGAAGAGCACATTGTAAAAAAAATTGGAACGCCAACAATGGGTGGTGTAATTATTTTAATAGGTTTATTAGTTTCAGTTTTATGCTGGGGGGACCTAACAAATATAAATATTCTTTTTTGTATTTATATTGCTATTTCGTTTGGTGTTTTAGGTGCTTTTGATGATTATAAAAAAATTAAACACAGTAATTCTTCTGGAGTCTCATCAAAATTTAAAATAATTTCTCAGATTATTTTAGCAATTATAGGAGTTTGTTTTTTTGTTTATTATGTAGAGAGTCAGAACATAACAAACTTATACTTTCCATTCTTTAAAAACTTAATTATTAATTTGGGATGGTTCTTTATACCATTTGCTGTTTTTGTTTTAATCGGTGCATCCAATGCAGTAAATCTAACTGATGGTTTGGATGGCTTAGCAACAGTTCCAGTTATTTTGGTTGCAGGATGTTTTGCATTTATAAGCTATGTAACTGGTAATATTGTTTTTTCTGATTACTTGCAAATACCGTATATTGAAGGTACAGGTGAAATCTCAATTTTCTGTGGAGCAATCATAGGATCTTGTTTAGGTTTTCTATGGTTCAATGCACCACCAGCTAAAATTTTTATGGGAGATACTGGATCTTTGTCCTTAGGAGGATCCCTCGGAGCGGTTGGAATAATAACCAAACATGAAATTGTTCTTGCTATTACAGGTGGACTTTTTGTACTCGAAGCAGTTTCTGTGATGGTTCAAGTTATTTCCTTTAAACTAACTGGAAAACGAATTTTTAGAATGGCACCAATTCATCACCACTTTGAGAAGAAAGGTTGGCCTGAGTCAACAGTAGTTATAAGATTCTGGATCATCTCTATCATTTTAGCAATGATTGGATTAGCGACTTTAAAGTTAAGATAATGAACAAAATCAACAATATTTTTTTAAAAAAAAAAATATTAATCTATGGATTAGGTAAAAGTGGAATATCTACTTACAATTTTTTAAGACAGAAAGCCAAAGTAAACTTATTTGATGATAACCCTCAAAATAGTCTCAGATTTGATAAAAAAAGTCTTTCTTTCACCAAAATACTTAAATGTGATTTTGATTTTATAATAATAAGTCCAGGTATAGACTTTTCCAAATGTAAATTATCAAAATACTTAAAGCAAAATTCATCTAAAGTTTATACAGATTTTGACGTTTTTTACTCATTTTTTAGCAATGACAGTGTAACGATCACTGGCACTAATGGAAAATCGACTACTGCAAAACTTTTATATGATGTTTTAAGAGATCAAAAAAAAGATAGTAGGCTTGTCGGAAATATTGGTAATCCTATTCTATCAGAAAAAAAAATTACGAAAAAAACTTTTTTTGTAATTGAGGCATCCTCTTACCAGCTTGAATACAGTAAAATTTTTAAGTCAAAATATTCAGTAATTCTTAATATCACACCTGACCACATTGAAAGGCA
>CACEBA010000056.1 GCA_902557585.1 uncultured Pelagibacteraceae bacterium
GGTACTAATAGTGTTGGAGCTTTGATTACTTACGGTGATGAGGGTTTTATAAAAAAAAGATATAGAAAATTTAATATTAAACATAAAAAAAATGAACAAGATGATTATGGAATGATGCGTGAAGTATTAAATAGAAGATTCAAAAGAGCAGTCCAAGAAAAAAATAACTATTTAACCTTTCCTGATTTAGTAATGGTTGATGGAGGAAAAGGTCAATATTCAGTTGCCAGAGAAAGTTTAAATGAACTTGGTCTTCATGACATTCCAATTGTAGCAATTGCAAAGGGCAGATTGAGAAATAGTGGTGACGAAACCTTTTTTCATAATGGAAAAGAGTTTAAATTTTCTAAAAATGACCCAACTTTATTTTTTCTGCAAAGAATTAGAGACGAGTCTCATAGATTCGCAATAAGCGCTCATAGAGCAAAAAGAAAGAAAGGTATAAGCAAATCCCTACTTGATCAAATTGAAGGGATTGGGTCGATAAGAAAAAGGGCATTATTAAACCATTTTGGATCAGCAAGGTCTGTTGAGTCTGCAAGTTTGGATGAAATAAAATCTGTTGATGGTGTTGAGGAAAAAGTTGCCAAAAAGATATATAATTTTTTTCACGAATAATTATGCTTAGAAAAATTCCTAATATTCTTACAATTGGACGAATAATTATTGTTCCATTTTTTGTTTTAGCGTTTTATTTACCTGGATTTTATGGAGATTTAACTGCTTTAATATTATTTATTATTGCCTCGTTTACAGATTTTCTTGACGGTATGTTAGCAAGAATGATGGGCGAAGAATCTAAATTGGGAGAATTATTAGATCCAATAGCTGATAAAATTATAGTTGCTACAGCTTTAATTCTTTTAGTGATGGATGGCACTATCAGAAATTATGAAGTTATAGCTGCAATTATTATTCTTACTAGGGAAATATTAATTTCAGGACTTAGAGAATTTTTAGCTAAAGGAAAAATTAAACTTCCAGTTTCAAGCCTTGCTAAACTAAAAACAGTTTTGCAAATGGTTTCCATTGCTCTTCTTTTGTCAGGAGACACGGGAAACAAGATTATTAACTTCCAGGATTATAATGCTCAAACTATTGGTATCATTTTTTTATGGCTGTCTGCAGCCTTAACACTTTTTACTGGATATGATTATATGCGAAAAGGAATTGACCATGCAATGTCTGAGGACAGTAAAGATTAGGCTGCCTTTTTTTTCCTCACTAAGTACTGATAGCTCTCATTTAAATCAATTATAGTATTACAAACTTTAAACTGATGCTCTGCAATACATGAAACTGGTGTAACTTCTGCTGCTGTACCTGTTAAAAAACATCCAGCAAAGTTTGATAACTCATCTGGACTAATTTTCCTCTCATGAACTTTAATATTTTTCGATCTTGCAATCCCGATTACTGTCCTTCTTGTAATTCCATCTAAAAATGAATCTGGAATTGGAGTATGAAGTTCTCCGTTTTTATCCTTAAAAAAAACATTTGCACCAGTTGCCTCAGCTATATTTCCTTCATGATCTAACATTAACGAGTCTGTATAACCTTGTTTTTCTGCTTCATGTTTTGATAATGTACAAATCATATAAAGGCCAGATGCTTTTGTATCCCATGGAATTGTGTTCGGTGCTGGTCTTCTCCAATTGGAAATATTTAATTTTATTCCTTCCACTTTAAGTTTTGGATCAAAATATGACCCCCATTCCCAAGTTGCAATTGCAACATGAATTTTTGTTTGCTGTGCTGATATTGCCATCATCTCACTACCTCTCCAAGCAACTGGTCTCACATATCCATTTTCAACATTTTGGTTAGCAATAATTTTTTTTGAAGCTATATTAATTTGCTCCTCAGTATAGGGTATATCAAAACCCATTCTTCTAGCTGAATGAAAAAACCTAGAGGTATGTTCCTCTAATTTGAATATGGATCCATCATAAACTCTTTCTCCCTCAAAAACACAGCTTGCGTAATGCAAACCATGACTTAAAACATGTAGTTTAACGTCTGACCAGTCTACAAGCTCATCATTGTACCATATTTTTCCAGATCTTTTATCGTAAGGTATCATGATTGAAATTATTTAATTATAAATGAAAAATA